>CAYJMY010000018.1:11493-42547 GCA_964371125.1 uncultured Mesorhizobium sp. | reverse complement strand
GTCGTGCCCACCGCGAGCACGAGGTCGATCGCCAGCCGTTCCACGTCGCCGGGGCCGTGCGCCAGAACGACCTTTTCGATTGCGATCGCGCCGCCGTCGCCCTCGGCGAAACGGGCTGTCCACCGCCGGAGCCCCGCGGCATCGCGCGCGACCCGCTCGGCGAGGACCGGATCGTTGCCTTGCAGCGCCTCGAGCATGGTGTCGTCGATCTCGCTTCGTTGCCGGCGCTCGAAGATCGCGCGGTTCCACGCCGCGCCGCACCCGGCGCAGCGATAGATCAGCCAGGCGTCGAGGCGCTTGCCGTTGGCGTTGAGGCGGAACCTGCCGCTCGGCTCGAAGGCGCGCGGCTGGTCGCAGCGGCTGCAGCGGAGGATGGGGCTGGGGGTGGTGGTGGAGGTACGGATGGTCCAGAGGACGCGGAGCGTGCCCGACATATGCGCTTGCCCTTGCAAAGGGTTCGGCGGGTCGTGCGGGGCGAGATGCCTCGAAGGAGGCTCGGTGCGGCGGCGCTAGGGAAGATCGGGACGGGATGTCCGGAGGCAGGCGATGCCATACCGGTCTCGAACCGCCGCCCCTTCGAACGAAGACGATCTCATGGGCGCGTTTGCACCCGTTGGGGACTGACGATGAGACCGGTCGTTACTGCGGCAAGGTGCGGGGTATCCGGATCGCCTCGGGGAACGGCTCCTTAGAGCAGGAGCACCGTGTCTGCAAGGCTTGTGCGGGACGAGGGCGATACCTCAGGCGCTGCGGCGCCGCCCGATGGTCCAGGCGCCGATGCCGGCGGCCAGTCCGAACATGGCGGGGATGCCGTCTTCGGCGAGCGGCTTCGCCGCGCCCTCGAGCCCGTACGGGCCGCCGAGCTCGATGATGAACCAGGCGACCAGGTAGACGCCGACCGCCGCCACTGCGGCGACCAGCAGGCCCATACCGCCCGTGGCCGGCGCCTTCGCGCCGACCGGTACCGTCACGTCCCTGCGCAGCATGCGCGCCGCGGTCATACCGGCTGCGACGATGGCGACGATGAGGCCGAAAAAGGGACCGATGATGAAGAAGGCGCCCATCGCCCCGCCGCCGTCGCGGTCGAAGACGTTGGCGGCGTCCATGTAGCGAAAGGCGGCCGACGTCGCGACGGCCCAGCCGCCGAAGAAGCCGAGAACGAGGGCGAGAAGTGTGAAGCTTGCTACACGCATGAGGACTCCGGTTGGCGTTTGCGAGCGCGCGAGGTTAGGACATCGGAGCCCGGCGAGGCAATCGCGCGGCTGCCGGCGCTCGCCACCGTCCGAGCGGCGCGGCGAGCCACCGGACGACGGGCGTTCAGGACGGATCGCCGCGCGGGGGCCGGTCGAGACTGAATGCGAGCTTGCACAGAAGCCTGCCCAGCGTGTCGCGTTCGTCGCTGCTGAGGCCGGCGAGCAGCGCCGCTTCGCATTCCATGTCCGCCCGTATCGCCGCTTCGGCAGTCGTGCGGCCTTTCCCGGTCAGTTCGACCGGCAGGCTGCGCGCGTCATTGCCGCTCTCCACGCGCCGTACCAGCCCGGCTTTCTCGAGGCGCGCGAGTCGGTTGGTGAGACCGCCAGAGGAGATCATCAGCGATCGATAGAGTTCGGTCGGCCGAAGACGGTAGGGCGGCCCGGAGCGCAGGAGAGTGGCCACCACGTCGAATTCCCCGGTATCGAGGCCGTGGCGGCGAAACACATCCTCGATGGCGGGGCGCACGAAAAGGCTGATCCAGCGCGCCCGCCCGAGCACGGCCATCCCGACGGTATCCAGGTCGGGAAGTTCCCGGGCCCATTGTTCGCGGCGCGAGCCGACATGGTCATCGCCGAAGCCGCCGGTGCCGCGGATTTGTCTTGACATCAAGATAACTCCGGAAATATCTTGATATGAAGATAAAATGGCGAAGCGCTTGATGCAATGGCGGATTCACCGGCCGGGGCGCTCGCGCGGAACGGAGAGGGAAGACCTTCGATGAGCAATGGCATGATGGTGACGACCGGCTGGGTCCTGAGCGGCCTCTTCGCGGCCTTTCTGCTGGTGGCGTCTGCCGCGCCGAAGCTCGTCGGAGCCTCGGTCGCGACCGACAGCATGGCGCAGCTCGGCTGGCCGCAGGGCTATACGCTGATGATCGGCCTGCTCGAAGTCGCCTGCGTGCTGCTCTACCTGTGGCCGCGCACGAGCGTGCTCGGCGCGGTGCTGGCGATGGGCCTGCTGGGCGGCGCCATGGCGACGCAGTTGCGCGCCGGCAATCCGCTGTTCAGCCACGTGCTGTTCAGCGTCTATCTCGGCCTGTTCATGTGGGGCGGCTTGTGGCTGCGCGATCCCGCGCTGCGCGCGTTGTTTCCCCTGCGCGGCTGACCGCGCCGGCCTTGGCCGGCGCGCCTACCCGGCGCCTTTTCAGGCGGCGCCGGCGGTCCTGGACTTCTCGAAGCGCTTGCGCTCGTTGGGGTCGAGATAGAGCTTCCTCAGGCGGATCGTCTTCGGCGTCACCTCGACGAGCTCGTCGTCCTGGATCCAGGCCAGCGCGCGCTCCAGCGTCATGCGGATCGGAGGCGTGAGGCGCACGGCCTCGTCCTTGCCGGCGGCACGGATGTTGGTGAGCTTCTTGCCCTTGAGAACGTTCACATCCAGATCGTTGTCGCGGCTATGGATGCCGATTATCATGCCCTGGTAGACCTTGACGCCGGGATCGATGACCATCGGGCCGCGGTCTTCCAGGTTCCACATGGCGTAGGCGACCGCCTCGCCCTGCTCGTTGGAGATCAGCACGCCGTTGGTGCGGCCGGGCAGCTCGCCCTTGTAGGGCTCGTAGGCGTGGAACAGCCGGTTCATCACGGCGGTGCCGCGCGTGTCGGTCAGGAGCTCGGACTGGTAGCCGATCAGGCCGCGCGTCGGCGCGTAGAAGACCAGGCGCTGGCGGTTGCCGCCGGACGGGCGCAGTTCGACCATCTCGGCCTTGCGCTCGCTCATCTTCTGCACGACGATGCCGGCGTGCTCCTCGTCGACGTCGATGACGACTTCCTCGATCGGCTCGAGCAGGTGGCCGTGCTCGTCCTTCTGCATGACCACGCGCGGCCGCGAAACGGCGATCTCGAAGCCCTCGCGGCGCATGGTCTCGATCAGCACGGCGAGCTGCAGCTCGCCGCGGCCGGAGACGAAGAACGAATCCTTGTCTGCCGATTCCTCGATCTTCAGGGCGACGTTGCCCTCCGCCTCCTTGAGCAGGCGATCGCGGATGACGCGGCTGGTCACCTTGTCGCCTTCGGTGCCGGCGAGCGGCGAATCGTTGACGAGGAAGGACATGGTGACGGTCGGCGGGTCGATCGGCTGCGCCTTCAGCGGCTCGGTGACCGACGGATCGCAGAACGTGTCGGCGACGGTGCCCTTCTGCAGTCCGGCGATGGCGACGATGTCGCCGGCCTGCGCCTCGTCGATCGGCTGGCGCTCCAGCCCGCGGAAGGCGAGGATCTTGGTGATACGCCCGGTCTCCAGCAGCGTGCCGTCGTGATGCAGCACCTTGACCGCCTGGTTCGGCTTCAGCGAGCCGGAGTGGATGCGGCCGGTGATGATGCGGCCGAGGAACGGGTTGGCCTCGAGGATCGTGCCGATCATGCGGAACGGTCCGGGATGCACGGTCGGCGCCGGCACGTGCCTGAGCACGAGGTCGAACAGCGGCGCCAGGCCCTGGTCCTTCGGGCCCTCGGGCTTCTCCGACACCCAGCCGTCGCGGCCCGAGCCGTAAAGGATCGGGAAGTCGAGCTGCTCGTCGGTCGCGTCGAGCGCGGCAAACAGGTCGAACACCTCGTTGACCACCTCGACATGGCGCGCGTCCGGCCGGTCGATCTTGTTGATGACGACGATGGGCTTCAAGCCCACCTTCAGCGCCTTGCCGACGACGAACTTGGTCTGCGGCATCGGCCCTTCGGCGGCGTCGACGAGCACGATGGCCGAATCCACCATCGACAGGATGCGCTCGACCTCGCCGCCGAAATCAGCGTGGCCGGGCGTGTCGACGATGTTGATGCGCGTGTCCTTCCAGTCGACCGAAGTCGCCTTGGCGAGAATGGTGATGCCGCGCTCTTTTTCGAGGTCGTTGGAATCCATGGCGCGCTCGGCGACGCGCTGGTTCTCGCGGAAGGAACCGGACTGCTTCAGGAGCTGGTCGACCAGCGTGGTCTTGCCATGGTCAACGTGCGCGATGATCGCGATGTTGCGGATCTGCATCTCGGGTACTCGGGGGTTTTCGGCGCGCAAGGTCGCGCGCGGCATCTTCGGTCGGCCGCGCTCTTACAGGCTTTTTCGCAAATGCGAAAGGGGGACGAGCCGGAGGGGTCCGTCAGCGGGCGACGGCGCTGCGCAACATCATCAGTTCGCCGATGTTTTCGATGGTGACGTAGCCGACCAGCCCACCCCTCGCATCGACCACGCCGACGGCCGGCGATACCCCCTTCTGCAACTGCTCCAGCGCTGCGCTGAGCTTGTCGCGGTCGCCGACCAGGGGGATGTCGGTCGCCATCAGCTCGACGGCCGGCGCGGCGCCGCCGCGCTGCTGCAGGCCGGCAACGAGATGTGTCCTGGTCAGCATGCCGCGCAGCTTGCCGGCGCCATCCAGGATCGGAAACTCGTGCTGCGTGGTGCGCAGCAGCGCCTGAGCGGCGTCGTCGAGGCTCGCCGTCGCGGGCAGGCTCTCGAAGCTGGTGATCATGGCGTCGCGGACGTCGACGGCGCGCGCCGCGTCCTGGAGGCCGATCGCCTGGGTTTCGGCGGTGGCGGCGAGATAGACGAAGATGGCGACGAAGATCAGCAGCACGTTGCCGCCGACGAGGCCGATGAAGCCGAAGGCGAAGGCGGCGAACTGGCCGATCGTGCCGGCGATCTGGGTGGCGCGGACGCGGCTGTAGCGGGTGGCGAGCAGCGCACGCAGCACGCGGCCGCCGTCCATCGGGAAGGCCGGGATCATATTGAACAGCACCAGCCAGATGTTCACGGCGGCGAGGCGCGCGACGAACTCGAGCTTCGGATCCTCCATCGAGGTCAGCGCCTCGGTGCCCACCGTGGCGCCAAGCCCGAGGATCAGGAAGCCAGCGATGACGATGTTGACCAGCGGGCCGGCGACGGCGACGACGATCTCCTCGGAGGGCTTCTCCGGCAGGCGCTCGAGTTCGGCGACGCCGCCGATCGGAAGAAGGGTGATCTTCGGCGTCCGGATGCCGTAGCGCCGCGCCGCGGTCGCGTGGCCGAACTCGTGGAGCACGACGCAGGCGAAGACGGCGACGATGAAGCCGACGCCTTCGATCGCCGCCGCCGCGCCGCCGTCCTGCCAGTAGGCGATGCCGATCCAGGTGAGCAGCAGCAGGAAGGTCAGGTGGATGCGGATCTCGGTGCCGGCGACCCGCAGGATTGGATAGGACCATTGCATGGCGTCGCTGCTCCTCGTCGTGGTGACGGCGTCGACCTTATGGGTTTCCGCCGCCCATGGCGAGCATGCCGTTCCGCCGGCCAGCCGCTCGCCGTAGCACTTCCTTTACCAATCCGGTTTCGAATGAAAACCGTTAACCAATGGCGGAACCTTTCCGCCGTGCCGCAGTTGAGCGTCCCGATGATCGATTTCCGTGCCGTCGCTTCCGTCCTGCTCCGCGTCGCCCTGCCCGCCGCGTTGCTGGCCGCGCTGGCGATCGCCTCGGGCGCGACGCCGCTCGCCGGCACCGGGCCGGAGGAGGCGCTGCCGGTCGAGCGGTCGAGCCTCTTCGCCGACGCGCCCTACGGCGTCGATCCGGTCGTCACCGGGCCGGTCAGTGCGCAGTTCCGCCAGACGCGGGAGGTCTTCGGCTGCGACCGCGCCGTCTGGCCGAACATCCCGGCGGCTTGCTACCCCGAATAATCCGACCGCCTATCGGGCATCCTTCCATACGTCCGGCCGCGTGCGAACAAGGCTCAGCAGTAGCGTTCCGTGCCCACCGACTGGTACTCGGAATAGCGGTCGCCATGGGCGAAGCCGGCCGGCAGGATCGCCTCGATGGCCGCCAGGTCGTCGGCGGCCGAGCTCGATCTCGGCCGCCGTTGCCAGTTCGGCGACATGGTCGGCGCTGCGGGTGCCCGGAATGGGGATGACGTGGTCGCCGCGGTGCAGCGTCCACGCCACGGCGAGCGCGGCGGTCGACCAGCCGCGTTCACGTGCGAAGGCGCGCAGGCGGTCGATCCTGGCGTCGTTGACGGCGAAGTTCGGCGCCATAAACCGCGGGTTGCTCTTGCGGAAGTCGTGATCCGCGAAGGCCGCGGCGTCGAGCCGCCGGTCGGCGAAGATGCCGCGCCCGACCGGCGAGAAGGCGACGAAGGCGGTGCCCAGCCGCGCGCAGGCCTGGATCAGGCCGAGATCGGGAAGGCGGGTCCACAGCGAGTACTCGTTCTGCACGGCCATGACCGGGTGCACCGCCGCGGCGCGCTCCAGCGTCGACGGCGAGACCTCGGAGAGGCCGATACCGCCGATCTTGCCCTCGTCCCTGAAGCGGACCAGCGTTCCCATCACCTCCTCGACGGGCACATCCTGGTCGCGGCGGTGGATGTAGAACAGTTCGACGTGATCGACCCCGAGGCGCTTGAGCGAGCCTTCGAGCGCCTCGCGCAGATAGTCCGGCCGGTTGTTGAAGTGCCGGTGCGGCCGGGTGACGATTCCGGCCTTGGTGGCGATCTTGAAGCGTTTCGGGTGGTCGCGGAGAAATGCGCCGACGATCTCTTCCGAAAGCCCGTCGCCGTAGATGAGCGCGGTGTCGAGATGGGTCATGCCGCGTTCGTCGGCCTTGGCCAGCGCGCGCAGGCTCTCGGCACGATCCGTCGGCCCATACATGCCGCCGAAGCTCATGCAGCCGAAACCGACCGCGCCGACTTCCGGACCGCCCCTGCCGAGCTTGCGCTGCTTCATCGCCACGCCCTACGCCAGGCCGCGCTTGGCCATCATCGCCGCGGCCGTCGGCATCTTGCCGCGGAAGGCGAGGTAGAGCTCTTCCGGATCCTTCGATCCGCCGGCGGCATAGATGTGCGTGCGCAGCTTCTCGGCCAGCGCCGGATCGAACGGATCGCCGGTCTCCTCGAAGGCGGAAAAGGCGTCGGCGTCGAGCACTTCGGACCACATGTAGGAATAGTAGCCGGCGGAATAGCCGTCGCCGGCGAAGACGTGGCCGAAATGCGGGGTGCGGTGGCGCATGGCGATCGCGGCGGGCATGCCGAGTTCCTTCAGTCTCTCGGCCTCGAAGGCGATCGGGTCCTCGGGCGCATCGCCGCTTGCGTGGTAGGCCATGTCGATCAGCGCCGAGGCGGTGAACTCGACCGTGGCGAAGCCGGCGCCGAAGTTCCTTGCGGCGAGCATCTTCTCGATCAGTGCCGGCGGCATGGGCTGGCCGGTCTCGGCATGGCGGGCGTGCTTCTCGAGCACCTGCGGCACGGTCAGCCAGTGTTCGTAGAGCTGCGAGGGCAGCTCGACGAAATCACGGCTGACCGACGTGCCCGAAACCGACGGCCAGGTGACGTCGGTGAGCATTCCGTGCAGCGCGTGGCCGAACTCGTGGAACAGGGTGCGCGCCTCGTCCATCGACAGCAGCGCCGGCTGGCCGGGCTGCGGCTTGGCGAAGTTCATGACGTTGTAGATGACCGGCATGGCGCCGTCGCCGAGGCGATAGCCGGATTCGAGCGCGCTCATCCAGGCGCCGGAGCGCTTCGACGGCCGCGCGAAATAGTCGGCGAGGAAGGTGCCGCGCACCGTTCCGTCGGCATTGAGCACCTGGAAGGCGCGCACGTCCGGATGCCAGGCGGCGACGCCTTGCTTTTCCGCGAAGGTGATGCCGAACAGCCGCGTGGCGACGTCGAAGCAGGCCTCGATGACGCGCTCCAGCTGGAGATAGGGCTTCAGTTCGGCCTCGTCGAAGGCGTATTTCTCGGCGCGCAACCGCTCCTGCCAGAAGCGCCAGTCCCATCCGGCGATATCGTCGTTGCCGCCGGCCTCGATCGCCAGCCGCTGCAGTTCCTTCTGGTCGGCCGCCGCCTTCTCGCGGGCCTTGTCCCACACCGGATCGAGCAGGCCGAGGACGGAAGCGGGCGTCTTCGCCATCGTGTCGTCCAGCTTCAGCGCCGCGTAGCTGTCGTAGCCGAGCAGCCGCGCCTTCTCCGCGCGCAGCGCCAGCGTCCGGCGCACGACGTCGATATTGTCGGTGGCGCCGCCGTTCTGCCCGCGCATGGTGAAGGCGCGCCACGCCGCCTCGCGCAGGTCGCGGCGCTCCGAGAAGGTGGTGAACGGCTCGTAGATGGAGCGCGACAGGGTCAGCGCATAGCTGCCTTTGCGGCCGCGCGCCTCGGCCGCCTGGGCCATCGCGCCGACGAGGAACTCGGGGAGGCCGGCGAGGTCGCCCGCCTCGAGGAACATCACCCAGTCGCGCTCGTCGGCGAGCACGTTCTGCCCGAACCGGGCGCCGAGACCGGCCAATTCCTCGTTGATCGCCGCAAGGCGCGCCTTGCCGGGCGCTTCGAGCAGGGCGCCCGAGCGGACGAAGCGTTTCCAGGTCTTTTCGAGCACGCGCAGCGTCTCGGCGTCGAGGCCGAGCGCGTCGCGGTTCTGGTAAAGCGCATCGATCCTGGCGAACAAAGGCGCGTTCATCGCGATGCCGGAATAGTGCCGCGCCATCTTCGGCGCGATCTCGCGTTCCAGCGCCTGGATCTGGTCGTTGGTGTGGGCGCCGGCCTTGCACCAGAAGACGGCCGAAACCCGTCCCAGCGCCTCCCCGGCGAGTTCCATCGCCGCGAGCGTGTTGTCGATGGAAGGTGGCTCCGCATGGCCGGCGATCGCGTCGATCTCCGCCTGGTGCGCGGCGAGCGCGACGTCGAAGACGGGGGCGAACGCGCTATCCTCGATTGCCGAGAAATCCGGCAGGCCGAGGGGGCCGGTCCAGCCGGTCAAGGGGTGGCTGGCGAGGTCGATGGCGTCTTTGCTGGGCATGGGGCGTCCGCTGAGAGGTCGGGGTCTGCGGCGAGCATGTAGGCGGCGGGCCGCGCGCGCGCAACCTTGACAGCGCGAACGCTGTTTAATAAGCCAACCTTAATATCAGTCTGGCTTATCTATGGCGAATACTTTCGACCCCGATTCCTTCGGCTTCCTGCTGACGGACGTGACGCGCATGATCCGGGCGGAGCTCGACCGGCGCACCGGCGAGGCCGGACTCGGCCTGACGCCGGGCGAAGGGCGGACGCTGTCGCACGCCGCCCGCGCCGGGGCGGTCCGCCAGAACGTGCTCGCCGAGAGGATGGGCGTCGAGGCGATGACGCTGTCCGGCGCGCTCGACCGCCTCGAGGCGCGCGGCCTGGTGGAGCGCCGTCCCGATCCCGACGACCGCCGCGCCAAGACCGTGCACCTGACGCCGGCCGGCGAGGCGATGCTGGAGCAGATCCAGCCGATCGCCGCGGTGCTGCGCGCCGAGGCCTCAAACGCCGTCCCGGCCGCGGAATGGCTGGGATTCGTCGAGGTTCTCAAGAAGGTGCGCGCCAACCTCGCCGCCATGCGCGCCGACACCTGCCGCAAGGACGGCGCCGGTTCATGAACGTCCAGACGGCAACGACGACACCAACTATCCCATTGATGAGCGAACGCCGCGTCAGTCTGCTCGGCGCGCTGCTCGTCGCCATCGGACCGGTGACGATGGCGCTGTTCACCCCGGCGATGCCGGAGATCGTCCATGCGTTCGGCACGACCGAGGCGGCGGTGAAGCTGACGCTTTCGCTTTACTTTGCCGGCTTTGCGCTCGCCCAGCTGGTCTGTGGCCCGCTTTCCGACGGCTTCGGCCGCAAACCGGTGACCTTCGCCTTCCTCTCCGTCTATCTGGTGGCCTCGCTGCTTGCGCTGGTCGCCCCGACGATCGAGCTCCTCATCGCCGCCCGCTTCCTGCAGGGGGTCGGCGCGGCGGTCGGCGTCGCCATCTCGCGCGCCATCGTGCGCGACCTGTTCACCAGCGAGCGCTCGGCTCGCATCATGAACCTGATCGGCCTGATACTCGGCGTCGGTCCCGCCTTCGCGCCGACGATCGGCGGCCTGACGATGGAACTGGCCGGCTGGCACGCCATCTTCGTGGTCATGTTCGCCGCCGCCGTGGTCATCATCTTGGTGGTGCACTTCGCCATGGTCGAGACGGTCAAGCGCGACCTGTCGCGCATCCGCCCCGGCGCGCTCGCCAGTTCCTATGCGGCGCTGCTGAAGAGCCGCTACTTCGTGCTCTGCTCGCTGATCATGACGGGGACGACCGGCGCCCTCTACACGCAGGCGACCGTGCTGCCCTTCATCCTGATGGAGCGGGTCGGCCTGACGCCGGCCCAGTTCGGCGTCGGCATGCTGATGCAGTCGGGCATGTTCTTCGCCGGCGCTCTGGTGGTGCGTGCGCTCCTTGGCCGCTTCGGCGCGTACCGCCTCGTGCTTCCCGGCCTGGTCTTCGTCGCCATCGGCAGCCTGGGCCTCGCCGTCGGCCTGCGCGTGACGGCGCCCACCTTCCTGACGGTGATGGGACCGGTCGCGTTCTTCGCCTTCGGCATCGCCTTCGTCATGCCCGCCATGCTGACCGCCTCGCTTGCGCCCTATCCCCACATCGCCGGGGCGGCCTCCTCGATGGGCGGCTTCTTCCAGATGGGCGGGGGAATGATCGGCGGCTCGATCTCCGCCATGATCGGCGATCCGGTCTTCGCCATGGCGACCATCATCCCGTCGATGGGCTTCATGGCGATCGTCTGCTGGCTGGTCTGGCGGACGCTGCCGCAGCCGGAAATCCCGCTGGCGCACCGATTCAATGGGGAGCCGGACTGACCCCGTCAGTCGACATCCGGGCGCTCGAAGTCCCCGGACTCGGGGTTCATGACCCAGAGTTCGCCGCTCGAGATGTCGAACCAGGCGCCGTGCAGCGCGAGCCTTTCCTTGCGCTCGAGGATGCTCACGCAGGGAAAGGTACGCAGGTTGGCCAGCGAGTAGCGGATCGAAATCCGCTCGAGCGCCGTCTGGCGCTCGGCCGCCGTCATCATCGAGTTGCCGGAAACGGATTCCGCCGCAGGCGCTACGAGGCTCATCCACTTGCCGATGAAATCGCCTGGCGATAACGGCTCGGTGCTCGGGTCGAGCGCGGCGCGGATGCCGCCGCAGCGCCCGTGACCCATTACCACGATGTTCCTGACCTTGAGGCTCTGCACGGCGAATTCGAGCGCAGCCGACGTCGAATGGTACTCGCCGTCGGGCGAATAGGGGGGCACGAGATTGGCGACGTTACGGACGACGAACAGTTCGCCGGGACCGGAGTCGAAAACCGCTTCCGGCGCTGCGCGCGAATCGCAGCAGGCGATCACCATGGTCTCGGGCGCCTGGCCTTCGCGGGCGAGCGAGCGGTAGCGGCTGCTCTCGGACGCATAACGCCCGCTCATGAAGTTGCGATAACCGGCGAGGAGGGTCTCGGGAAATTGCGACATAGATACGTCTCTAACGACATTCCAGCGCGACGTTCAACGATTTTTCCCGCTGCCGCGTTCAGGTCCAGATCGCGACCGGCAGGCCGTGGGCATCGAGGCCCGGCGGATCGGGGAAACTGATCGCCTCGCCGCGGGTGAAACGCTCGGCGACCAGCATCATCGCGGCGGCGTCGAGGAAGTCGTCGGCGGAAGCGCCGCGCGGCGGGGCGCGGTCGAGGAAGTCGCGACGGTGGCCGCACGCGGCGAGCAGCGCCTTGCGCTCCTCCATGCCTGGCGGATTGACTCGGCCCTTGATCTTCTTGGGCAAGGCCATCGGCCGTCCCCCGGCGAGCCGCCAGAACGCGGCCTCCGGGTGCGACTCGACGATCCTTGCGCGGAGATCGGGTCGCGCCCGCAGCAGTCCGTCCAGTTCACGGATCTTGGCGAATATGCCGAAGGCCTGAATGGAGACGGCGCGCGGCGGCTCCGACGTCGACCGCGCCACCTCGCTCGCCAGGCGGTGCGCCGCGTACCAGCGCTCGATCGAGGTGAAGTCCTCCTCCACGGCGTAGACGGCGGCGCGGGAGGGGATTGAGAACACGCTCGACTGCCGCGCCCCGAGGAAGCGCCTGACCAGTCCTTCCGGCCCGCGTCCGCCATGGTCGGTACGCTCGGGCAGGCCGATCGGCATGTCGACGGCGATGGCCGTTTCGTCCGGCAGGAAATCGACGATGCCGGCGAACCGGGCGAAGACCCTTGCCTCGGCCGGCGCACCCGGCATGCGGGACACGGCGATCCAGCCGCCCTTGCAGCCGTCGACACCGGCGACGGCCCGACCCGTCACGCCCGGCGATCCCTCGACGGATGCGAGAGATGGCGCAGATGCACCATCGCCATCGGGTGCGACAGGCTCTGCGCGTCGGTTTCCAGGGTCAGTTCGTCGGCGCCGCGCTTCGCCGTGCGGGCGAGGATCTCGAAGACCGCCGCCGTCGTCGATTGCAGTGCCTTGGCGGAGGGCTGGCTGGCAAGCAGGCGCGCCAGGAACACGGCGCCGGTGAGATCGCCGAGGCCGTTCGGCGGCCGGTCGATCAGTCGGTGCTCGGCGAGCAGCGCTTCCGTGGCGGTGAGGAGGAGATTGCCCGTGCCGCCCGACATCAGCGACGGCGCCGAGGTCACCAGCATGGTGGGCGGCCCCGCGTCGAGCGCTGCAGCGATGACCGAGCGCAGGTCGTCCAGCGGCGTCCCCGCCATCCAGGCGAGCTCGTAGCGGTTCGGCGTGGCGATGTCGGCGATGGGGACGAGGACGTCGCGCAGCACGGTCGCCGTCGCCTCGGGCACGTAGAGGCCGCCGAGGTCGCCCATGACCGGGTCGCAGACGTAGAGCGCCCGCGGGTTCCTCGCCTTGACGGCGGCGACCAGCGAGGCGACGGCCTCGGCCTGGCTCGCCTCGCCGAGGTAGCCGGAAAGCACCGCGGCGACCTCGCCCAGCCACGGCGACCGCTCGAGATCCTTCATCAGCGCGGCGAACTGGGCGGCGTCCGGAACGATGCGCGTGGCGCGGCCGTGTCCGGGATGCCACGGCAGGATCACGGTCGGCACGGCCCACACCGGATGGCCGAGCGTTTCCAGCGCGAAGACCGCCGCCCGGTTGCCGACCGAGCCGCGCGCGACATGGCTGGAGATGACGATGACGGCCCGCGGCGCGTCTTTCTGCTCGGCGGTCATGCGAATTATCCGCGGGAGAGGTAGAGGATCAGCCAGACGGCGAGGCCGATGACGAAGGCGAGCCCGAGCAAGCGCCCGATCCGGGTTCCCCAAAGCTCGATGCGGTCGTCCTGGTCGGCGTCGCCGGCGGCAAGATGGTTCCTCGACCGCTCGACGGCGCGCGCCATGACCGAGGCGCCGACGAGCCCTCCGCTGGAATCGCGCGCCACCCTGTCGAGGATGCGGCGCGATTCGGTCTGGTCGGAAGGATTTTTGCCCATCGGCGCGGCACACAATACCATTTCTTGGCCGGTGACGGCATTGCCACCGGTCCGGCGCGACCATAGCGCGTTCTCGTCCCAAGTCACAGGTCTGCCGACGGTCGCGTCGACACTTTACATGTCCCCTGGACGGCGTGCCGGCGCGGGCGGATAGCGACATCGAGGCCGTTTCGCCGCGCGGCGATTCGGACTATCGTCCGCTCGCTGAACCAGTGATCAGGGGGACTTCCATGCACGCGACCGCGCTGTCGAACCGCTTCCGGCGCCTCCCGGCCTTGCTCTTCCTCGGCCTGCTGCTGCCGTTGCTGACGGCCTGCGGCTACAACGCCATCCCCACCGCCGACGAGAAGGCGAAGGCTGCCTGGAGCGAGGTGCTCAACCAGTACCAGCGCCGCGCCGACCTGATTCCCAACCTCGTCGAGACGGTGAAAGGCTACGCCGCGCACGAGAAGGAGGTGCTGGAGTCGGTCGTCGAAGCGAGGGCGAAGGCGACCCAGGTGACCGTTTCGCCCGAGGCGCTGTCCGATCCGGAGGCGTTCAAGGCCTTCCAGGACAGCCAGTCCGGCCTGACCAGCGCGCTGTCGCGCCTGCTCGCCGTCGTCGAAAACTATCCGGACCTCAAGGCCAACCAGAACTTCCTCGCCCTGCAGGCGCAGCTCGAAGGCACGGAGAACCGCATCGCCGTGGCGCGTCGCGACTACATCGAAGCCGTGCGCGAGTACAACACCACGCTGCGCACCTTCCCCTCGGTTCTGTGGGCGACGTTCTGGTTCACCGACAGCCAGCCCTATCAGAACTTCACCGTCGCCGAAGACAAGATCGAGACGCCGAAGGTCGACTTCGGCACCAAGCAGGGCGGCTGACCCGACCGGCGATGCGGCACCGGGCGAACGGCAGGCAAGAAAAAGGCATGCGGGCGCTGCTCGCGGCGCTTTTCCTGTGCCTGTTCGCCGCTGCCGCGCCGGCCGCCGAGCTGCCCACGCTCACCGGGCGGGTCGTCGACAACGCCCAGCTGATCGACGCCGCCACGGAGGCGTCGCTGGTGGCGCGGCTCGAGGCGTTCGAGGCGAAGTCGTCCGACCAGATCGTCGTCGCAACCATCCCCGGCCTCGGCGGCGAGGCCATCGAGCCCTATGCCAACCGTTTGTTCCGCGCCTGGGGGCTCGGCCAGGCGGGCGAGAACAACGGCATCCTGCTCCTGGTCGCCCGCGACGACCGCAAGATGCGCATCGAGGTCGGCTACGGGCTGGAGGGCACGCTGACCGACCTGCACGCCAAGCTGATCATCGAGAACACGATGGTGCCGGCGTTCCGCGCCGGCGACTTCTCGGGCGGCATCTCGCGCGCCGTCGACGACATCGTCATGGTCCTCGAGGGCAACGCCGCGGAGCTCGAGGCGCGCGCCGAGCGCAACCAGAAGGAAGGCTTCGACTCCGAAGACCTGTTCGTCACGCTGTTCGTCATCCTCTGGGTCGTGCTGCTCTTCGGCGGTTTCGCCATGGCGCTGCTCGCACCGGTCTTCGGCCGCAAGATCGGCCCCGGCCGCTACCGCTGGCTGGGCATGGACATCTCCTACAGCGGTTCGGGCTCTTCCTCCGGCGGCGGCTGGTCGTCGGGCAGCTCGTCCGGCGGGTGGTCGTCCGGCAGTTCCGGCGGCGGCTTCTCGGGCGGCGGCGGATCGTCCGGCGGCGGCGGGTCTTCGGGGAGCTGGTGAGCACGATGGCCGGACGCGCGATGACCCCCCGAGGAGCACAAAGCGGTTGCCGCGGCGGTCCGCGCCGCCGAGCGTAAGACCTCGGGCGAAATCTTCTGCGTGGTGGCGCGGCGCAGCGACGATTATTTCTTCCCGGCGGCCTTCGTCGTCACCGGCAGCATGGTCGCGGTCAGCCTCGCCGTCGCGTGGATCCTGCACCTCTACTGGTACGATCTGCGGCCGACGACGCTGGTGACGGCGCAGATCGCCGCGATCGCCTGCGCGCTCGCCGTGCTGTGGCTGGCGCCGGGGATGCGCATCCACCTGGTGCCGCGCCGGCTGCGCTACCGCCGCGCCCACGACAACGCCGTGCGCCAGTTCCTGGCGCGCAACGTACACATCACCGCCGAGCGTACGGGCGTGCTTCTATTCGTGTCCCTTGCCGAACACTATGCGGAGGTCATCGCCGACGCGGGCATCAACCGGCGGGTCGCGCAGGAGACCTGGGACGGGGTCGTGCGCGAGATGATCGACCACGCCCGGCGCGGCGCCGTCGCCGCGGGTTTCGTCACGGCGGTGGGTTCGGTGGGAACGCTCCTCGCCGAGCACTTCCCCGTCGGCGCGGTGGACGCCAACGAACTCGACGACCACGTGGTCGAGATCTGATCTCCTCTGGACTGTGCGGAAACCTCCCTGGCGGGCATGTCCGGGTTGCGCCGCGGCCGATCGAGCGGCTATGGTTAACAAACCATGAAGACGCTCGCGATCGACATCCGGAAGGCCGAGCCCCGTGACGCCGGGGCCATCGCGGAGGTCCACCACGACGCTTGGCGCGGCGCCTATGCCGGCGTCATTCCGCACCGGGCGCTGACCGCCATGATCAACCGCCGGGGCCGCGAATGGTGGGCCAACGCCATCCGCGGCGCCGCCTCCGTGCTCGTCGTCGAGGTCGGCGGCGAAGTGGCCGGCTACGCCACGATCGGCCGCAACCGGGCGCGCGAACTGCGCCAGGAAGGCGAGATCTACGAACTCTATCTCAGGCCGGAATACCAGGGGATCGGGCTGGGCACGCGGCTGTTCGCCGAGGCGCGCACGCGGCTGCGCGGCCACGGTCTCAAGGGCCTGGTCGTCTGGGCGCTCGAGGAAAATGCCGGCGCGCTCGACTTCTATGCGAGCAGTGGCGGCCGCGACGTTGCCGAGGGCGTCGAGGTCTTCGACCAGAAGGCGCTGCGCAAGGTCGCCTTCGTCTGGGATTGAAGCTGGCGCCGCCTCCGCCTTTTTGTGCATTGCACAAGAGCGCCGCGGGCGCTATCGGGACGGCGATCGAAGAGGATACCCCCCATGCGCATCGACGCCATACGGATCGGCAAGAATCCCCCCGAGGACGTGAACGTCATCATCGAGGTCCCGGTCGGCGGCGAGCCGATCAAGTACGAGATGGACAAGGACGCCGGCACGCTGTTCGTCGACCGCTTCCTGCACACGCCGATGCGCTATCCCGGCAACTACGGATTCATCCCCCACACGCTGTCGGGTGACGGCGACCCGATCGACGTGCTGGTGTGCAACACGCGCGCGCTGGTGCCGGGCTGCGTCATCAACGTGCGCCCGATCGGCGTCCTGATCATGGAAGACAATGCCGGCCAGGACGAGAAGGTGGTGGCGGTGCCGGCGCCGCAGCTCACCAAGCGCTACGAGAAGGTGTTCAACTACACCGACCTGCCGCAGATCACGCTCGACCAGGTGTCGCACTTCTTCACCCACTACAAGGACCTCGAGCCCGGCAAGTGGGTCAAGATCGACGGCTGGTACGACGCCGACCATGCCAAGAAGATGATCGTCGAGGCGATCGAGCGCGCTAAGACCGTCAAGGGCTGACCGCGGCGGGCCTTTCGCCGGTCCTTTTCAACGCTCCTGGCGATAGAAGTCCGGCAGGGGCACCTTGCCCGCGATCTCGATCCGCTCGTCGATGCCGCAGGCGAAGTCGCGGGCGTGCTCGTCGGCGATCCTGCGCGCCGTCTCGTTGGCCTTGGCGTTGCCGCTGGCGACGATCAGGCCGACCGTGCAGCCCTCGCGCGCCGGAACCTGGCCGACCTTGGCCACCGCCAGCACCTCGATGTTCTTCTCCGGGTCGTCGACCGAGCTGACGAACCAGCGGTGGATCGTGGCGAAGGGAATTTCGTCGTCGCCGTTCCTGGCGATGCGCCATTCGATCTTGGGACCGGTGGAGTTGAACGAACCGAAGCTCTCCCAGGCCGGCGGCAGGTCGCCCGACGGCGGATAGCCGTAGAACAGCGATTCGCGTAGGTCGCCGGCGAAGAGCAGCACCGGATAGCCCTTGTAGCCGTTGCAGACGATGTTGGCGAAGTCGCCGCCCTCCTCGGCACGCTCGTAGACGGTGCAGTCGCGGGCCGTGTCGAGGTCGGTATAGGCGCTGAGGATCGTCTCGGCGGCGGCGGGCGTCGCGGTGAGGGTGAGGGCGGCGATAAGCGGGAGGAGGCGCATCGGCGGAAATCCTGATGGAGGATCGCTCCAGCCTAGCGCGTCGCTCGCCCGACGGAAACCGCCGCGGCGCTCGCCTGAGGGCGCTTTTTTAGCCGGCGGCGCGGTCCTACGGCGCTTCGCCCCCGGCGAGGCCGTCGAGAAGCCGGGCGAGCGCGGCAGCATCCCCGGCGATGCGCACCGTCTTCAGCCGCGACGTGCCGCCGGCGACGACCGAGACCGAACCGGCCGGCACGCCGAGCGCTCGGGCGACGAGGCGTTCGAGCGCGGTGTTGGCGGCGCCCTTTTCCGGCACGGCGCGCACCCGCCCGCGGACATGCGCGGCGCCGTCGGCTCTCGTCTCGACGCCTTCGAGCGCGTCGCGCGACGATTTCGGCGTCAGGCGGACGAAGAGGTCGGCGCCGTCGGCGCGCAGGCGGTAGTGCCCCGCCATCGGAGCCGGATCAGACGACCAGCGGCGCGATGGTCGTCAGCAAGAACTGACGGACGAAGAAGATGACGAGGAGCAGGATGATCGGCGAGATGTCGATGCCGCCGAGGTCGGGCAGGAGGCGGCGGATCGGCCGCAACGCCGGCTCGGTGATGCGGAACAGGGCGTTGCCGATCGTCGCCACCGCCTGGTTGCGCGAATTGACGACATTGAACGCGTAGAGCCACGAGAAGATCGCCGAGGCGATCAGGAGCCACCAGTAGATGTCCAGGGCGAGGACGATCGTCTGAATGAGCGCGAGCATGCGGTTCTCTCCGTGTCGGGCGACATGTAGCCACTGGTCGCTGATGCGGCAAGCCCCGCCCGATGGATCGCTTGACAGGATCACGGGCTCAGCCTAAATCCGCCGCATCCGCTGGACGGGGCTGTAGCTCAGCTGGGAGAGCGCGTCGTTCGCAATGACGAGGTCAGGGGTTCGATCCCCCTCAGCTCCACCAACGGATATCCATCCTCCTGATTTCGCTGAACTCCCCGGGCTCCGCCAGCTTCATTCGAGGGACTTGTGCTACCCGGGTGCCCGACGAGGTCGGACATGTCCTCGCCCACCGGCGGGCGGCGTCGGTCCGGGACGGCCGGCCTGCATGGCGGTGCCTGGCTCGAGGAGCGAGCGGACGCGGCCACGTCGCATCTGCCGCGAAGGGCCGGCGAACCGATCGCCCGCCGTCCGGCCGGTCGCCTAGCAACTCTGGAACGCCCCGGCGACCGGCTTGCCGACAGGGCAGAGAATCCCGCCCCATTGGAAGCCGACCTTGTTGGCGCCGAAGCGGATCTTGTACCAGCGATAGCCGTTCATCTCGACTCCGGCGTCCTCGATCACCGTGATCTTCTCGCCCTCCTTCAGGCTGGCGACCTGCTTGAACTCCATCCCCGGGCCGGAACGGACGACGCCGCCCCAAGACTTCGCGGCAAAACCCTTCGACACGGGTTCGGCGGTCGCCGTCGCGGTGTCCTTCACGACCGGCTTGCCCGCGACCGGCTTTTCGCCGGCCGGCTGACCGGCATCGGTGCCGCTGCTCGCGCTGCGCTCCGCCGCGCCCTCGGGGGCCGGGAAGACGCAGTCGAGAGGCTCGTCGCCGACGACCCTGATCGCGATTCGCTTCTGGTCGGAGGCGATCTCCAGCGAGGTCTTGCCGTTCGCATAGACCATCGGCTTTCCGGGGACCTGCATCAGCGCGATCGTCCGCCCCCCGATCGGCCCGGCCGAGATGGTCTTCTTGTCGATGACCTTGAGCTTCACGACATTCGCTGCGCCGCAGGAAAATTCCCTCGACTGCGCGGCGGCCTCGCCGGCGAAGGCGAGCATTCCCACCGCGCCATAGGCCGCGATCAACGGCAGATGTCTCATGCCGACCTCCCCTTGCGGACGTTGGACCCAATCAAGCCTGGACCTGTTACTCATCGCCGAATCCGGGGCTCTTCCGCGAGATCAGGATCTGGCTCTTTCCGGGCTTCGGCATGAATTTCTCGATACAGTTGCCCGGGCCGTCGGTGACCATCCACGGATGCGCAGAACTGGTCTCGACCTGGAACGACTGGCCCGCTTCGAGCTGCGTATACTCGACCGGCGTGCCGTCGAAATCGATCCACAGGAGAACGCGGTACTCGTCGGTGCGGTTGACGAACTCGACCGCGACCGTCTTGCCGCCGTTCTTCGACACGACGCCGTCGAGCGCCGCGCAGGAATCGGCCGTCGCGCCGGCGGTATTCGGCGAGCCGCCGTCCGCGCCGCCCGCGAACAACTGCGTCGCATCGCCGACCGCGCCGCCGGCGCCGTTCGCGAACCGCGCGCAGTCGCGGAGGAAGTTGCCGAGCGGCTCCTGCACGCCGGACAGCGGCAGCCGAAGCGGCGCCTGGCCTTGCACGCTGTAGTTCATGGCGTTGCGCACGCCGAACGTCTGCCACAGCGGGTCGCCGGTTCCGACCGCCATGTCGATGCCGTCCTGGCCCTCGCCGCTTTCGCTGAGCCGCACCTTGCCCTTTATGGTGGCATCGAAGCCGGAGGCGAGGAAACGCACGCTGGCGGCCGCCCCGTTCTTCAGGCGCGAGACGTCCGCCGACAGGATGACGCGCGGGGTCGGATCCTTAGCGCTGCACGCGGCGGAGAACTGGACGTTGTCGGTCTCGGGCACCGAGAAGTAGAGCACCGACGTGTCGATCCCCTTGTCGTCCTGGAACTGGGAAAACATCCATATCAGGCCGTCTTCCGATGGCGCCGCCCCATCCGCGCCGCTGTCGACCGGCGCGGCTTTGACGCTCTTTTCGCCCGATACGGGTTTCTGGCGGGCATTGGCGACGAGCGGCGGCTTCTGCTGGCCCTGGGGGGCGAGCGTCAGGCCCTGGAACACCTCGGAGCGCGTCGTGTATTTCTGGAAGGGCACGCGGTTGATGGCGAAAACGTAGCCCTGGCCCGCCTGCGCCTCGACGTCGACGACCGCGCCGGGGTCGACGGAGCCGGCGAAGGTCGGCTTCCCGCCCGGGGGTATCAGGTAGTAATCGACCTTCTCGGTCATCTGGCTGGTGAGCCGCAGTTGAACGCCGCCGTCGCTCTGTGCGCGGGCAGGCAGCCCGGCGGCAAACACCGACAGCACAAGTGCCAGGAATCCTACGATGCGATTCATGCGCATTCCCCCAGTCCTAAAAAACCTCTGCAATGGCTGCAAAGGCTGTTCTCACCCGTACGGTGCCGTTGGACGGTACCGGTCCTGCACGGAAGACCGCATGCCACGCGACAGCCTTCCGGCGTCGTCATCGCCTGCAATTCCCGCCGCCATCATCCCGTCCCGGACAAATGCGCCTCTCAAGGCTACAGCCGCCAATTCCGTAACGTCAAGCACCATCGCGTCGCCTTTTGGCGCTCACGGGGGGTTGTCCCTCAGGGGGTGTCCTTGCTGGCATCGGCTGGCCGGCCGAGAGGCTTACGCAACGTAAAATAAAATCCTCCGCCCCCATGGACAGCCGCCGGATTCCGGTCCACGGTCGCCCGCAGGGACACGCTCAACTACTGGTACGATCCATGGCGCGGGCATTCGCAGCGGTATTCCGCTGCATCCTTTCTGTTGTCCTATCCCTCAATCTCCTGATCGACACCGCGACGGCGCTGCCGCGCGCGCCGCAGATGAGCAGGATGTCCATGCCGGGCTCTGCCTACGCGCCGCTGGTGTGTCGTGTCGCCGATTCGGACACCGTCGTCTCGGTATCGAACGGCTCCGCAGGCACGGTCACCGTCATCGCGATCGACGCCAACGAGGACCAGCAGGAACTGGCCGAGCTCGCCGCCGGCCAGTCGCTCGACGTCGTCGCGCCGGCGGGCACCGTGTCGCTCGGCTTCGCCCAGGACGGCGACTGGCTCGGCGACGTCTATCCGGTCGCCGGATTGCCGGGCGAAGCGGTGGCCGTCCCCTACACCCAGCAGGCGCAGGCGCCGCCCGCCGCGAAGGACGAGACCTCGCCGCTGGCAACGATCAGGGCACAGCAGGCCGGCCCGGGCAGCATCGAGCTCAGCTTCTCCAACACGACGCCCGGCCTCGTCGCCGCCGTGGTCTTCGACGACGCCGGCAAGGCCTATGCGCTGTTCGGCGTGAAGCCCGGCGAGACGGTCGCCCGGCGCGTCCAGCCCGGCACGGAACTCTGGTTCTACGACGTCGCCACGAACAAGGCGGTCGGCGATGCCTATCAGGTCGCCGGCGCCGAGGGCGATGTCATTTCGATCCCCCGGGCTGCGGCTGCGGCCGATCCGGTCCTGTCGCAACGCCAGCGCCAGCAGGGCGAAGGCAGCATCGAGGCCGAGTTCGTCAACACGACGGCCGAAATCGTGACGGTCACCGTCACCGACGGCCAGGACGCCGTCCCGCTGTTCGACGTCGCCGCCGGTTCGTCGGTGAGGCAGCGCGTCCTGCCGGGCGCGGAACTGTGGTTCTACGCGGACAAGGGCGCCAGGGTCGTGAACGGACCTTACGCCGTGACCGGCCTCGACGGCGAGGTGGTCACCATCGAGCCGCGCGCAGCCGCGCCGGCGCTCTCCGAGATGCAGCAGCGCCAGCAGGGCGAAGGCAGCATCGAGGCGGAATTCGTCAACGCAACGCAGGACGACGTCGTCGTCGCGGTTGTCGACGAAGCGAAGACGGCGCAGCCGCTCTTTGCCGTGCCGGCGGGCCAGTCGGAAAAGCACCGGGTCCTGCCGCAGGCGAGCCTCTACTTCTACAAGAAGGACGGCGGCGATCTCGTCAGCGGGCCTTATGTCGTCACCGGCCTCGACGGCGAGGAAGTCCGTATCGAGGCGCGCGCGACCGCGCCGGCGCTCTCCGAGATACAGCAGCGCCAGCAGGGCGAGGGCAGCATCGAAGCGGCGTTCGTCAATTCGACCGAGCACGACGTTGTCGCCGCGGTGGTGGACGAGGCGAAGACCGCGCACCCGCTCTTTGCCGTCCCCGCCGGGGAGACCGTCAGGCAGCGGGTGCTGCCTCAGGCGAGCCTCTATTTCTACAAGAAGGACGGCGGCGATCTCGTCAGCGGGCCTTATGTCGTCACCGGGCTCGACGGCGAGGAAGTCCGTATCGAGGCGCCCAAGGCGGCTGCCGCCGATCCCGCGATCGCGAAGATCATGCGCGTGCAGACCGGCAAGGGCAGCGTCGAGCTGACCTTCGCCAACACGCTCGAGGTCGACGTGATCGCGGCCCTCGTCGACGACGACAAGACGGTGCCGCTGGTGCGTATTCCGGCCGGGCAGAGCGTCAACCAGCGCGCCAGGCCCGGCACCGAACTCTGGTTCTACCGCACCGACACCAGCGAAGCGCTGCGCTACTCCTACAAGGTGGCATCGGCCCCCGAGACGGTCTCGATTCCGTTCGACCCGCGCGGCGCCGTCGTCGCCGAGCAGTCGGGTCCCGGCAGCAGCATGGTGCTTTTCGCCAATCTCCTGCCGTTCCCCATCACGGTGCAGGTCAACCGTCCCGACGGCTCGCGCGTCGACATGATGGACATCGAATCGGGTGCGAAGGGCGTCCAGGGCCATGGCATTCCCGGCACCGTGCTCTCCTTCGTCCGTGCCGGCACCGACAGGCGTGTCAGCGACGACTACACCGTGCTGGACGGCTTCTTCGGCGTCGACCTGCCGCTCAATGCCACCCAGGCCGAGCAGGCCGGCCCCGGCAGCGTCAAGGTCCGCCTGATGAACGACAGCGGCGAGCCGCTCGACGTCGTCACCGCCGACAAGGAGGGCAAGCGCGCGTTCCTGTTCGCCCTCGAGCCCGGCGAAGGCACCGGCAACATGAGCCGGCACGCCAGCTTCCTGCCGGGCGCCACGATCTGGTTCCTGAAGCAGTTCACCGACGAGCCGGTCGGCGAGGCTTTCGTCGTGCCGGACATGGACGGCGCCGCGGTCAACATCCCGTACCGCCCGAACGAGGCGGCCGTAGCGCAGATGGGGCCGGGCAGCGTCGAGATCACCTTCAACAACTATTCGGAAGAGATGGCGGCGGTGACCGTCGTCAACGAGAGCGAGCAGCACGTCACGCTGGTCAAGATCCCGGCCGGGCACTCGATCGCGACGCGCGCCCTGCCGAAATCGGTGCTGTGGTTCTACAAGGGCGACACCGAGGAGAAACTCGGCAAGGACCTGCCCTTTTTCGTCGGCGACGCGAGCGGACAGGCCGTCGACCTGCCGTGGAACCCGACGGACGACCAGGTCCTGGCGATGACCAACATCAGCATCGACAAGATCATCGCCGACTTCGCCGCCGAGAAGGCCAAGCAGTCGGCGCTGGCCGAGGGCCCTCAGTTCTGCTGGAAGGACAGCTACGGCCGTGGCGTCGGCAGCGTGCCGCGCAACTGCGAGCCGGGCTTCTCGGAGGACACGGCGGGCCTGTGCTGGCCGGACGCCAGGCCGGGCTATGTCTGCGACTTCTTCGTCTGCAGGCAGGCAACCTGCCCCGCAGGCTACCGCGACGACGGCCTGACCTGCTTCAAGCCGGAGCCCTACAAGCGCGACGAATACCCGGTCAACGCCGGCGAAGCCGCCAAGGCGGTCGGCGACGGGCTGGCCTGGTTCTTCTCCTTCGGCACCTACGAGGCATCCGGCGACACCGGCCTCGACGGCGCGCGCCGGCGTTGCCGCGAGGCGCATGGCGACAATTGCGTCACCGCCAACGGCGATACCATCGTCTACGAGACCTGCAAGGCCGGCTACGAGCAGGCGCCGGTGATCACCAACCTGTGCACGCCGAGCTGCGCGGCGCCGATGACCGACGGCGGCATCTTCTGCGCCAAGCACACCTATACGCGCGAAGCTAGCCTGATGAGTTGCGACGCCGGCGCCGTGAACGACGCCGGCCTGTGCTACGATGGCTGCAAGGCGGGCTTCGCCGGCGTCGGGCCGGTCTGCTGGAACGCCTGCCCGGCGAAGCTGCCCCACAATTGCGGCGCCGGCTGCGCGGTGGACAAGGCGACGTGCGACGGCGCGATCGTCGACCAGGTGCTGTCTCCGGCCATCGCCGCGGGCAGCATCGCGCTCGCCGTCGTCACGGGCGGCGGTTCGACCGGAGCCACCGCCGGCGCCAAGGCCGGTGGTTCGGCCGGCAAGGCGGCGGGCACCGTCGCCGCGAAGATGGCCGCCCGGGAAGGCTTCAAGGCAGGCCTCAAGGCGGGCGTCAAGGAAGCCCTGAAGGCGGGCTTCAAGACGATCGGCAAGGAACTGATCGTCGACGCGGCGATCGGAGCGGGATTGAGCACGGTCATCTGGGGCGGCACCACGATCGCGTCGCAGGTGAAGACGAAGGACGCGCTGAAGGAGATGATCCAGGCGAAGGTGGTCGGCTCCATTTCCGACGAGCGCGTCGACGCCGTCGTCGAGACGATGATGGCCGGCGCCGAGGCACAGAACCCCGCTTCCGACTTCCCTTGGTCGTCGCTCGACCCGACCGGCATCGCCGACATCGTCATCGCCTACAACTACCCGATCTGCGGAGACGTCAAATGAGCCGGCCATCTGGAGTGCTCGACATGAGCGCGCACAATGCGCTTTCGGCGCGTATCCGCTCGCTGGCGTCGTCCGTCGCCGTCGCCGCGCTTCTGCTCGCAGCAGCACCGCTCGCCGCGCAGGAGGCCGCGACCGGCGGGACGGTTCTGCAACAGGACGGAAGCGTCGCCCCCGATCCGAACGCCGCGGTCGATCCGGCCGCCGCCGCCGAGCAGCCGGCGGACGGCCAGATCGTCGAAGGCGAGGCCCAGATGACCGCCGAGCAGCCGGCGGACGGCCAGGTCGTCGAAGGCGAGGCCCAGACCACCGCCGAGCAGCCTGCCGAGGGCCAGATCGTCGAAGGCGAGGCCCAGATCACCGCCGAGCAGCCGGCGGACGGCCAGGTCGTCGAAGGCGCACCCGAGCTCACCGCCGAGGACGAAACGGTCGAAGGCGAAGCCCAGTCGACGGCCGAGCAGCCAGCCGACGGCCAGGTCGCCGAAGGCGAGGCCCCGATCGTCGAGCAACCGCTCGAAGGTCAGGTTACCGAGGGCGACCCGCAGATGACTTCCGAACAGCCGGCCGACGGCCAGGTCGTCGAAGGCGAGCCGCAGGCGATCGAGGAGCAGCTGGTCGAGGGACAGGTCACGGAAGGCGAGCCACAGCTCGCCGAGCAACTGCCCGCGGGTCAAGTCACCGATGGCGAGCCACAGGCGACGGCCGAGCAGCCGATGGAGAATGAAACCGCCGACGGCGAGCCGGCCCTTCCGGCGGAAACGGACGAGGCGTCTGCCGATGCCGCCGCACCGGCCGATGGTGAGTTGCTGCCGGCGACGGACGAAGCCGCGGCGACTGCGGAGACCGAACCGCTCCCCGCCGCCGACGAGGCGAGTGCGCCTCAGGAGGAGTTGCTGCCTGCGGAGGGGGAGGCGTCCGCCGATGCCGCCGCACCGGCCGATGGCGAGTTACTGCCGGCGACGGACGAAGCCGCGGCGACTGCGGAGACCGAACTCCTCCCCGCCGCCGACGAGGCGAGCACCCAGGAGGAGGTACTTCTGCCGCCTGCGGAAGGGGAAGCGGCTGCCGATGCCGCCGTGCCGGCCGATGGCGAACTCCTGGCGCCTGCCGATGAAGCCGCCGCCACCGCCGAAAGCGAACTCCTGGCGCCTCCCGACGAGGCGGAGGCAACGCAGGAGGAACTGCTGCCGCCGGCCGAAGGCGAGCTGGCGGCCGATGAGCCCGCCGCCGAGGAGGAGGCCGACGTCGTCGTCCTCGATCCGGACGCGCCGCGCGTGCAGCAGCAGTTGCCGGACGGCATGGTCCGCGTCGTCCTGCAGAACGTGTCCCAGGCCCCGGTGGACGTCTTTGTCGACCCGATGGACGGTAGCGAGCCGCTCTGGGTGATGACGATCAATCCGGACTTCCAGGTCGTCCAGCCGATCCAGGTCGGCCAGACCTGGCGTCTTGCCCAGAACGACCAATGGATGGGCGGCTTCGTGCCGAGCGAAGAGGCCGAGCAGCGCGTCACCTTCGCCGGAGCGCCGCTATGACCGCAACCATCTCCAACCGCGAGGGATCGAAGATGAATCGCCTGCTCGCATCCACTGCATTCGCGCTCGTCCTTGCGTTCGTGCCGGCCACCGGCGCGCTGGCGCAGACCGGAGGCATCTCCAAGGTCGTCAAGGGCCTCAAGGGCATCACCGACGACGTCGTCGAAGGCGGCGTCAAGGCCGGCAAGCGTCTCGACAACGTCATCGACGATGCGGTGCAGGGCGCGGTCAAGGGCGGACGCCAGCTTGACGGGGCGGCGGACGACGTGATCGAGGGCGGCGTCGGCGCTGTCGGCCGGGCCGTGCCGCCCGCCGACAACCTCCTCGACGACGTCGGCGAGGCGGCTGCGCGCGGCGCCAATCCGCCGAAGGCTCCCAGTTTCAGCGGCTACGACGACATCGACGTGGTGGCGAAGCAGCTCGGCGACGGCGCGGGGGCGCCCAAGGCGCCGAACCTGGACGCGTACGACGACATCGACATCCTGGGCAAGCAACTCGGCGATGCCGCCGCGGACGGCGCACCGCGCAACCTCGACCAGGCCGGGCAGTATGTCGACTACAACGAGTTGCTGCGGCGAAATGCCGACAACCTCGCCGACCGCGGCGGCGGCCAGTACGACGACGTTTCGGAACTGCTCAAGCGCAATGCCGAGATCGATCCGAACGCCCACTATGGCGGCCAGGAGCTGCTGGAGCAGCTGAACCGCGAGGCCCTGGACAACGCACCGCGCTACGTCGATCCGACGCCGCGCACCAACTACGCCAACCCCAACGACATCATCAAGCCGAAGAACGACATCTACATGGAGCAGTTCATCGGCATCGACGAACTCGAGGCCCTGAACCGGGAGGCGGCTTCCCTGGGCGACGACCTCGGCGGCGTAGCCCGCGCGGCGCCGCCCAAGCCGAAGAAGCCGCCGATGACGAAGGTCGGGGGTGTACAGAAAACGGCGGTGAAGGCCGTGCGGCAGCTGCCGGCCGCGCCTGTCCTGAAAGTGGCCGTGCCCGCCGTGTCGGTGAAGGCGGCGAAGGCCGCCAGGAAGGGTCTTTCCAAGACCGCCAAGGTCATGATTGGCGGCGCCATCGGCGTGACCACCGTCAGCATCGTGGCCGGCACGACCTTCGTTCTCTACGAGACCGTCGAGCCGGTCAGGGACGGCATCGATACGGCAGTCACGGAAACGGAACAGGGCCTGAACACCTTCAAGGAGAAGGCCGACCAGGGCTTCGGCACGGTCGGCGAGTTCCTCCATCCCGGCGACCCCGCCTCGGTCACCTTCTACAACAATGCCGGCATGCTGGTCGAACTCTACAAGGTCGACGCTGCCGGCAACGAGACGGCACTCGCCATCCTCAGCATCGAGGGCGAGCGCGAGACGGTCGACGTCAGGATCGGCGACAGGATCTCGGTTCACAAGGGCGGGATCCCGGCGAACGAGTTCTACGATGTCACCAGCGAGCTGAACGGCGGCGAAATCTACGTTCAGTAGGGTGGCGGCATGCCCGGGCGAGAACGCTGAAGGCACGGCCCCGCGGCGAAGCCGCGGTCTGCCAGGTCGTTCAACGAAAGGCGGCGGAACCAAGCCGAGCGGCCGTAGGCGCACCGGCAGGGCGGTGATCGAGCCGCTCAGTCCTGGAAGGCCTCGAAGCGGTCCTGCAACAGCCGCATGGCGCGGATCCGCTCCGCCACCTTGTCGCCGAGCCTGGCGATCACGTCGTCGAACAGCAGATTCGTCAGGCTCAGGAACGGCGTCTGCGAATCCCAGAACAGCAGCGAGTTGGTTCGCACCGGCAGTACGATCTCCGTATAGTCGCGCGCCCAGTAGCAATGGTTGTCGCAGATGATAACGATCGGGATGCCGGCTTCCTTCGCCGCCGCAAGCAGCTGGTGGCTGAGCCTGGTGTAGCGCCGGGTCTCGAACAGCACCAGGCAGGGCGAGGCCGCGGCCCCGGCCAGAAGTTCGCTGAAGGTGCCGTTGCGGCCGTCCATGAAGCGGGCATTGGGACGGACGTAGTCAAGGCGCTCGACGAAATCCGATCCGATCCCCGCCATGGTCTGGAAGGCAGTGACGAAGACGTCGGAACGCTCCGACAGAAGCGCGACCGTCGCCTGCCAAGGCGCCGTGCCGCGCAGCTCGTAGACGCCGAGCATGGCCTGGAGCTCGAGCTCGAAATTGTCCCACAGCCGGCTGTCCTCGGAGGACTGGCGGATACGCTTGACGCGGTCGGAAATCAGCAGCGGCGCCACGTCCAGTTCGGTGCGCATCTTCTCCTTCAGTTCGCCCAGCCCCTTGTAGCCGAGGGTACGCAGGAACCGGCTCACCGTCATCTGGCTGACGCCAACCTTCTCGGCGATCGAAGCCGCCGTCTCGAATGGCAGGCTGCTCATGTTGGCGAGCATGTAGCTCGCTACCGCCTTCTCCGCGCGCGTCAGCGAAGGGAAGCCGTTGCCGAGCCGGTCCAGGAGCTGCTCCTTCATGACACGACCTCCGGCACGCGGTCGAACCAGGGACGTGCCTGCTCGAGTTGGGCGGCGAGGCGGAACAGCAACCCCTCCTGCCCGAAGCCGGCGCTGACCATGACGCCGACCGGCAGGCCGCCGCCAGTCCAGGACAGCGGTACCGACATGCTCGGCTGCCCGGTGACGTTGAACATCTGGGTGAACGGCGAGAACTGGGCCAACGCCCGGCCGTAGGCCTCGATGTCGGGATTGTCCGTGCGCTGGGTGCCGAGCGGCACCGGCACCTGAGCCAGAGTCGGGCTCAGGATCACGTCGAACCGCTCCATGAAGGCGGCCATGCGCCGGCCCTGGCGGTGGATGGTCGCCAGCGCGGCCGGATAGTCCTCGACCCGGAGCGTGCGCGAGAAGACCACCGCGTTCCAGGTCACCGGATCGACATCGGCTTCGGTCACGGTGCGACCCAGCGCCGCGCCCCGCTGCTGCAGCGAGAGCGAGACGTTGCTCGCCACCAGCACCCACAGGGCATGGCCGATTTCCTCCCAGTCGCCGGGCAGCGCCGCCGGCTCGACCGCATGGCCTAGCGAGGCGAATAGCGCCGCGGCGTCCTCGGCGGCGGCCCGGCATTCGGGCACCACCGCCACGCCGGAGGGCGGGCTGAGCTGCAATGCCACCCTGAGCCGCCCCGGATCGCGCCCCAGCTCCTCGAGATAGGGCCGTTCCGGCGGCGGCGCCCAGTAGGGATCGCCCGGCGCCGCGCCGGCCGTCGCGTCCAGCATCGCGGCGCTGTCGCGCACCGAGCGCGAGAGCACGTGGCTCACCGAGAGGCTGCCCCAGCCCTCGCCCGCCTGCGGCCCGGCGGGCGTGCGCGCACGCGTCGGCTTCAGCCCGAACAGCCCGCAGTAGGAGGCGGGAATGCGGATCGAGCCGCCGCCGTCGTTGGCGTGCGCGAGCGGGACGATCCCGGCAGCCACGACCGCGCCGGCGCCGCCGGAGGAGCCGCCCGCGGAGCGGGACAGGTCCCAGGGATTGCGCGTCGCGCCCACGACGCTGCTTTCGGTCGACGCCGCCAGCGCCAGCTCCGGCGTCGTGGTCTTGCCGAAGATGGTGACCCCTGCGCGCTTGTAGCGCTCGACCAGGGTCGAATCCCGGTCGGCACGCGCCTCCGCGAACAGGCGCGAGCCCTGGGTGGTTGGCGTTCCCGCCAGCGTCGCGCCGGCATCCTTGAGCAGGAAGGGGACGCCCGCGAAGGGGCCTTCCTCTACGTGTCCAACCGCCGCCAGGGCGCTGTCATAGAGTTTCTGCGACAGGGCGTTGATCGCCGGGTTGACCGCTTCCGCCCGGGCGATCGCGGTCTCCAGCAGTTCGCGCGCGGACACCTGGCGCCGCCCTACCAGCGCCGCCAGGCCCAGTCCGTCGAATGTCCGGTACTCGTCCGCCCGCATCGTCTCCCCCTGCCGAAAAGTTTGTTTTCTATCTTCGATTGACATAATGTGACATCTATAACAGTATCGTCAACAGTCCTCGCCGCCAAACATTCGGTGCTCGGGGCAACAATCGCAATATGCGAGGAGGGGAATATGAACTTGACATCGATCCGCCGCGTCGCGCTCGCCGCGACAGTGGGCATAGCCGCGCTGACGATGGCGGCCACCATGCCGGCGTTCGCGCAGGAAAAGGCCGTCACCTGGGGCAAGCCGCTCGAAATCACCGGCTTCGACGTGCACGTCGCCGGCACCGTGACCTCCTGGGAGATGTACCAGATGGTCTACGAGACGCTGCTGACGACGGACGAGAGCCTCAATCTACAGCCCGGCCTCGCCGAGAGCTGGGAGCAGAAGTCGCCGACCAGCTACGTCTTCAAGATCCGCGCCGGCGCCAAATTTTCCAACGGCCGGCCGGTCGTCGCCGACGACGTGATCGGAACCATCGAACGGATCAAGGACCCGGCCACGGCCTCGTAC
>CAYJMY010000018.1:0-11483 GCA_964371125.1 uncultured Mesorhizobium sp. | reverse complement strand
GGGGCGGCCAGCTCGGCAAGATCGCCAAGATGAGCGCGCTCGACGACCACACCGTGCAGGTCGATCTGGAAGCGCCATATCCGGCCTTTCTGCCGGCACTCGCGCACATCACCGCCGCGATCATCCCGGTCAAGGAATTGAAGGACGGTAGTTTCGATCCCACCAAGCAGCTTCTCGGCTCCGGCCCCTTCATGGTGAGCGACCACAAGCAGGACGAGAGCTGGACGCTGACCCGCAACCCGCACTACTGGCGCCAAGGCCACCCGCTGGTCGACCGCATCGACGTGCCGATCATCCCGGACGAGTCGGCGCGCATCGCCGCACTCCGCAACGGCCGCATCGACTTCACGACCTTCGAGAACCCCGATGCACCGCAGGCGCTGGCGTCCGACCCGAACGTCAAGACCGCCACGCTGAAGACGACGAATTACTACCGGCTCGATGTCAACGCGCTGAAGGAGAAGTCGCCCTTCCACGACCGCCGGGTCCGCCAGGCGATGAACCTCGCGCTCGACCGGCAGGCCATCAGTGACCTCGTCTTCGCCGGCACCACGCAGCCCGACTATCCGGTCCCTGCCGCGTTCGGCAAGAAGGCCTGCCGCGACCTGCCCACCTACGCGCTGCCGCGCGAGGAGCGTCTGGTGAAAGCGCGCGAGCTGCTCGCCGGGGCCGGCAACACCAGCCCTGAGGTTGGGTTGATCGCGACCTCCGCCAACCCTGTGCTCGGCCGCATCGCCCAGGTCGTACAACAGAGCCTGTCGGAGGCCGGCTTCAAGGTGAACATCCTCCAGCAGCCGATGGCGGAATACCTGCAGAAGGTCTTCACCGACGGCGACTTCGACTTCGCCGCCTCCTGGCTCGCCGGCTATACCGACCCGACCATGGTGATCTCGTGGTGGAACCCGGAATTCGCGGTCTGGAACCTCGCCTTCCAGGAGAACGTCCCCGATCTCAGCAAGGCGCTGGCCGACGTCAAGACCATGCAGGACGGCGCCGATCGCGACGCCAAGCTCGAGGAAATCTGCCGGATGATCGACGAGAGCGCCAATCTGCTCGCGCTGGTCAGCAAGGTCGACTACGTGGTCTACCGCGCGGACGAGGTCGCCGTGAAGGTACCCGAGAGTTCCGGCTCCTCGAACATCTACCAGTACGCCGCCGAGTTCGAAGCGCTGAAATAGCCGACCATCCTGTCTCTGCCGGGAGCAGCCTCGCGCTGCCCCCGGCCCTTGCGTGCGGAAAAGATGCGCCTTCTCGTCTACCTTCTCCCCCGGTTTGTCGTTGCGCTGGTCACCATGTTCGGTGTCTCGCTCCTGGTGTTCCTGTCGCTGCGCGCCATCCCGGGCGGCTACGCGGACATCCTGCTCGGGCCGTTCGTGACGCCGGCCGCGCGCGAGGCGATCTCGCAGCGCTACGGCCTTGACGAGCCGGTGGTGATCCAGTTCCTGCGCTGGCTCGCGGCGCTGCTCCAGGCCGATTTCGGCGTCTCGATGGTGACGCGCCAGCCCGTGCTGGACGAGTTCCTGCGGCGCGCGCCGGTGACGATCGAGCTGGCGCTGATCGCGCTCGGCTCGGCCCTCCTGCTCGGCCTGCCGCTCGGCGCGCTGGCGGGCATAGGCAGCACCGGGCGCGGCGGCAACGTCGCCGGGCGACTGATCGGTGCGATCGGCTCCAGCATTCCCGACTTCGTGCTCGGCAGCGTCCTGATCTTCGTCTTCTCGGCGTGGTCGCTCGGGCTGCGGATTGGTGGCTTCGTGCCTTTTTCACAGGACCCGGTGGAGAACCTGCGCGTGATGCTGCTGCCGGGGCTGACCCTTTCCGTCTTCGGTATGGCCCTGATCCTGCGGACCACCCGCGACGTGGTGCTCAGGGTCATGACCGAAGGCTACATCACCGCCGCCGTCGCCCGCGGCGAGCGCCCGTTCGAGATCGTGCGCCGCCACGTCCTGCGCAACGCGGCGATACCGGTGGTGACGGTTATCGGCACCTACTTCGGTTTCCTGCTCGGCGGTGCCGTGATCGTCGAAGTGCTGTTCTCGGTACCCGGCATCGGCCTCTATGCCTTCAATGGGCTGCAGAACCGCGACTATGCGATCGTCCAGGCCGGCGTTCTGCTGGCGGCGGCGGTGTTCATCGCCATCAACATGCTCGCGGACATCGCCTATGCGCTGATCGACCCCCGTATCGGCTCGGAGCAGGGCCGATGAGGTCGATCTCCACGGTTCTCGGGCGCCTCTGGCGCGAGGACAGGCTCTCGCTGTTCGGCGCGCTGCTCCTGGTATCGCTCCTGCTGCTCGGCATGTTCGGCAGCTATCTTCCGATCGGCGATCCGATGAAGATCGCCGCCGGGCCGCGGCTGTCGCCGCCCTCGCTGCGCTTCCCGTTCGGTACCGACGAACTCGGACGCTCCTTCCTCCCGCGCGTCGTCGAAGGCATCCGCGCGACCTTCCTGCTGTCTTCGGTCGCGGTCGTCATCACCGCCGTTGCGGGAACCCTGCTCGGCATGCTGGCGGGTTATTTCAAGGGCGCGCCCGACCAGCTCGTGACCCGCGGCGCCGACATCCTGTTCGCCTTCCCGGCGCTGCTGCTCGGCCTCCTCGTCGCCGCCGTGCTCGGGCCGGGGCTGATCCCGGCGATCTTGGTAATCGCCTTCGCGACGCTGCCGCTGTTCATCCGCGTGGTGCGCTCGGTCACCTTCACCGTGGCGGGCCGTGGCTTCATAACCGCCGCGGAAGTGGCCGGCGCCTCTCCGCTCAGGATCATGCTGGTCCACCTGCTTCCCAACATCATCGGCGCCGTTGTCGTCCAGCTCACCTACGCGCTGTCGATCGGCATGATCATCGAGAGCGCACTGAGCTTCCTCGGCCTGGGGGTCCAGCCGCCGCAGTCCTCGCTCGGCTCGCTGCTCCAGCAGGGCAGCGCCTATCTCACCATCGCGCCGTGGCTGGTGATGTCGTCGGGCGCGGTCCTGTCGGCAGCGATCATGTCGGTGAACCTGGTTGGCGACGCCATCCGCGACGCTTTGGAGCCGCTGGCGCGGCGGCCGCTGACATGAGCGCGCTCGTCGACATCGAAGACCTCGTCGTCGTCTACCGCGCGCGCGGTCGCTCCGTTATTGCGCTCGATCGCGCCAGGCTGCGGATCGCGGATGGCGAGACGCTTGCGATCGTCGGCGAGAGCGGGTCGGGCAAGACGACGCTCGGCATGGCGATCGGCCGGCTGCTGCCGCCGGAGGCCGAGGTCGCCGCCGGGCGGCTCGATTTCGAGGGCCGGTCGGTGCGCGAGGCCTCCCCCGCCGCGCTGCGGGCGCTCCGGCGCGAGCGGCTCGGTTTCATCTTCCAGAACCCGATGACCGCTCTCGATCCGACGATGCGGATCGGCCGGCAGGTGGCACTCGCCATGGGAGGCGACGCCGCGATCGCGGACGTCACCCGGCTGCTCGAACGGGCGGAGCTTCCGGATGTTGCGCGAGTGGCGCGCAGCTTTCCGCACCAGCTTTCAGGCGGCATGGCGCAGCGGGTGGTGATCGCCATGGCGATCGCACGTTCGCCCAGGCTGCTCGTCGCCGACGAGCCGACCGCGTCGCTGGATGCGTCCGTGCGCGACCGGGTGATGGCCACGCTCGTCCGTCTCCGCGCCGAGACGGGCGCCAGCCTGGTCATCCTCTCGCACGACCTGCGCATGGTCGCCGCACACGCCGACAGGGTGGCGGTGATGTATGGCGGGCGCGTCGTCGAACTCGGCGACAGCGAAAGCGTGCTGTCGCGGCCGGCCCACCCCTACACCCGGGCGCTGATCGCGGCGGCCGCGGGCAACGAACGGCCCGGCGAGCGGCTGGTGCCGATCCAGGGCGTGCCGCCGGTCCTGACCGAGAGCTGCCAGCGTTGCGCCTACGAGCCGCGCTGCGCCTTCCGCCGGGACCCATGCGGGGCGGCGCGACCGGAGGAGCGGCTCGTCGACGGCCGGCAGGTGCTGTGCCACTTCGGCGAGGACGTCCTCGCCACTCCACGCGATGCAGCGAAGGTGGAGACGCGATGAAAGCCCCGATCGTGCAGTTGCGGGACGTCGAGGTGGTCTACGGCCGGGGCGGATGGCCGCGCCGGACCGAGTTCCGGGCGGTGAAGCGGGTGAGCGTCGAGATCGCGCCGGGCGAGACGCTGGGGCTGGTCGGAGAATCCGGCTCCGGCAAGACCACGCTTGGCAGGATCTGCCTCGGCCTCCAGCGGCCGACCCACGGCGCCATGCAGTTCGACGGTGTGCCGTTCACCGGCCTGCGCCAGCGCCGGGGCCAGCTCTCGGTCGTGCTGCAGCAGCCCGAATGGGCGCTCAATCCACGCCTGTCATGCGGCCGCTCGGTGGAAGAGCCGCTGGCCGTGCTCGGCGTTTCCGGCAGCGAGCGCCGCGGCCGGGTGCGCGAGATGCTCGACAGCGTCGGCCTCGACGCTGGCTTTGCCGACCGCTACCCGGGCCAGCTTTCCGGCGGACAGCGGCAGAGGGTGGCCATCGCACGCGCCCTGATCACGCGGCCGCGCTTCATCGTCTTCGACGAGGCGGTCAGCGCGCTCGACGTGTCGGTGCAGGCGCAGGTACTCAACCTGATCCTCGACCTGCAGCAGCAGCAGGGTTTCGGCGCGATGTTCATCTCGCACGACCTCGCCGCGACGCGCTACGTGTCTCACCGCATCGCGGTCATGTACGAAGGCGAGATCGTCGAGGACGGGCCGGCCGCCCGCTTCTATGGCGAACCCGAGCATCCCTACAGCCGCCGCCTGCTCGGTGCTCTGTGATGAGGCGCCTCCACGCATTGGCCGCCGCGATCGCCATCCTGTTGAGTGCCGGCGCGGCTGCGGCCGACAGCGGCGAGGATCCCGCCGAACTCGAAAGGACGTTCCAGGCCGCCCGGGTCTACCTTCCCGCCGCTTCGTCTCCCGGAGTCAGACAGGTCGACGTGGCTGCGCTGACCGGCGACGGCCTTGCGGAAAGCGACCCGCCCAAGGCGGTGATCGTCTACGCCCATGGCTGTGACGGGCTCAGCCGGATCACCGACGCGAGCGGCTGGTTCCTCGCCAGAGCCGGCTACGCCGTGATCGCTCCCGACAGCTTCGCCCGCCTGGACAAGCCCGTGAGCTGCGAGCCGGCCCGCCACCGCGGGAGCCTTCACCGGGCGGTGCTCGGATGGCGGCAGGCCGAGGTCCGCCATGCGGTCGAGCGGGTGCGCGGCCTGGACTCCCTCGCCGGCCTCCCGGTGGTGCTGGTGGGGCATTCGGAAGGCGCCATCACCGTCGCGACCGTCGGCCGCGTGGCCGCGACGGCGCGCGTCATCGAGGGCTGGACATGTCATGCCGGCTGGCCGGAGTACCGGGGACTGAACGCTCCCGCCGGTCAGCCGGTCCTGGCGCTGCTCGGGGCGGACGATCCCTGGTTCACGCTACCTGTCCTGAAGGGCGACTGCGGTTCCTTGATGAAATCGTCTGATCTGGCGCGCTCAATTGTCTATCGTGCGCCGCACGCCCTCCACGACCAGCACTGGCTCTCGTTCGACCGGGAGGTCCAGGGCGAGATCCTCGCCTTCCTCGATGCCGCCCTGCAAAGACCGGAGACATGGGAATGAATGACGATACCGTCCGCTGCCTGATGGATGCCGTGGAAGCCGGCTTCGACGATCAGGTCAGGCTTACCGCCGACCTGGTCCGGTTTCCGTCGACGCGCGGCGACGAAACGACCGCCCAGGACTTCATGGCCGCGGCAATGCGGTCGCGCGGCCTCGATGTCGACCGCTTTCGTGTCGACCTCGAGGCGATACGCCATCTCCCCGGCTTCTCGCCGGCCCATGTCAGCTATGAGAACGCCTACAACGTCGTCGGCACCTATCGCTGCCCGACGCCGAACGGCCGCTCCCTGATTCTCAACGGGCATATCGACGTGGTGCCGGCCGGCCCGCTCGACATGTGGACGACGCCGCCGTTCGAGCCGCGCACCGCCGACGGCTGGCTCTACGGCCGCGGCGCCGGCGACATGAAGGCCGGGCTCGCCGCCTGCCTTGCAGCGCTCGACGCGATAAAGCGCGCCGGTCGTCGCCCGGCGGCCGACATCACCGTCCAGAGCGTGGTCGAGGAGGAGTGCACGGGCAACGGCGCGCTCGCCTGCCTGGCGCGCGGCTACCGTGCCGATGCGGTGCTGATCCCCGAGCCGCTGCACGAAAGCCTGATCCGGGCCCAGATCGGCGTCATCTGGTTCCAGGTCCACGTCCGCGGCATTCCCGTCCACGTCGCCGATGCGGGTACAGGCGCCAATGCCATCGAGGCCGCATACGCCATCATGCAGGCGCTGCATCGCCTGGAGGAAGAGTGGAACGACCGCAAGGGCGACTATCCGCCCTACGGCGACGTCCATCACCCGATCAATCTCAACGTCGGCCGCATCGAGGGCGGCGACTGGGCCTCGAGCGTCCCGGCCTGGTGCACCTTCGACGTACGGGTGGCGATCTTCCCCGGCCAGCACATCGCGGACGCCAAGCGCGAGATCGAGCAGGCGATCCGCGGGGCCTCGCGGCAGCATCCGTTCCTGTCGAACAACCCGCCCGAAATCGTCTACAACGGCTTCGAGGCCGAGGGCTACGTGCTGAAGGACGCCGACGAGCCGGTGTCGGAGCTGTCGCGCGCGCACCGGACCGTATTCGGCGCGGAACTGCCGGAGACGGCCTCCACGGCGACCACCGACGCGCGCTTCTTCGGGCTCTACGGCGACATGCCGGCACTGGTCTACGGGCCGCGCGCCGAATTCATCCACGGCTTCGACGAGCGGGTATCGCTGGACTCCCTCCTCAAGGTGACAAAGACGATGACGCTGTTCGTCGCCTCGTGGTGCGGCCTCCAGCCCGCCGGCTGAGTCCCAACGACCGGGCAGGGCTCAGCCGTCCGGCAGCACCCGCGCCGCGCTCCAGCCGCCGTCGACCGCGATCACCTGCCCAGACACGAACGATGCGGCGTCCGAGCAGAGGAAGGCGACTACGGCCGCCACCTCCTCGGGAAGGCCCGGACGACCGGCCGGGCTCTCCTCGATCATGACGCGGCGATAGGCTGCGTCGCCGGCGATCCGCCGCTCGACCATCGGCGTGGCAATCACTCCCGGCGCCACGGCGTTGAACCGCAGTCCCTCCCGGGCGTAGTCGGAGACGAGCTGGCGCGTGAGCTGCGTGATCCCGCCCTTGGCTGCGGCGTAGGCGGCCGTCCCGGGAAATCCCGTTTCGCCATAGACGGAGGCGACATTGACGACGGCGCCGGGTCGCCGCAGCGCCGGGATCGCCTCGCGCGTCAGCCGCATCGGCGCGACCAGGTTCACCGAGAGGATCCGCTGGATCAGCGCGTCGTCGCTCGAAGTCAGGGCCTTGGAGCCGCCCACTCCGGCATTGTTGACCAGGTAGTCGAAGCCGCCGAACAGCGCGCCCGCCGCCTCGACGATACGCCGCGGCGCATCGTCACCGGTAACGTCCAGCGCCAGCGCGGCGGCGCCGGTGCCCGCGAGCCCGTCCGTTTCGAGGTCGACGCCCAGCACGGCCATCCCGGCGCTTCGCAGCGCCCTGACGATGGCGAACCCGATGCCGCGACCCGCCCCGGTGACGATCGCCGCGCGTGCCGCCGCGGTCATGCCAGACGCCCTCCATCGACGGGAATGGCAGCGCCGGTGATGTAGGACGCGGCGTCGCTGGCGAGGAAAAGCACCGCTTCGGCGACTTCCTCGGGCCGTCCGAAGCGGCCGAACGGGATTCGGCCGAGATAGGCTGCGCGGCGTTCGGCCGACCGCTCCTGCGTGCCCGCGGCCGCGAACGTGGCCTCGAGCATGCCGGTCTCGATCGAACCCGGGCAGACGCAGTTCACCCGGATGCGGTCGGTCGCATGCGCAAGCGCCAGGCTCCGCGTCATCAGCACCACCGCGCCCTTGCTGGCGCTGTAGGGGCCGAGCGTCGCCGACCCCGCGAGGCCGGCGGTCGAGGCGACGGTGACGATGGCGCCGCCGCCCGCGCGCATCATGGCCACCGCCTTGCGCGCGGCGAGGAAGGTGCCGCGGACATTGACCGCCTGAACGTCGTCCCAGTCTTCCGCACTGCATTCGGCGATGCTTGTCGCCGGACCGAGGATGCCGGCGCAGGTGACGAGGATGTCGACGGTGGGGGTCTCCGATGCAATTGCCGCCCAAGCGGCATCGACGGACGTCGCGCTGGCGACGTCGCAGGCAAGGGGGGTGGCAGCCGGCCCGGCCTCGAGGCAGACTTTCTGCAGCGCCGCCTCGTCGCGATCGAGCAGGTACAGCTTGGCCGCGCCGTCGCGCAGGAGACCCGCGGCGACCGCACGCCCGATGCCGGAAGCCGCGCCGGTAACGACCGCTATGCGACCGGCGAAGCGGCCCGGTATCCCGGTAGGTCGTTCTGCGGCGTCGCTCATGGATCCCCCTGCGTCTGCGGCGCGCAGGATCGGCCGTGCGACGCGCGGTGCGCAAGGGGCAGCCGCTTGCCCGGCGCTGCACCACGGCTGCACAGACAAGGGGGAGCGGGCAGCGGGCTGCATATAACGAACGCGGCTGCTTCCGCGCGATGCCGACCCTGTCTATTGTCGCCGGAGCTGCCCGGGAGGGATCCGGCACGTCGAGACGCCGCGGCCACCCGGAAAGCTGGCCACGGCGCGGTGCGCCTGACCGGGGCGGCCCGCGACGCCGTTCCATCCGACATTCCGGCGAAAGGAAAGCCATGCCCCCGAAGGATGTTCATGTCTCACTCACCTTCGACTACGACGCCTACTCGGTCTGGATCGGCGCGATCGGGGCGACGTCGCCGAGCATGATCTCGCGCGGCGAGTTCGGGCCGGTCGCGGTCCGCCGCATACTACCGCTGCTGGCGGAGCGCGGGATCAAGGGTACTTTCTTCATCCCCGGCCACACCGCCCTCGCCTTTCCGAAGACGGTGGAGGATATCGCCGCCGCGGGACACGAGATCGGCCATCACGGCTGGGTCCACGAAAATCCCGTCAATACCACGCCCGATCAGGAGCGCTGGATCATGGACAAGGGCCTCGAGGCGCTCGAGAAGGTGGCGGGCCTGCGGCCGCTGGGCTATCGCTCGCCGTCTTGGGACAACAGTCCGCACACGGTGCCGCTGCTGCTCGAATACGGCTTCAAGTACGAGAGCAGCATGATGGGCAACGAGTATGACGCCTACTGGTGCCGCGTGGGCGATTCCTGGTCCAAGACCGAACCCTGGACGTTCGGCACGCCGGTGGACCTTGTGGAGTTGCCGGTCTCCTGGATGCTCGACGATTTCCCGCACTTCGAGGTGATCCTCGGCCGCAATCCCGGCTACGCGAGCCCGCGGGCCGTGCTGCAGATGTGGATCGACGAGTTCGACTACCTCTACGACAGGATCGGCCGGGGGCTCTTCAACCTGACCATGCACCCCCAGACCATCGGCCGCGGGGCGCGGCTCCTGGTGCTCGAAGGCCTCATCGACCACATCCAGGCCAGGAGCGGCGTCACCTTCGGTCCGCTCGCCGAATATGCCGCAAAGTGGCGGATCGGGAAGTCGCCGTCGCTGCCGGCCGACGCCGCTCCCTGATCGCAACAGCTGGAGAGAACCATGCGCGAAGATCGTATCGAAGTCGCCGGCCTCGTCGCGCCCGCGACCATCACGGTGGACCGCTGGGGCATCCCACACATCCGGGCGGCCTCGTTCATGGACATGTTCTTCGTGCAGGGCTTCAATGCGGCACGCGACCGGCTGTGGCAGCTCGACCTGTGGCGCAAGCGCGGACTCGGCCTGCTGGCGGCCGACTATGGACCAGGCTACCTCGAGCAGGACAGGGCCGCGCGGCTTTTCCTCTATCGCGGTGATATGGCGGCGGAATGGGCGTCCTACAGCGACGACGCCGAGGCGATCTGCGGCCGCTTCGTCGCCGGCATCAACGCCTACATCGAGCGCTGCGAAGCGGATCCGGCGCTGCTGCCGCCGGAATTTTCCGCCATGGGCACGAGACCGGCGCGATGGGCGCCCGAGGACGTCGTGCGCATCCGCAGCCATGCGCTGATGCGCAACGCGCTGTCGGAGGTGCTGCGCGCCAACGTATTGGCCGCGGCGGATGCGTCGGTCGACGAACTGCGCCAAAGGATGGAGCCGCCGCACGATCCGCTCGCCGCGGCCGGCGGCGCGCGGCCGCAGGCACTGCCGCTCGACTGCCTCGACGTCTTCAAGCTGGCGGCGGCGCCGGTGACGTTCGACCCCGCGCGGCTCGCGGCGACGCCCGGCGAAGCGGCGGCGTGGCGCAAGGTGACGCCGCTCGGCGAGGTCGTCCGTGACGCCGCTTTCCAGGGATCCAACAACTGGGTGATCGCGCCGTCGCGCTCGGCGACCGGACGCCCAATCCTCGCCAACGATCCGCACCGCGCCCATGCGGTGCCGTCGCTGCGCTACATCGTGCACCTGTCGTCGCCCGGGTTCGACGGTATCGGCGCCGGTGAGCCGGCCCTGCCGGGCATCTCGATCGGCCACAACGGTACCGCGAGCTTCGGGCTGACGTTGTTCTTCGGTCCCGACCAGGAGGACGTCTACGTCTACGAGACCCATCCGGACGATCCTCGGCGCTATCGCTACGGCGACGGCTGGGAGGCGATGCGGGAGGTCGAGGAGACGGCCGCCTGCGCGGGCAGCGGCGAGGCCGCGCTGTGCCTCAAGTTCACCCGCCACGGGCCGGTGGTGGCCGAGTACCCGGAGAGGCGGCTGGCCGTGGCGGTGCGGACGGTATGGAGCGAGCCGGGCACTGCGCCCTATTTCCGCTCGATCGCAGCCATGCGGGCCACCAGCTTCGCCGAGTTCCGCGGCCTGATGGCGGGATGGGGCGTGCCGGCGGTGAACCAGGTCTACGCCGACACAGGCGGTGACATCGGCTGGGTGGCCGCGGGTTTCAGCCCGGTGCGGCCGAACTGGGACGGGCTGCTGCCGGTCGCGGGCGACGGCCGTTTCGAGTGGCAGGGCTTGCTGCCGGGTGCCGAGCTGCCGTCGGTGCTCAACCCGCCGGAGGGGCATTTCGCTACCGCCAACGAATACAACATGCCGGCCGCGTGGAGCGGTCCGCCGATCGGCTACGAGTGGGTCGACCCGTCGCGGGCGAACCGCATCGCCGAGGTTTTGGCCGCACCGGCGCCGCACGGGCTGCGGGACTCCGCCGAGTTGCAGACCGATGTCGTCTCGCTGCCGGGACGGCGGCTCTGTGGGCTGGCGGCGGGGCGCGCCCCGCGCGACGAGGCCGCCGCCGCCGCGCTCGCCCTCCTCGCCGGCTGGGACCACCGGCTCGCCTCCGACAGCGCCGGCGGCGCACTGGCCGAGATCTGGTGGAGTGCGCATCTGCGGCCCGCAGTGCTGCGCCGGGCGGCCGGCGCCGACCGCATCGCCCCGCGGCTAGCCCCCCCCCACCACCGCGCGGGGGGGGGCCGGCGCGAGGGGG
>CAYJMY010000017.1:42355-42761 GCA_964371125.1 uncultured Mesorhizobium sp. | reverse complement strand
GGCTGCGCGATCTGCCGGCGATCGCAGGAGACATGTCGCGGGATCGGCCCGAGAGAGCAGTGGGCCGCGCAGACATCGCGAGGCACAGGCAGGCCGCGACCAGGCTGGTAGAGGCCTTGAAGGAGGAAGATGCGGGCATGGAGGCCTAACCCATCGCGATTGACCCCTCGGTGGCCCCGCTTCGCAGTTTGAAGCCGAGCCCTCGCGACTAGCGTTCAGACCTTCCGTCACTCAAATTGCCGCCGACGGCACGAGATCGTACCCTGCGCCACGAAATCTGGTGGTAGCAATGTGGTTGCAACCCCGCCGATGGCCGCGGCTCAGTCAGCAGCAGGATTGTAACCGCCTGAAATGATTGGGAATTTTGGCGCACCCGACAGGATTCGAACCTGTGACCTCTGCCTTC
>CAYJMY010000017.1:0-42345 GCA_964371125.1 uncultured Mesorhizobium sp. | reverse complement strand
GGGCCGCATCTGCGCTCGACTTGTCCTCTCACATTGTGGCAAACGAGATTGCAAAGCGCGATGAGCTCGGCTCGACCGGAATTGGCGGCGGCCCCGTGCCTGGGTTCGCAGTTTTGTTCGCAAATGGCGCACCCGACAGGATTCGAACCTGTGACCTCTGCCTTCGGAGGGCAGCACTCTATCCAGCTGAGCTACGGGTGCCTGCGGATGGCGGCGAGCCGCTTCCGCTCGCCGAACCACCTCAGCGGCCCGGCAGGAGGCTTCATATCCGAACCGCGCCGCCGCATCAACCGCGGATTGGCAAGGTGCAGAACGCTTCCGGCAGTTGTCGCGCGTTGCGGTCGCGTCGGACGCAGGCACGGTCAGCGGCTCTTTCCCGCCTCGTCTTTCGCCTGCCAGGCGCCCAGCGGCCTCGCGAGCGGTTCGTCGCGCCGCCCGAAGCGGAAGAGCCGCCGCCACATCCGCCGGCGTCGCGCCGCGCGGCGGACTTCGTCGTGCTGTTCGTAAGGCACCTCGAAAAGGCCGCAGCGGAGGCAGTCGTAGCTCCGTCCGCAGGCGGCCTCCCAACATCGAACGTCATGGGTCCAGTCGAGCGCGATTCGCTCGAGATGCAGGTTCCGCGATCCCTTGATGAGGATCAGCTCCCCGGGGCAGGTCGTCTCCCGGATATGGGCTGCCACCTCGCGCGGAGTCGCGAATCCGGTATAGCGGCCTGCCGCCCGGTCCTCGTCGGGCGCCGAAGCGCGGCGGGCATGCTCGCCGACGAAAACCACGCGGTCGGCGGCCTCGCGGGCGAGCTTGTAGGCGTTGCGATAGGGTTTGTGAGAGCTTCCCGCATAGTCGGAAATGTGGCCGATGACGATGCGCTTGGCCGGCGCCCGCGCCTTCTTCACGGCGGCAATCGCGTCGGCGATGCCCTCGCTGGGTGCCTTGACGCTGTCGAGGACGAAGGTCGGTCCGCCGGCGATGACGAGTACGCCGCATCGATCGATGGGCGGCGCGAACGCGGCGATGCGTTCGGCGGCTTCGGCTGGATCGACGCCGAGTTCCACCGCCGCGGCGAAGGCGGCGAGTGTCGCCAGCCAGAAATGTTCGCCGAAGAACGGCGTCTCGATCTCGAAACGGCCGGCAGGCGCCTCGACCTCGACGACGAGGCGGTCGGGAAATGCCGCCCTCGCCGCCAAGACCCTGTAGTCGGCATCCTCCGACCAGCCGAACGTGACCACCCGCGCCGCGGTTCGCTGCGCCATGGATCTGACGTGTGCGTCGTCGGCATTGAGGATCGCAAGGCCGTTGGCCGGCAGGGCCTCGACGAGGCCCTCCTTTTCGCCTGCCACGGCCTCGCGCGAGCGGAAGGCCTTGAAATGCTCGAGGCCGACCTTCGTGACGATCGCCACGGTCGGCCGCAGCAGCGCCGCCATCGGCCGCATGGTGCCCAAACCGGTTACACCGAGCTCGGCGACGACCGCGTCTGTCTCCTTCGGGATCCCGCGCAGGGTGGCCGGCAGGTCGCCGATCGTGTTGCCGAACACCTGCGTGTGGACCGCGCGGCTGCCGGCGAGGATATGCGAGAGGAGCGACACGGTCGTCGACTTGCCCGAACTGCCGGTCACGCCGACGAATGTGGCGCGCGAACGCCGGCGCTTGGCCGCGGCCAGCCGAAGTGCCGCCGCCGTGCCCACGCTTCTTGACAGGGTACGCAGCCCGGCCCGCCGCCGCAGCGGCCTGGTGGCGTCGCGGAGCGTCCGCGCCAGGCGGGTCAACCAGTTGAACATGGATGGCGCCTCTTCTGGTGGAGCGGTTCGACCCGGCAGAACATCACCGTCTCCGTCCATCAGCCAGCAGCGAACGGTAGACGGCATCCGTTTCGGCCGCGATCTGCTGCGCCGAGAGCTGCCGCTCGATCAGCGCCCGGCCGGCGCGCGCCAGGGCGTTGCGCCGGTCTGGACGTCTAATCAGCGACGCGAGCGCGGCAGCGGCCGTCTCCACCGACGCGCCGTCGACACAGACGGCCGTATTGCCGTCTATCGTGTATTGCGAATGCTGTCCGTCGTCACGCACCGAAAGGACGACGGTCCCCATCGCCATCGCTTCGAACATGACCGAGCCCCCCGACAGCGTGACGAGCACGTCAAGGTCGCCGAGGAGCGCCGGCATGCGGTCGACGGGGACGCGACCTGTGAACGCGATGCGTTCGGCGAGGCCGTGGCGGCCGATCCGCGCGCGGACGGCCGCCGCGTAGCCACGGTCGGACTCCTCGCCGACGAGCAGGAAACGGGTCGCGGCGCGCTGCTCTTCGGGCAGTGCCGCGACGATGTCGACGAAATCCGTCACGCGCTTGAACGGGTCGATGCGTCCCACCATCCCGACGACGGTCTCGCGGTCGGGACGATGCCGCTCTGCATCATTGCCCGTCGGGTGGAATCTCGCGAGGTCGATGCCGTCGCTCACGATGAAGATCTTCCTGTCGGCCACCCCTGCCGCGCGCAGGATTGCCGCGTAGCGCCGCGCGATCACGATTACTGCGTCGGCCTCGGCGAGCCGGTACTTGCGGACGTGATCGACGCCGATCGGTCCGCGGATGTGGACGACATAGGGGATCGAGAGCCGCCGCGCCAGGAACCTGGCATAGGGTGCGCGCCAGTGATCGTGGGCATGGATCAGCTGCACGCCCTTCTGCCGCGCCAATGCCAGCAGGCGGAACGCGTCGATCCATGCCGGAAGATACCGGGCCGGAGAACGCCATGAGCGCATCGGGAAATGGCCCGCCGCAACATCGCGCTCGCGGAGCGCGTCGAGGAGGGCGCCAGGTTCGTCCAAGGCGACGAAGGCGGAACCGCCGAGCCCGGGCAAGGCCGACGCCAGTTGCAGGACCTGTTGCTGTTGGCCGTCGAGCGCGCCGCCCCGTGCCAGGTAAAGGATCGGCGATGGGATTGCAGCAGGTGACGGCCCGTCTACCGCATGGCTGGGCGTCATCGGCGGCGGCGGGGGGTCACGGCACGGGACGGCATTTTTCGGATCAGGTCCACAGGGTCCTTCGCTCGAGGCAATGGGCGCGAAACGCCTCACGAAGGCGTGAGGCGGTTAAAGCCAACGGCGTTCTCGGTCGGAATGCAAGTCGCGTCGGCTTCGTCCGCGGCGAAATCCACGGATGTAATTGCCCAGTGGCCGTTCGAAAGTGCTGCCCGTGCCATAAGATCCTGCTATGGACGCTGGAAATGCAGGCGCTCCGGAGCAAGGATCGCGGCTGTCGGTTCGCAGTCGGGAGAAGACAATGATGGACCGCGTCGACAGTCGCGACGTCGCCATGATCGGCTTCGGCGAGGCGGCCCGCGCTTTCACACGCGGTTGGGGCAGCCTCATGGCGGGGCGCCTGGCGGTATACGACATCAAATGCGCCGATACGGCGTCCCGCCCGGCGATGGAGGCGGCGGCGTCCGCATTTGGTCTTGTCTGCCACGCCACGCCGGCGGAGGCTCTCGCCAGAGCGACGATCGTGTTCTGCCTGGTTACCGCCGATCAGGCGTCGGCCGCCGCCGAGGCGGCCGCCCCGCACCTCCTCGAAGGTGCGCTGTGGCTCGACGGCAATTCGTGCTCTCCCGGCAGCAAGCGCGGCGCCGCTACAGTCGTCGAGGCGGCCGGCGGGCGCTATGTCGACATGGCGATCATGGCGCCGGTCCACCCTGCGCTGCATCGCACCGCTACGTTGCTTTCCGGCCCGCACGCCGACGAGGCGCAGACACTCCTTGCCGGGCTCGACATGAATGCTCGCGTCGCCGGTCGCCAGGTCGGCGAGGCGTCGTCGATCAAGATGCTGCGTTCCGTGATGATCAAGGGCTTCGAGGCGCTGACCGCCGAGTGCCTGCTCGCCGCCCGCCGTGCCGGTGTCGAAGAAGCCGTGCTCGCCTCGCTGCAGGCGTCCGATCCGGGGTGGGACTGGACGAAGCGCGGCGCCTACAATCTCGAGCGCATGCTGGTGCATGGCGCCCGCCGCGCCGCCGAGATGCGCGAGGCGGCGGCGACCCTGCGCGAACTGGGACTGCCCGATCGCATGGCGGCCGCGACGGCTGTCTGGCAGGACGAGATTGCCGCGCTGGGTCTGCCCGGCGGCGAGAACGACCTCGCCGACCGCGCCCGGCGCATCCTGTCGCGCCTCGAATGAAATCCAACCTGCGCCACCTGCGCATATTCCTGGCGGTCTGCGACACGGCCTCGATCAGCCGCGCCGCCGCGCTCTGCAACGTCTCGCAGCCCGCGGTGACGCAGGTGATCGGCAAACTGGAACGCGTCGCGGGCCAGCCGCTGTTCCTGCGCCGGCCGCGTGGCATGTTCATGACTGCGGCGGGGCAGGCGCTTGCGGGCCGCGTGACGCGCGCATTCGCCTATCTCGACCGTGCGCTGGGCGATCTCAATCCACGCCTTCGGCTCACCGCTACCGCTGCGCAACTCCAGGCGCTGATCGCCATGCGCGAGGCCGAGAATTTCACGCTCGCGGCGCGGCGGGGGGGGGGGGGCCCCCCGCCCGGGGGGGGGGGCGGCCCCCGTCCCCGCTCGGGGCGGGGCGGGGGGCCCGGCCCCCGCCGACGGTGCATCGCGCCGTCACCCAACTCGTGCAGGAGGCTGGCCGCCCGCTGTTCGAGCGCACGTCCTACGGGATGATCGCGACGCGGCCGGCGCATGCACTCGCCCAGGCGGCGCGGCTCGCATTCGCCGAGCTCGAACAGGCGGAGGCCGACCTGGCGGACATGCTCGGCCGCGAGGTCGGCCGCATCGTCGTGGGGGCGATGCCGCTGTCGCGTTCGCATATCCTGCCGCGCACGATCGCCCGCTTCCGTGTCGGCCGGCCGACCCTGCCGGTGAAGGCGCTCGACGGACCCTATGACGACCTGATGGCCGGGTTGCGCCGGGGCGAGGTCGATTTTCTCGTCGGCGCCCTGCGCGATCCCTCGCCGATCGGCGACATCGAGCAGGAGCGGCTGTTCGACGACGTGCTCGTCATGGTGGCGCGGCCCGACCACCCGCTTGCCCGCGAAGACGCGCTGGCCCTTGACGACCTGGCGCGATTTCCCTTCGTCGTCTCCACGGAAGGCACGCCGACGCGTCGCGCCTTCGACCGGCTCTTCGAGCGCGCCGGATGTCGACCGCAGAGCCTCATCGAGACCGGCTCCATGATCCTGATGCGCGAACTGATGCGTATATCCGACCACATCGGCTGCATCTCCCGCCTGCAGGTCGAGGCCGAACTGGCGCTCGGCGCGATGATCGTGCTGCCATTCGCCATGGAAGACACGGCAAGGCCGATCGGCCTCACCCTGCGCAGCGGCTGGGTGCCGACGGCGGCGCAGCGCGAGTTCCTCGATGCGCTGCGGTCAGTCGCCCGCCCCTGACGGGCGTGCGGCCGGCCCCGCCAATAGCCAAACCCTATATCAGGTGCAGCCCTTCGAAATGGTCGCGCCACATCGGACCTGCCAGACACGAAGCGGAGCGGCGGGGCAGGACGCCCCTTTCCGCCAATCCCGTGGGAGGATCTGAAATGAAGATCATTGGAGCACTCGCCGGGGCCGTCGTCGGCCTTGGCCTTCTTGCATCGGCCGCCACTGCCGGCGAACTGAAGTTCGCCAACTTCATGGCGCCGACGCACCCCTATGTCGCCGGGGCGTTCATGCCATTCGCGACCAAGATCGCCGAGGCGACCGGCGGGGTCGTCACGGTCAAGCTCTACAATGGCGGCGAGCTTGGCGCCGGCCCGGCCGACCAGTATTCGCGCGTCGTCGACGGCGTTGCCGAAATGGCGATCGGCCTGCCCGGCTACACGGCGGCGAACTTCCCGCTGACGCTGCTCTCCGAACTGCCCGGCGTCCTGACCGAGGCGGAAGGCACCGCGACGCTTTGGAAGAACATCGACCTCTTCAAACCCGAATACGAGCGGGTAAAGCTCGTCGCGCTCTGGTCGAGCGCGGTGAACCTCATCTATTCGCGCGACAAGGCAGTACGCACGCCTGACGACGTGAAAGGCATGAAGATCCGCGTGCCCTCGCGCAACGCGGGCCTGGTCGTCGAGGCGTGGGGCGGCTCCCCGGTCTCGATGCCGGTGTCGGAAATCTACAACGCGCTGCAGACCGGGGTGATCGACGCCGCGATGATCGACGGCACGGCCACGATGGCCTTCAAGCTCGGCGAAGTCGCGAACTTCCTCACTGTCGGCATGGACAGCACCAATTCGCCGTTCTTCATCCTCATGAACCGCGATGCCTTCGAAGGGCTTTCCGCCGATCAGCAGGCCGCGGTCGAGAAGGTCGGCATCGAGACTTCCGTCCTCGGCAACCAGGTTCAACTGACCGAGGCCGCGAAGGGCATTGAGAAATTCGGTTCCATGCCCGGCAAGGAACTCATCCGCCTGACCGCCGGCCAGGCCGCTGCCTTCAATGCGCTTTCCTCCAGGATCGTCGAGAAGGTCGTGGCCGAGACCGGCGGCAATGCCCAGGCGGTCGTCGATGCCCTGAAGGCGAAGTGACGGGATGACCCCGACGAAGAAGATGGTCCGGTCGACATGGTTCGGCCGGGCCAACCTCGTACTCGCCGGCGCGGCGGGGCTCAGCCTCCTGTTCATGGTCGTGGTGATCGCGGTGGGCGTCGTCCTGCGCTTCGCGTTTTCCCTGCCGATCCTGGGCGCCAACGAGATCGTCCAGCTGACCTCGGTCGCCGTGGTCATGCTGGCGCTGCCCCTGTGTACCGCGGCGGATACGCATGTCAGAGTCGACGTGCTCGACAATGCGATCGGGCCCTGGGGGCGGATCATCGGCGACCTGCTTTCCCGCGTCCTGTCGAGCTTCGCGCTGTCGATCCTCGTCTGGCGGGCCTTTTTCAAGGCGCTCGACGCGCACCGCTACGGCGACGCCACCAACATGCTCGGCCTGCCGATCTGGCCTTTCTACGGCATGGTTGCGGCGGGCATGGCGCTGTGCGTCGTCATCCTTGTCGCCCAGCTCGCCGCAATCCTCTCCGGAGCGCATGCCCATGAGTGACGTCGCCGTCGGCCTGCTCGGCATCGCCGGCCTCTTCCTGCTCCTCGTCCTGAGGACGCCTGTCGCCTTCGCCATGCTCCTGGTCGGCTTTTTCGGCACCTGGTCGCTCGGCAGCCTCAACGCCGCGGGCGCGGTGCTGCTGACCGAAAGCTACGCCGCCGTTTCCGGTTATTCGCTGATCGTGGTGCCGATGTTCATCCTCCTCGGCAATGTCGCATCCGCGGCCGGCTTCTCGCGCGGGCTCTACGACGCAGCCTTCGCCTGGGTCGGCCGTTTCCGCGGCGGCCTCGCCTCGGCGTCCGTCCTCGGCTGCGCCGCGTTTTCCGCCGTTTCCGGCTCCTCGGTGGCCACCGCCGTCACCATCGGCAAGGTGGCCCTGCCGGAGATGAAGCGGCTAGGCTATGGCCCCGGTCTTTCGGCAGGAGCCATCGCGGCCGGCGGTACGCTCGGCTTCCTCATCCCGCCCTCGACCGGCTTCGTCATCTACGCGATCCTGACCGAGGAATCGATCGGCCGGCTGTTCATGGCGGGCATCGCTCCGGGCCTGCTGATGACGGCGCTGTTCATCCTGACGGTCTGGATCGTCGCCTGGCTCGACCCCAGCGCCGGCCCCAGGGGCGAGTCGATCCCCTTCGCGCAACGTTTCGTCCTGCTTGCCCGGGCGCTTCCGCTGATCGGCGTCATCATCCTTTCGATCGGCGGCATCTACGTCGGCGTGTTCACGCCGGTCGAGGCGTCCGGCATCGGCGCCGCGCTGGTGATCCTGATGGCGCTTGGCGCACGGACCCTCACCGCCGAGAGATTTCGCGGCGCTGTCTTCGACACCGTGAAAACCTCGGCGATGCTCTACATGATCGTGATCGGGGCAAACGTCCTCAACCCGTTCCTCGCCATGACCCAGATTCCCGCGACGCTCGGGGCGGCGCTCGACGGCCTCGGTCTTGGCGCCTACGGATCGCTTGCCGTCATCATCCTCGCCTACGTCGTCCTCGGCATGTTCCTCGACGGACTATCGATGCTGGTGGTGACGATCCCGATCGTCTTTCCGGTGATCGTCCAGTACGGTTTCGATCCGATCTGGTTCGGCGTCGTCGCGGTGATCGTCATCGAGATGGGGATGATCACGCCGCCCGTCGGCCTCAACGTCTTCGTCGTCCGCGGCGTTGCCCCCGACGTGCCGATGGCGACGATCTTCCGCGGCGTCATGCCGTTCCTCGCCGCCATGTTGGTCTGCCTGATCCTGATCATCCTCTTCCCGCAGATCGCGCTGATGATCCCGGACACGATGTTCGGGTAGACCGCCGGTCGTACGGCGGTCTGTCGCCCGCCGCGGAGGCTGTTTACCGACCACCGGCGGGCTGCTAGCAGAAGGAACCGCCGGAGGCCCGCCATGAGCGAACGAAGGACCATCGTCCCGGCCGCGTTGCGCGGCGTATACGAGCGCTGGCGGTTCGCGCCGGCGGTCGTCGTCGACGGGCTGGTCTTCTGTTCTGGCATCGTCGGCACCAGCGTCGACGGCGAGCCACCGAGGCGCAGCGGTTCGACGAAGGCTCTCGATGGCGCCGAGGCGACGACTGCCGACGCGGACGCCGGTGTCGGCGCCCTGGTCGCGGTCCGCGACCCGGAAGCGCAGTTCGCCACCGCCTTCGAGGCGCTCGCAGCCATCCTCGCCGAAGCCGGCGCCGGCCTTGGCGATCTCGTCGAGATCACCACCTACCACGTCGACATGGCCACCCACTGGGACGCTTTCATCCGCGCCCGGGACCGCTATCTCGTCGAGCCCTATCCGGCGTGGACGGCGATCGGCGTCGCCTCGCTCATCGTGCCCGGCGGGCTGGTGGAGATCCGCGCGGTGGCGGCGCTTCCCGGCATTCGGGCCTGAGCCGGCATTGCGTTCTGCGGAGACGCTTCAGGAGCCAGCGCGCGGCAGGTAGCGGGCGATGAGTTCCTCGACATGGTCGTTGCGGCTGCGCGCGCTGTCGGCCCCCATCACCACGACGATCAGCCGCCGCCCGCCCGCGGTCACCGAGGTGACGATATTGTATCCCGAAGAGCGGATGTAGCCGGTCTTGATGCCGTCGACGCCGCGGACCCTGCCGATCAGGTCGTTGTGGCCGCGGATCACCTTGCCGCGATAGGTGAAGTCGCGCGCGCCGAAATAGTGGAAATACTGCGGGAAGCGCTTGCGCAGCGCCATGCCGAGGACGGCCATGTCGCGGGCGCTGGTGCGCTGGGCGTCGTCGGGCAGGCCCGACGCATTGCGGAACACGGTCGAGCGCATGCCGAGCTGGCCGGCCTTGGCGGTCATCGCGCGGGCGAAGGCCTCCTCGCTGCCGGCGACGAATTCGGCCACCGCGACGGCGACGTCGTTTGCCGACTTCGTCGCCAGCGCCCGGATCGCGCTTTCGACGTCGATCGTCTCGCCCGACTTGAAGCCGATCTTCGTCGGCGGGCGGCCGCGGGCGAAGTCCGAGACCGGGATCGGTGTCGTCAGGCTCGCCCGGCCGCTCTCCAGCGCTTCGAACAGCAGGTAGAGCGTCATCATCTTGGTCAGCGACGCAGGATAGCGCGTCGCTTCGGCGTTGGACTGGTAGAGCATGCGCCCGCTGTTGCCATCGACCACGATCGCGGCGTAGCGGTCGGTCGCCAGCCGGGCCGGCCGCGGCGCTTCCAGCTCCATGCTCGTGCAGCCGGAAATGGCGATGGCGGCGGCGAAGATGACGAACAGCCGGCGGAAGAATGCGGCAAGGACAGGGCTGGGCAAGGAACAGTCCGCTCGCTCGATGTGATCCGTTTGCAGGATGTGATGAGAGCTGTTCAGAAGCAATGTGGCCAAAATCCGCCTTACGCCTGACGATCCCCCGCGATTCCGGGCTCGGGACGGCAACGGACGCGTCCTCACCCGTCCTCGCCTCGCCGCCCGGTTTCGCTTCCGAGCATTATCCGCCCCGTCTTGCCCGAAGCTTTCGCGCGGGCTGGACGACGTTGCCGGCCATCGGCCCGCCACGATTGGCGATCAGCGTCCGCCGGCGAAGGGACTTGGACGGAACCGATTGCCGCGCGAGCGGGCCGCAGGGCCTTGCCTGCCGCCCGCGGGTCGCTAGCATGCGCGCATCGGGCAAGAGGCGGGGATAGGCATGACGGCAGGTGAAGCAACGTCGACGCTCGTCAGGGCGTCGCTGGCGCGGACGGGCAAATGGGCGGGCGGTATCGGGCTGGTGGGCGGCTTCGTCGCCGACGTACTCAATCCCCTGGCGCCCTTCGCCGCCTATATCGCATTGACCGGCGCGGTGGCGGCGCTCCTGATCGGAATCGCCGTCGTCTTCCGCCTCGTGGTCGCCGACCGCGGCCTGCCGGCGATGGTCTTCGCCGCGACGACCGCGGCGATTGCCGGGGGCGTCTACACGCTGCAGCAGCAGGCCGAGGCGAATGACGGTCTCATCGCCCAGCTGGTGCCGGCCGTCGCCGAGCTGCAGCGCTCGGTCGGTCTCGTCGCCGCCGACGTCGAGGAGATCAAGAAGACCGTCACCGAGACGCAGAAGACGGTGACCGAAACCCAACAGACGGTAGACCAGACGCAGCAGGCGGTCGCGGAGACGCAGAAGGCCGTCGGCGAGACCCAGCAGGCCGTCGGCGAGACGCAAGCGACGGTCACCCAGACCCAGGAAGCCGTCGTCGAGACGCAGAAGGCGGTCGGCGAGACCCAGCAGGCCGTCGCCGAGACCCGCGACGCCACGACCCGGATCGAGGAACAGACGCGCGTCGTCGCCGAGAACCAGGCCGCGCAGCAGAAGCAGGCCGAAGAGTTGCAGGAGACGACGGAGCGCATCGCGGTCTCCATCGAGGCGATCGCCGACGGTTTCGCCGCGCTCGCCGCCCAGGGCGGCATCATCGCCGAGCCGAAGCGGCCGGACGAGTTCTATCACAATGCCCGCCTCCACGAACTCGGCGGCGACATGATCAACGCCCGGCGCAGTTACCTCGCTTTCGCCGATTTCGACGTCGACGCCGTCGATCCCTACCTGCGCTTCGCCACACTTCTCAGGGTCCAGGACGGCAAGTCGGGCGCGCGCGAGGTCCTCGGCACGCTCGCGGAGAAGTCGAAATCGCCGGCGTTCCGGCTGGTGCATGCCCTCCAGTTCGACGATGCGCAGCGCGCCGGCAAGCTCGACGCCTTCCTTGCCGAGAATGCCGGCTACGGCCCCGCATATTTCCTCAAGGCCGAGGAGTTCTCCGAGGACCGCCTCGGCGTCCAGACCCTCGCCGACAAGCGCGCCGAATCAGAGTGGCTCGCCCGCTTCGTCGAGGCGGAGAAGGACGGCACGCTCGTCGCGCACTTCATCGACCACGCGCTGCTTGGCGATTGGCTGGAACGCGCGAACCGCCGCCTGGCGGCGCTCGGCGACATGAGCGATCCGGCGCGCTTCATGCCCAGGATCGTGCCGCAACGCTCCAACGCCGACTGGATGATCACCGTTTCGCTGCCGGAGCCGGCGACCGCGATCCTGTGGCGGCTCGGCGACGCAGGCGGGTTCACCGAGACCGGCAGCCTCGCCATGATCGACCAGTCGACCGGGAAGCCTATGGCCAACCCGACCTTCGTCCTTCCGGCCACGACCTCCGCGGCTGCGATCTGGATCAAGTATCTCGACGTCCGCGGCCGCGAGACCGGACCCTTCGAGGTCCGCTTCGATCCCGACTCGATGCTCCAGGAGGCGAACAAGCAGATCCTCGAGCAGTTCTGGACCTCGTGGATCGCCTTCGACGCCAGCGGCAACCGGGGCCTCGTCTACTTCACGCACATGCTGTCCTACCGCTGTGCGATCAAGGAGGTGCGCTACGGATTCAACGGCGGATCACTGGAGAAGTCGCTCGACCTGCCGGCCTGCAACCCCGCCGATCCCTACGGCCTGCCCGACGGCTATCTGCCCTACTTCAAGGTGGGCGACGAGATCACGTCGATGTCGGTGCAGGTCACCTACGCCGACGGCGCCCAATCGCCGGTCCGCGAGTTCAAGCGCTGAGGCGGGAACTTTGCGCCCGCCGGCGCGCGGCGCCCGCGAGCGGTCGCTTCCTGCCCCTTACGTTAAGTCAATCGTAAGCATCGCTGCTTAGCTTTTTAGCAGTTGAATCGAGAGCGGCAGGCGGCCCTTCCGCCGAACCGGGACGGATGGTTTTGTGATGCGCGGGACGATGCACGGCGGTTCGCGGACGGATCTGCAGGCTGTGTCCGCCGCTGTCGGCCAGATGAGCAACTATGTCGGCCTGATGCGCGAGCGTATCCGCATGCTCGAAGCCGTGATCGAGAACTTCCCGGGTGGTATCTCGCTCTACGACAGCAACAACCAGATGGTATTGTGCAACGACCAGCAGAAGGCGTTGCTCGACTATCCCGACGAGTTGTTCTCCAGCGGCTTCCCGACGCTCGAGGAATTGTTTCGCTTCAACGCCCGGCGCGGCGAGTACGGACCCGGCGACGTCGAAGAACATGTCCGTCGCCGGCTGTCGTTGGTTCGGGAGAGGCGTCCGCACCAGTACGAACGCGTCCGTCCGAATGGCACGGTGCTCGAAGTGCGCGGCGTTCCGATCGAGGGCGGCGGCTTCGTCACCACCTATGTCGACGTCACCGATCAGCGCCGGAACCAGGAACTGATCGCCCACATGGCGCATCACGATATGTTGACCGACCTGCCCAACCGCAAGCTTCTGGCGGACCGGTTGCAGATGGCGATCGCCTACAGCGCCCGCAACGGGCTGATGGCGGTGCATTTCCTCGACATCGACAACTTCAAGCCGGTCAACGACAACATGGGGCACAAGGCCGGCGACGAGCTTCTCGTCGCCATCTCGACGCGCCTGCGCTCGTCGATCCGCGAGCACGACACCGTCGCCCGCCTCGGCGGCGACGAGTTCGCCATCGTGCAGACGGGGATCCGCACGCGCAACGACGCCGCGGTGCTGGCCGACCGGATCATCGGCCAGATCTCCCGACCGTTCGACATCGCTTCGACGCAGGTCCGCGTCGGCGTCAGCATCGGCATCGCCTTCGCCCCGATCGACGGATCGACCACCGACGAACTGCTCGCCAAGGCCGATTCGGCGCTCTACCGCAGCAAGGCGCAGGGCCGTAGCCGCTTCTCCTTCTTCGGCGTCGAGTCGGTGGCGGCCTGACGAAGGCTCCGCTCCGGGACGCCTACTTGTCGACGCCGCCCCAGATGGCTTCGGCGGTGCGCACCACCAGGTCCAGCTTCCGCTTCTGGTCGTCCACGGTGATCTTGTTGCCCTCCTCCGTGGAGGCGAAACCGCACTGCGGCGCGATGCCGAGCTGGCCGATGTCGGCGAAGCGCGACGCGGCGTCGAACTTGCGCTTCAGGTCGTCGAGGTCCTCGAGATCGCCCGTCTTGGTGGTGATGAAGCCCGGCAGGACGCGCTTGTCGCCTTTCGGCAGGAGCCGCAGCGGCTCGAGGCCGCCGGCGCGTTCCGAATCGTACTCCATGAAGTAGACGTCGACGCCGGTCTTGTTGAAGATCGCATCCGCGGCCGGATCGTAGGCACCCTCGGCCGCGTAGGTGGAGACGAAATTGCCGCGGCACATGTGCATGCCGATCAGCATGTCGTCGGGACGGTCCTTGATCGCCTCGTGCATCATCCAGGCGTAGCGGTCGATGAGCCAGTCGGGATCCTGGCCGTCGGCGGCCTTGGCGGCGCGGTGCTTCGGGTCGCAGAGGTAGGCGAAGAAGATGTCGTCCATCTGCAGGTAGCGGCAGCCGGCGTCGTAGAAGGCCCTGACCGCCTTCGCGTAGACCTTCGCCAGGTCGGCGAACAGCGCTTCGGGATCCTGGTACTCCTTCGGGTGGATGTCGGCCCTGGCGGTTCGGAAATGGCAGCAGCTCGGGCCGGGAATCGAGATCTTCGGCGTCACCTTCGTCACCGAGGCGACGAAGCGGAAATGGTCGAGCATCGGGTGGTCGTCGGGAAAGTCGAGCTTCTCCTTGATGGTCGGGAAGATCGGCCTCAGCTTGACGCCGTGGAACTGGACGCCCTCGTCGCGTTCTTCCAGGTCGAAGCCCGTCAGTCCGCCCATGAAATCGTAGTGCCAGAAGGAACGGCGGATCTCGCCGTCGGTCACCGCCAGCAGCCCGGCGTCCTGCTGGAGCGCCACCGCATCGCGGATCGCGGCGTCCTCGATCTCGCGCAGTTCCTCGGCGTCGATCGACTTTTCGTCATGGAACCGCTTGCGCGCGATCTTCACCGCTTCGGGGCGCAGGAGACTGCCCACGTGGTCGGCGCGATAGGGCGGCTTCTTCACACCTGCTGTTGCCATCGTTGCTCCTCCCGATTCTCCGCTGGCTTGCCGGGTGTCATTCGCACGGCGCACCGAACTTGACAATCGCGCTGTATACAGCATGTACTTGTTTTAGCCACGGCTCTGGGAGGACCACGGCATGTCACCATTCACGCAAGCGCCCGGCGTCTGCCCGGCGGCGCATCGCGGCGCCGGCCGGATCGCGCCGGCCCGGCGGCGGAATCGGTAGCGATGGCGCGCAACCCCTCCGACGACCGCACCGTGTCGCAGACCCTGAAGGCCGTGCTCGGCGTTCGCGATCTCGTCTATTCCGGCGCGGCGGCGCCCGGCGAGAGGCTGTCCGAGATTACCCTGTCCGAGCGGCTCGGTCTCTCGCGCACGCCCGTTCGCGCCGCGCTGGCGAGGCTCGAGCAGGAGGGATTGCTGGAATCGATCCCCTCCGGCGGCTATGCGGTTCGCGCCATGTCCGAGGCGGACATCGTCGACGCGATCGAGTTGCGCGGCGTCCTCGAGGGAACCGCGGCGCGCCTGGCGGCGGAGCGCGGCGTTCCACCCGCCAAGCTCGCCCTGTTCAAGGCGCTCGTCGCCGATCTCGACGCGATTGTGCGTGTGCCGATCGAAGAACTCGACTTCACCTCCTACGTGAAGAAGAACGCCGAGTTCCACGAGATGCTCGCCGGCCTCTCGGGAAGCCAGGTCATCCGCAGGGAGATCGAGAGGGTACTCCGGTTGCCTTTCGCCGGGCCGAGCGCGTTCCTCAACGCGCAGACCGACATTCCCGCGTTCCGCGCCTCGCTCACGGTCGGCCAGGCGCACCATCGCGCGATCGCTGAGGCGATCGAGATGCGCGAAGGCGGCCGCGCCGAGGCGCTCGCTCGCGAGCATGCCCGGCTGGCGCGCCAGAACCTCGCCTTCGTCATGGCGAACCGGTCGCTGATGCGCAGCGTCCCCGGTTTTTCGCTGATGCCGACCTGACGGGAGAGCGGGTATGGACGGAGACTGGCGGATGGCTTGCGTGACACGTGCCCGCACGGTCGCGGGCGGCGTTCGTTTCGTCGAGTTCGCGCTGAGCGGCGCGCCGGTTGCGCTGGAAGTCGGCGCCACCGTCGACATCGTCATCGGCCCGCGCGGCGCGATCCACACCTTCGCCTGCCTTCCCGCCGAGCCCGGTTCGCTGCGGGTCCTCGTGCCGCGCAGCGCCACGGCCGCGGCGCGCTTCATGTGGGCTCTCGTCGAGGGGGCTCACATGAGGGGACGCCTGTCCGGTCTTAGCCAACCGGAACCGGTCCGCAGGCATGCGCCGGCGGTGCGCGGTCTGTCGACGGTCCGGCTGGCGATCGACGCCCCCGCGCCACGCCCCGCCACCGACCCCGCCACGGATCCGGCGGGTGCCAACAACAGCGGCTTCGATGCGCTTTGCGCGGAGGTGACTGCCTTCCCACTCGCGCGGCGGGTGGGAGTGGCGCCGGGACCGGCCACGACGAAGGACGGACTGGCGCGGGAAAAAGTTCTACCGTATAACAATATCCTATCGGCAAGGGAGGAATACCGATGAAACTCAGAACCCTATTGACAGCAGCCGTTGCCTTCGGCGCGATGACCGTGACGTCTTTCGCCCAGGAGGTGACGCTCAAGCTCCACCAGATGCTGCCGCCGCAGGCGACCATCCCGGCCAAGGCGCTCACGCCCTGGGCGGAAAAGGTGATGGCGGACTCGGGTGGCCGCATCAAGGTCGAGCTCTATCCGGCCATGCAGCTCGGCGGCAGGCCGCCGGAGCTCTACGACCAGGCCAAGGACGGCGTCGTCGACCTGATCTGGACCGTGATCGGCTACACGCCCGGCCGCTTCCCGACCACGGAGGCGTTCGAGCTGCCCTTCAACATGACCACCGGCGAGGCCACCTCGAAGGCGTTCCACGAATATTGCGAGAAGAACTGCGCCAAGGAATTCGCCGACGTCAAGGTGATCGCCTGGCACGCTCACGGGCCCGGCCTGATCCACTCGAAGAACCCGATCAACAAGCTCGAAGACATGAACGGGTTGAAGATCCGCGGCGGTTCGCGCGTCATCAACCAGCTGCTCGAGAAGCTCGGCGCGACTCCGGTCGGCATGCCGGTCCCGGCGGTGCCGGAATCGCTGTCGAAGGGCGTCATCGACGCAACCACGATCCCCTGGGAAGTGACGCCGTCGCTGAAGGTCGCCGAACTGGTCAAGAACCATACCGGCTTCTCCGGCAAGAACGGCCTCTACACGCAGACCTTCGTCTTCGCCATGAACAAGGCGGCCTACGACAAGTTGCCCGACGACCTGAAGAAGGTCATCGACGCCAATTCGGGCATCGAGACCGCCGCGATGATGGGCCGCGTCATGGATGAGGGCGACAAGATCGGCCTCGCAATCGCGCAGAAGGCCGGCAACAACATCATCACGCTCGACGAGGCCGAGACGCAGCGCTGGAAGGACACGGCTGCGCCGCTGGTCGAGGCCTGGGAAGCCGAGATGGCCGGCAAGGGCATCGACGGCAAGGCGCTCGTCGCCGAAGCCCGTGCGCTCATCGACAAGTACTCGGCGCAGTAAGTTCGCGCGGACCACACCCGGCGGGAGCGCCGCGGCGCGAACCGCCGGCCGGTTTTGTTTTGGCCGGGCGACAGGGACCAGGCGAGCGCGCCATCGCAACCTGTCGGGCGATCTGCCGTGGCATCCCGTCGTCGCTTCGCAGCGAGGCGGTCGGCCGCTACCCGTCCAGCACGTCGCGCAGCTTGCGCGCCAGCTGTTCGATGGTGAATGGCTTGGCGATGAAGTTCACGCCGTGGTCGAGGACCCCGTTGTGGACGACCGCGTTCCTGGTGAAGCCGGTGGTGAACAGGACCTTGGCCGCGGGGAAGCGCCGGGCGATCTCGTCGGCGAGCTTCCGCCCGTTCATGCCCGGCATGACAATGTCCGTGAACACCAGGGCGATCTGCGGATATGCCTCCAGCCGCCGCAGTGCCTCGGTGGCGTCGGCTGCCTGCACGACCCGGTAGCCGAGCTCCTCGAGCGTGGCGATCGTGCCGGCGCGAACCGACTCGTCGTCCTCGACGACGAGGATGGTTTCCGACGCCGCCGCAACGGGCGCCGCGGGGCGTTCGGGCGTGGTCTCCTCCCTGTCGCCGGTGTAGCGCGGCAGATAGATCTTGATGGCGGTGCCCTGGCCGGGTTCCGAATAGATCTTCACGTGCCCGCCCGACTGCTTGACGAAGCCGAACACCTGGCTGAGGCCGAGGCCCGTCCCCTTGCCCACCGGCTTCGTCGTGAAGAAGGGCTCGAAGGCGCGTACCGCCACGTCGGGCGTCATGCCCGAGCCGGTGTCGGTCACCGCGATCATCACGTACTGGCCGGGCTGCACCTCGGCATGGGTGCGCGCATAGGCGTCGTCGAGATGGGCGTTCGCCGTCTCGATCGTCAGCTTGCCGTCCTCGGCCATGGCGTCGCGTGCATTGACGGCGAGGTTGAGGATGGCGTTTTCCAGCTGGCTGACGTCGGCATAGGTACGCCACAGGCCGCCGGCGAGCACCGTCTCGACCGACACGGCCCCGCCCAGCGCCCGGCGCAGCAGTTCCGACATGCCCGACACCAGCCTGTTGGCGTCGACCGCGCGCGGCGACAGCGGTTGCTGGCGGGAGAACGCGAGCAGGCGCTGCGTCAGCGCCGCGGCGCGGTTGACCGCGTCGGTGGCAGACTCGACGAACTTGCCGATGTCGGTCTCGCCGCGCGCGAGCTTGCGCTGGATCAGGTTCAGCGCGCTCATGATCACGGCGAGCATGTTGTTGAAGTCGTGGGCGATGCCGCCACTGAGCTGACCGACCGCCTCCATCTTCTGCATCTGGCGCACCTGCGCCTCGGCCTCCTGCCGGCTCGCCATCTCGGCGCGCAGCGCCGCGTTGGCGGCATCGATCTCGGCATAAGCGCCGGCGATCGCCCGCATGCGCCGGCGCAGGTCGAGAAAGCCGAACAGGCCGAGGGCGAGGATGGCCGCGCCTCCGACGAAGGAACCGTAGCGCTGCCATTCCGCGACGCGCTGCGCCTCGCCGAGCCTTACGGTCAGCGCCGCGGATTCCGTGCGCTGCATGTCGGCGAGCTGCGCACGGATCTCGTCGGTCAGCTTCCTGCCTTCCTCGCCGCGGATCAGGTCGCCGGCGGCGCCGGTGCCCGCCCGGTATCTGTCGATGACTTCGGTCATCTCCGCGAGCCTCTCGGCGACCGTGCCCTCGAGGGTCGCCACCTTCGCCGCGACGGCGGGGTCATCGGCGAAATCCTTCTTCAGAGTCTCGAGTGCATCGGGGAGCGCGGCGATTGCGGCGCGATAGGGTTCGAGATAGGGGTCCGCTCCGGTGAGCAGGTAGCCTCTCTTGCTGGTCTCTGCGTCTTGCACCAGCGACAGGACCGTGGACAGGTCCCGCTGGCGCCCGAACGCGTCCACGACCGCCTGGCTGAGCGCCGCCTGCCTCTCGACGAGGACCGATCGACCGCCGACGACGACGGCCAAAACGGCGAAAATCCCCGCCAGCGGCAGGAGTTGGGTTCGCAAGGCTGACCTGACGCGCCGCTCCATGGATCATCGGACCCTACGTGCAATGTCCAACGACCTCTAACATCCGTCGCCGCAAACGCAAGGCGCCAGACGCGACCGCCGTCGCCCGCACGGATCACGCTACGGCAGTGCCAGCCGGTTTTCATCGGGACGCCGACGTCGTAGATTGTCGGTGGGCGCCCGCCGCCCGTCCCGGCAGATCGCGCGGAGCCGAAATCATGTCCGAGATCGCCCACCTCGCCGCCACCCTGTTCAAGCGGGCCGCGAAGGTCCGCCGCATCGTCGTCGCCATTGCCGGCCCGCCCGGCGCCGGCAAGTCGACGGTCGCGGAACGGCTCGCCATGCTGCTTCCGCAGGGCGCGGCGGCGGTCGTGCCGATGGACGGCTTCCACTTCGACGATGGGGTTCTCGGGGCCCGCGGTCTGGCGTCGCGGAAGGGCGCGCCCGAAACCTTCGACTTCGGCGGCTTCGAGGCGCTGCTGAAACGCCTGCGCGCCGTTGAGCCGGACGTCGCCATCCCCGTCTTCGACCGGACGATGGAGCTGTCGCGCGCCGGCGCGTCGATCGTCGGCGACGATGTCCGCTTCGTGCTGGTCGAGGGCAACTACCTGCTCCTCGACGAGGAGCCGTGGTCGCGGCTCGCCCCGCTCTTCGACGTCGCCGTCTTCCTCGACGTTCCCCGCGACGAGCTCGAGCGGCGGCTCCGCCAGCGCTGGAGCGATCTCGGCCGGACCGACGGCGACGCCTGGGTCGAAAACAACGACATGCCCAACGTCGACCGCGTGCTCTCCCGCCGCCGGCCCGCCGACATCGTGCTATAACCTGCACCCATCCAAGCTGCGTGCTGGCCCGTTGCCCCGTTTCGCGCGTCGGGGCAACGCTCGGCGTGTTCTTGGCATCGGGAGGGGTGCGACCATGAAGACCGGTTTCATCGGCTTGGGCAATGCGGGGGGCAAGCTCGCCGGGACGCTGCTGCGCAACGGCGTCGACCTGACCGTGCGCGATCTCGACCGCGCCGCCGGAGAGCCGTTCCTGGCGAAAGGCGCGAAATGGGCCGAAAGCCCCCGTGCCATGGCGGAAAGCTGCGACCTGATCATCACCTGCCTGCCATCGCCCGCCGCTTCGGCGGCAGTGATGGAGGGTCCGGACGGCATCCTCTCGGCGCTCGGACCCGGCAAGATCTGGGCGGAGATGTCGACCACCGACGCGGCCGAGATCGGCCGCCTGGCGGCGCTGGTCGCCGCGACAGGCGCCGAGGCCGTCGACTGCCCGGTGTCGGGCGGCGTGCATCGCGCCGCCACCGGCAACATCTCGATCTTCGCCGGCTGCGCCCGCCCGACCTTCGAGCGCATCCTGCCGATGCTGCGCATCATGGGCCGGCGCATCCTGCACACCGGGCCGATCGGCACGGCGTCGACGCTGAAGGTGATGACCAACTATCTGGCGACCGCCAACCTGCTCACCTGCTGCGAGGCGATGGTGACGATGAAGGCGGCCGGCATGGACCTCGCCACCACCTACGAGGCGATCAAGATCTCGTCGGGCACATCCTTCGTCCACGAGACGGAGAGTCAGGTGATCCTCAACGGCTCGCGCGACATCTCGTTCACCATGGACCTGGTGATGAAGGACATCGGCCTGTTCCAGAAGATCGCCGAGGAGCACCATGTGCCGCTGGAGATCTCGCCGCTGATGATCGACATCTTCCGCGACGGGCAGAAGCGCTACGGCGTGCGGGCCAACTCCGACGACATCATCCGCCGGCTGGAGGAGGCGACCGGCCTGTCGATCCTCGCCCCCGCCTTCCCCGCCGAGATGGTCGACGACGAGCCGGAAGAACTCGGCTACGAGGTCGTGCCCCCCGGCCGGAACTGACCTACGTCGTCAGAACGGACCGAACAGGCGCTCGGCGTCGTCGGCCGCGTAGTAGCCGAGCGCCACGTCGCGGCGGACCAGCGCGCGGTCGCGCTTTCGCGGATCGCCGTAGCCACCGCCGCCCGGCGTGCCGACCCTGACGCGGTCGCCGGCGGCGAGCGGGATGTCCTGCTCCTTGGAGAGGTGCGGCGGGGTGTGCGCGACGCCGCTGCGGAACACGGTGACGGTGTTGACGGCGCCGTCGCTGCCGCCGAGTGCGCCCTGTGGGCCGACGCGGCCATGGTCCATGACGAACGAGGCGCGCGCCTCGCCGCGCAGGAGTTCGACCTCGTAGGACAGGCCGAAACCGCCGCGCCGCTCGCCGGCGCCGCCGGATCCCTCGCGCAGCGCGTAATGCCGGTAGAGTACCGGAAACGCCTGCTCCATGATCTCGACGGGCGGCGACTTGGAGATGCCGATGGTCGAGCAGCCGTTGGAAAGTCCATCGCCGGCCGCACTGCCGCCGTAGCCGCCGCCGGAGATCTGGTACATGACGTAGCCGCGGTCGCGCGCCGGATCGTGGCCGCCGAGTGCGAAATTGCCGCTGGAGCCCGCCGGCGCCGCCGTCACGCGGTCGGGCACCGCCTGCACCATGGCGGCGAACACGGCCTCGGCGATGCGTTGTGACACTTCCGCTGCGCAGCCGGAGACCGGTCTTGGATACCTGGCGTCGAGGAATGTTCCTTCCGGCCGGCGGACGACGAGCGGCTCGAAGGCGCCGGCGCTGATCGGCACGTCGGGGAAGATGTGCCGGATGGCGAGGTAGACCGACGACAGCGTCGTGGCGATGACGCTGTTCATCGGTCCGACGCAGGGCGGGCTCGATCCGGCGAAGTCGAAGGTCAGCGTCTCGCCGGCCTTCTCCACAGCGAGGGCGATGGTCAGCGGCCGGTCGACGACGCCGTCGGAATCGACGAAGGCCTTCGCGCGCCAGGTGCCGTCCGGAATGGCGGCGATGTGGGCGCGCATCTGGTCGGCGGCGCGCGTCCGAAGCTCCGCGATCGCCGAGGTGACGGTCTCGTCCCCATAGCGGTCGAGGATGGCGAACAGCCGGTCCTGGCCGACGGTCAGCGCCGCCGCCTGGGCGCGGATGTCGCCGATGCGCTGGTCGGCGACGCGGATGTTGGAGGTGATGATCGCGTAGATCTCGGGATCGAGCACGCCCTTCTTGAACAGCTTCACCGGCGGCAGGCGCAGGCCTTCCTGCTCGACCGCTGTGGCCGAGGCGGAAAACCCGCCGGGCACGGCGCCGCCGATGTCGGGCCAGTGGCCGGTGTTCGACAGCCAGCAGAAGATCTCGCCCTTGCGGTAGACCGGCATGGCGAAACGCACGTCCATCAGGTGTGTGCCGCCGAGATAGGGGTCGTTGACGATGTAGATGTCGCCCGGCGCCGGCGGCAGGCAGCTTCCGTCGCGGATCATCTCGATCAGCGTCCTGGTCGAGTACTGCATGACGCCGACGAACACCGGAAGGCCTTGCGATCCCTGGGCGATGAGCGCGCCGTCGACGGCCGAATAGATGCCGTCGGAGCGGTCGTTGGCCTCGGCGATGACCGGCGAGAAGGCGGCGCGCGAAAAAGTCAGGTCCATCTCGTCGCAGACCTGCTGCAGCGACGACTGGATGACGGAAAGGGTGAGGGCGTCGAGGGCGGCCACGGGTCAGCTCCTCCCGATCTCGATGACGATGTTGCCGTCTCCGTCGGCGATGGCGCGGTCACCCGGCTCGATAACGGTGGTGGCGTCCAATTGCTCGAGAATAGCCGGGCCGTCGAAGGCGACGCCGATCGGCAATTTTCCGCGGTCGTAGACCGGCGTCTCGATCCAGGCGCCGTCGAACCAGACCGGGCGCCGCTCCAGAAGCGCTCCGGCGAGCGTCGGCGCACGCCCGGCCGGATCGATCAGCGTCGACAGGTCGACATCGGACCTGACGCCGATGACCGACGTGTTGAGGTTGACGAGATTGGCGCGGATCTCCGGCAGGCGCACCTTGAAGCGGGCGTGGTAGGCCTCCTCGAACAGCGCCTGCAGCATCGCCCGCGTCGGCTGCGGCGACGGCAGCGGCACGTTGAGGATGTGCGTCTGGCCGACGAACTGCATGTCGGCGGAATGGATGTGGCGGATCTCGCGCGGCCGCACCGCCTCCTTGGCGATGAGCGCCTCGCCCTCGGCGCGATGGCGGGTAAGCACGGCATGCGCCGCCGTTTCGTCGAGCAGCGCGACCGGCCGGTTCAGCGTGTTGACGAAGTCGTGGCGGAGATCGGCGACGACGCAGCCGAGCGCGTTGGTGATGCCGGGCCGCGCCGGCACCAGCACCTTCGGCAGCCCGAGCTCGCGGGCGAGCGCGGTGGCGTGCAGCGGGCCGGCGCCGCCGAAGGCGAACAGGGCGAAGTCTCGCGGATCGTGGCCGCGGGCGATCGACACCATGCGGATCGCACCGGCCATCTTCATGTTGCCGAGCCGCAGCACCGCGCCGGCCGCTTCGTTGCCGTCGAGCCCGGTGGCGCGGCCGATCCTGTCGGCGAAGATCGCACGGACCTCGTCGACGCCGACCGGATTGTCCACCGCGAGCAGCTTTCCCGGATGCAGGCGGCCGAGAACGAGATTGGCGTCGGTGATCGTCGGCTCAGCCCCGCCGCGGCCGTAGCAGATCGGCCCCGGCCGGGCGCCGGCGCTCTGCGGGCCGACCTGGATCAGGCCGGAGGCGTCGACGCGCGCGATCGAGCCACCCCCGGCGCCGACCGTGTGCACGTCGACCATCGGTACGTGGATCGGCATCGCATATTCGATCTCGGTCTCGTTGGAGACGGCCGGCTCGGCGTTGCGGATCAGCGCGACGTCGGTCGACGTGCCGCCCATGTCGTAGGTTACGAGGTTGGGATAGCCTGCCCGACGCCCGGTGTAGGCCGCCGCGATCACGCCCGAGGCCGGGCCCGACATGACCGTTTTCGCCGCCTCGCGGGCGACGAAGCGCGCCGAGATCATGCCGCCGTTACCGTTCATGATGAGGAAGTCGCGGCGGTAGCCGAGCCCTTCCAGTTCGCTGCGCAGGCGGGCGACGTAGCGTTCGAGAATCGGTTGCACCGAGGCGTTGACCGCAGCCGTCACCCCGCGTTCGAACTCGCGCGCCTCCGACAGCAGCGAATGGCCGGTGGTGATGTAACCGTTCGGCCAGAGTTCGGCGGCGATCTCCGCCGCGCGCCTCTCGTGCGCCGGATTGGCGTATGCGTGGAGGAAGTGGACGACCAGCGCCTCGCAGCCCTTGTCGAGCAGCGTGGCGACCGCGGCGCGAACGCCCTCCTCGTCGAGCGGCTGGCGCACCGCGCCGGTGGCTTCCATGCGCTCCTCGACTTCGAGCCTCAAGTCGCGCGGGATCACCGGCACGAAGCTGCCGGTCATGCCGTAGGCCTGCGGCCGCGTCCGCCGGCCGAGTTCGATGACGTCGCGAAAACCCCTCGTCGTGATCATGCCGGTACGGGCGAGGCGGCGTTCGAGGACGGCATTCGTCGTCGTCGTCGTGCCATGCACGATCAGGTCTATGCCGGCGGGCGAGCAGCCGGTCTCGGCCAGCGCCGCGACGACGCCGTGCGCCTGGTTGTCGGGGGTCGTCGGCGTCTTGGCGATGCGCACCCGGCCGCCGTCGCGGCCGTCGATCAGGATCAGGTCGGTGAAGGTGCCGCCGACGTCGATGCCGGCCATCACGGCGCCGGCGTTAGCGCGTTCGTTCTCCCCCATGCGCATTTCCCGATATCCGCGACCTAACGTCACATCGTTGTTTGGAATGATGTTTCCCGGCCCGAGATTGACCACATATTCATTTGTATACTAATAAATCGCGGACTCAAGCATCCACGCACGAAGCCTTGGCCGCCGCGCGAGAAAACACCCATCCGGGCGGCGGGATGCGTCCTGATTGTTGCAGAGGGCACCGTCGCCATGCACACCGCCGCCACCGCACTGAGAGAGGTCGAATCCGGCCGTTTCCCGGTTCCGGCCAACTGTTATGCCGAGACCGTGGTGTCGGTACGCCACTACACGAACCGGCTGTTCTCGTTCCGCATCACCCGCCCGCAGTCCTTCCGCTTCCGTTCGGGCGAGTTCGTCATGATCGGCCTGCCCAACGCCGAGAAGCCGGTGTTCCGCGCCTATTCGATCGCCAGCCCGGCCTGGGACGACGAACTCGAGTTCTTCTCGATCAAGGTGCCCGACGGTCCGCTGACCTCCGAGCTGCAGAAGATCCGGCCCGGCGACACGATCCTGATGCGGCAGAAGTCGACCGGCACGCTGGTCGTCGACGCGCTCACCCCCGGCGAGCGCCTGTTCATGTTCTCCACCGGAACGGGTATCGCGCCCTTCGCCAGCCTGGTGCGCGATCCGGACACCTACGAGAAGTTCGCCCACATCTACCTGACCCACACCTGCCGCGACAGCGCCGAACTGAGCTACGGCGAAGAGCTGTTCGACCAGGTCGCCAACGACCCTCTGATCGGCGAGGTCGCCGCCGGCCACCTTACCCACTACGCGACGACGACGCGCGAAATCTCGCCGCGCATGGGCCGCATCACGCACCTGATCGAGAACGGCAAGCTGTTCGAGGATCTCGGCATCGCCCCGCTCGATCCCAAGACCGACCGGGTCATGATCTGCGGCTCGCTGGAGTTCACGAAGGACGTCAAGGCGATCGTCGAGGGCTTCGGCTTCCGCGAGGGTTCGCTGAGCAATCCCGGCGATTTCGTCATCGAGCGCGCCTTCGTCGGCTGAGCCGCCGCCCGGCGGGGCTCGTCAGGCCCCGTTCGCCCGGTACCGGCGCCGGTCGATCCACTTCAGCACTTCCATCGTCAGCAGAAGTCCCGACGCGGCGAGCAGCAGCAGGCTCCATTCCGCCATGCTCACCGGCGTCAGCGACAGAGTATGCGACAGCCACGGCGTGTACATGGCCGCGATGTGCAGGACCTGCGCGCCGATCACGCCGAACACCAGCAGCGGGTTCGCTGCCAGGCTCTGCCGGAAGACCGAATGCCGCTCGGAACGGCTGTTGAACGTCTGGAAGTTCTCGAACAGCACGAACAGCAGCAAGAGCATGTTGCGCGCCGCCTCGACCGGGTAGCCGGCGTCAAGCAGCCAGTAGAAGACCGCGAAGCCACCGATACCCATCACCAGCGTCGACGCCAGCACCCGGCGGATCATCAACCGGTCGAAGATCGGCTCCGAGGGCCGACGCGGCGGATAGGTGAGTTCGTCGCCCTCGGCCTTCTCCGCCGCCAGCGCGACGTCCTGGATGCCGTTGGTCACCAGGTTGAGCCACAGGAGCTGTACCGGCAACAGCGGCATCGGCAGGCCGAAGGGGAGCGCGAGCAGGAACAGCGCCACTTCCGCCGCCCCGGTCGAGGCTGTCATGAAGACGATCTTGCGGATGTTGTTGTAGGCCACGCGCCCTTCGCGGATGCCGCTGACGATCGACGCGAAGTTGTCGTCGGTCAGCACGATCGCCGCGCTCTCCTTGGCGACGTCGGTGCCCTTGCGCCCCATCGCCACGCCGACATGGGCGTGCTTCAGCGCCGGCGCGTCGTTGACGCCATCACCGGTGACGGCGACGAAATGGCCGTTGCGCGCCAGCGACTGGACGATGGCGAGCTTCTGTACGGGCTCGACGCGGGCGTAGATCCGCACCTTGCCGGTCAACGCGTCGATCGCGGCCGGCCCTTCGCGCTCGGCGCGGGCGACGTCCTCTCCGGTGGCGACCGCGTCGGGCGAGAATGCGATGCCCGCCTCTTCGGCAATGCGGCAGGCGGTCTTCGGGTCGTCGCCGGTGATCATGACCACGCCGATTCCCGCGGCCCGGCAGGCGGCGATCGCCGCCGGCACTTCGGGCCGCACCGGGTCCTCCATGCCAACCAGGCCGAGGAACAGGAGGTCGACGAGGTGGTGGTGGCCATAGTCTCCGCCCGTGTCGGCCCCGCCAGCGCCGCCGGCGATCTCGCCTTCGGCGAAGGCGAGCACGCGCAGCCCGCGCGCCGCCATCTCGTCCTTCTGCGCGATCAGCGCCGCGCGGTCGATCGCAACGGCCGCGCCGCCGCGGTCCATGCGGTCGGCCATGGCGATCAGCGTCTCCGGCGCGCCCTTGACGAAGATGCGGACCTTCTCCTCCGCCCGGTGGAAGGAGGCGGCGTAGCGCCGGTCCGGCTCGTAGGGGATGCGCCCGACTTCCGGCAGGTCGGCATGCACCTCCTCGCGGACGACGCCGCCGCGCCGCGCCGCGGCGAGCAGCGCGACGTCGACCGTGTCGCCGACGCCCTTCCAGCCGTCGCCATCGGCCACCAGCCGCGCCTCGTTGGGCAGGGCGGCGGCGCGCAGCAGCAGTGCCGCCTCATTCCGCCGGTCCTCGCCGTTCGGCCCGTCGACCCCGCCGCCGTCATCGCCCATAGCCGGCCGCAGCGACAGCGCCGTCCCGTTCGGCAGGCGGATTTCCGTGGCGGTCAGTTCGTTGAGCGTCAGCGTGCCGGTCTTGTCGGTGGCGATCATGGTGCACGAGCCAAGCGTCTCGACGGCAGCCATGCGGCGCACGATGACGTTGACGCCGGCCATGCGCCGCATGCCGATCGCGAGCACGATCGAGATCGCCACGGGCAGCCCCTCGGGGATGGCGCTCACCGCCAAGCCCACCGACATCATGAAAAGGTCGCGCGGCGCCATCTCGCGTAGCAGGCCGACCGCGAACAGAAAGAGCACGGAGACGCCGACCGCCACCGCGATCAACCGCGCGAAGCGCTCGAGCCTCAGGATCAGCGGCGGGCGCGTCGGCGTCTCGGCGCCGATCTGGCTGGCGATCCTGCCAATCTCCGTCGACACGCCCGTGGTTGCGACGACGCCCTTGCCACGGCCGCGTGTGATCGCCGTTCCGGCGAAGGCGCGGCAGGACCGCGGCATTTCGGGCACCTCCGCGGGCGCCGCATGTTTCGCCACGGGCGCCGATTCGCCGGTCAAAAGGGATTCGTCGCAACGCAGGTCGCGCGCCTCGACCAGCACAAGGTCCGCCGGTACGCGGGCGCCCGCCTCCAGCACGACGACGTCGCCGGGCACGATCTCCCTTGCGTCGATTTCGGCCGGGGAGCCGTTGCGCAGCACCGTCGCCTTCGGCGCCTGCAGCTCGCGTAGCGCTGCCGCGGCCCGGCTCGCCGAATACTCCTGCGCGGTGCCGATGATGCCGTTCGCGAGAAGCACCGCCGCGATGAACGCGGCGTCTTCCAGGTCCCCGAGGAAGACGGCGACCAGGGCCGCGGCGAGCAGGAGATAGATGAGAGGGCTGAGGAACTGCTTGAGGAAGAGGACGATCAGAGTCGGGGCTGGCACGTCCGGAAGCGCGTTCGGTCCCGTCGCCGCAAGCCGGGCCGCCGCCTCGGCGGACGACAGGCCCGCGCCGCTCACGGATAGGCCTTCCGCGGTCGTTGCTGGCAGTCCGGGGGATGTCATTCTCGGTCCTGGTATCGACGGCAGCGCGGACCCGGCCTTGCCCGTGTTTCAGGAGGCTGTCTAGGAACTTATCCACGCCCCGTCCTTGACGAGTGTCAATCGGTGCCGTTGATCCGGCGCAATGCGCCGGCGGGCGATCGCGGCTGCTATGGTGCCCTCGCGACGAAGAGGAGGCTGGAATGACCGCGACAACCGTCCATTCCTTCGCCCATGCGGCGGAACAGGCGCAGCAATGGGTCAACGAACTCGGCGCTGACCTCGGCTGGAACGAGCGGCGGGCCTATCGCCTGCTTCGCGCGGTGCTTCACACGCTGCGCGACTGGCTGCAGGCCGGCGAGATGGCCGACCTTGCCGCGCAGTTGCCGACCCTCGTCCGCGGCGTCTACTTCGAGGGTTGGGGACCGTCGGACGCGCCGCCCGCCGAGCGTAGCAAGGCCGATTTCATTGCGCGCATCGACGCCGCCTTCGCCGACGACGCCATCTACGACACAGAGGCCGCAATCGCCGCCGTTTTCCGGCTGCTCGACCGGCACGTCTCCAGCGGCGAGATAGACCAGGTCCGTGCCTCGATGCGCAAGTCACTGCGCAGGCTCTGGCCCGAACACTGAGCGATGACCGCGATGTTCCGCGACCGCGCCCATGCCGGCCAGGACCTCGCGGCGGAGCTTGAACGGCTGGATCTGCCCGATCCGGTCGTGCTCGCCTTGCCGCCCGGCGGCGTTCCCGTCGCGGTGGAGATCGCCCGCGTTCTGGAGGCGCCGATCGACCTGCTGCTGGTGCGCAAGGTCGGCGCGCCCGGCAATCCCGAGGTCTGCGTCGCCGCGATCGTCGACGGCACGCCGCCGGACGTCGTCATCAACCGCGAGATCGTCGAGGCCTATCGTCTCGATGACGATGCGTTGCGCCTTCTCGTCAAGGAGGAGCGGCCGGAGTCCGACCAGGGCCGCGCCGTCTACGCCAATCGCCGCCGGCCGCTTTCGGTCAGGGGCAAGACCGTCATTCTCGTCGACGACGGCGTCGCTACCGGCACGACCGTCAAGATGGCGCTGCGCGCGCTGCGCCGCCGCGAGCCGGGTGCGGTCGTGCTCGCCGTCCCGGTGGCTCCCGCCGAGGTGGCCGACGAACTGGCCCCGGAAGCCGACCGCATCGTCTGCCTGAGCCGGCCGGGGCGCTTCCGCGCGCTGAGCTTCCACTACCGCGACTTTCCCGAACTCTCGCACGACGAGGTGGTCGAACTGATGAAGTCGGCCCACGCGGCACGCAAGACGGCGCTGATGGCAAGGCGCGGGCAAGGGTGAGCGGAAAGCGGACGCGGATGTCGAAGTATATCCACCGCTTCCGCCATTGCCGCGCTTCTTGACCCCTGTCAAAGTGCTCTTTGCCGCGACCGGATAGACAGGCGCCTTCACTGGAGAGCGGAATGACCGCGCCGATCTTTGTGGCCGAAGCACTGACCAAGGTCTACCGCTCCGGGGAGGTCGAGATATGGGCGCTGCGCGGCGTCGATCTCGAACTCTTCGAGGGCGAGATGGCGGTCTTTCTCGGCCCGTCGGGCAGCGGCAAGTCGACCCTGCTCAACATAATGGGCGGCCTCGACCAGGCGAGCAGCGGCAAGGTCCGCTTCCGCGACACCGACCTGACCGCCTGCACCGAGAACCAGCTGACCCGCTACCGCCGTGACCATGTCGGCTTCATCTTCCAGTTCTACAACCTGATCCCCAGCCTGACCGCCTGGGAGAACGTCTCGCTCGTCACCGAGATTTCGCGGAACCCGATGGACCCCGGCGAGGCGCTCGAGATGGTCGGCCTCAAGGACCGCATGACGCATTTCCCGGCGCAGCTTTCCGGCGGCGAGCAGCAGCGCGTCGCCATCGCCCGCGCCATCGTCAAGCGGCCCGAGGTGATGCTCTGCGACGAGCCGACCGGCGCGCTGGACTCCAAGACCGGCATCCTCGTCCTCGAAGCGCTGTCCAGGGTCAATACCGAGCTCGGCACGACGATGGCTCTCATCACCCACAATGCGGCGATCCGGCAGATCGCCCACCGGGTGTTCTCCTTCCACGACGGTCGTATCGCCGAGGCCCATGTCAACGAGCGTCGCGCCAAGCCGTCGGAGGTCGCCTGGTAGCGCCATGTCGATGCTCGACCGCAAACTGCTCCGCGACCTGGCGCGCATTTGGGCGCAGGTCCTGGCCATCGCCCTGGTGATGGCCTGCGGCGTCGCCACGATCGTCATCGCCATCGGCGCCTACCGCTCGCTGGAGGAGACGCGCGCCGCCTTCTACGAGCGCTACCGCTTCGCCAACGTCTTCGCCACGGCGACGCGGGCGCCGCTGCATCTGCGCGACCGCATCGCCCGGCTTCCCGGCGTAAGCGGGGTCGAGCTCAGGGTCGTCCGGCCGGTGCTTCTCGACATGCCGGGCATGACCGAGCCCGCCACCGGCATCGCCGTCTCCATCCCCGACCGCGGCGAACCCGCCGTGAACCGACTCTACATGCGCGTCGGCCGCCTGCCGGAGCCTGGCCGCACCGGCGAAGTCGCCGTCACCGAGCCTTTCGCCGTGGCGCACCGAATGGTGCCGGGCAGCACGTTCACGGCGCTCATGAACGGCCGCAGGCAACAGCTCACCGTCACCGGCATCGTGCTTTCGCCCGAATACATCTACTCCATCGGCCCCGGCGACATGATGCCCGATCCGCGCCGCTTCGGCGTCTTCTTCATGTCGCGCGCCGCACTCGCCGGCCTGTTCGACATGGACGGCGCCTTCAACGACGTGGCGCTGAGAACCCAGCGCGGCGCCAACCTGCGCGCCATCGTCGACGATCTCGATCGTATCCTGCGACCCTATGGCGGGTCGGGCGCGCACGACCGCATCGATCAGGTCTCGCACGCCTTTCTCGACAACGAGCTGATCCAGTTGCGCGCCATGGCGGCGGTCATCCCGCCGGTGTTCCTGTTCGTCTCCGCCTTCCTGGTCAACATGATCCTGTCGCGGCTGATCACGCTGGAGCGCGAGCAGATCGGGCTGCTCAAGGCGATCGGCTTCGGCCCGGCCGCGATCGCCTGGCACTACGTCAAGCTGACGCTGCTCGTCGTGGCGATCGGGCTCGCCATCGGCGCGCTGTCGGGCAACTGGATGGGGCGCAGCCTGACGCGGCTCTACGCCGAGTTCTTCTCCTTCCCCTTCCTCATCTTCCGCCAGAGCCTCGATCTCTACGTGCTAGCCGGCGGCGTCACCGTGGTGGCGGCGCTGGCCGGCGCGGCCCGCGCCATCTGGAGCGTCGTCACCCTGCCCGCCGCAGTCGCGATGCAGCCGCCGGCGCCGACGCGCTACCGCACCTTCTTCGCCGGGGGTGCGGCCTATCTGCGCATCTTCTCGCAGCTCACCATCATGGCCCTGCGCCATCTGGTGCGCTGGCCGGTGCGCACCCTGCTGACGACGCTCGGCACGTCGCTTTCCGTCGCCCTCCTGGTGACGGCGCTGTTCTCGTTCGATTCCATCGACTTCATGGTCGACACCATCTTCTTCCAGGTCGAGCGGCAGGACGCCTCGATCACCTTCGGCCAGGACCGGTCGCCCCGCGCCATGGCCGCCGTCGAGCGGCTGCCGGGCGTCATGCGCGCCGAGCCCTTCCGCTCGACCGGCGTCATCCTGCGCAACGGCCACCGCGAGAGGCGGCTGGCGATCTCGACCGTGCCCGACGGCGCGGATCTCGGCCGCATCCTCGACGTCGACCTGAAGCCGGTCGACCCTCCCGCGGTCGGCCTGCTTGTCTCGGAGCGCGTCGCCAGCCTGCTTTCCCTGCGGGTCGGCGACAAGGTCGAGGTCGAGCTCCTGCAGAAGGATCACCGCATCGAGACGGTGCCGGTGACGGCGATCGTGCAGAGCTTCGTCGGCCTTGCCGTCTACATGCGATCCGACGCGCTCGACCGCCTGCTCGGTGAAGGCCCGCGCATCTCCGGCGCCCGCGTCTCCATCGATCCGTCGCGCCTTCCTGAACTCTACCGCGCCGTCAAGGAAACGCCGGCCGTGGCCTCGATTGCCCTGCAGAATGCCTCGCGGCAGCGCTTCCGCGAGACGATCGAGCAGAACATCACCGTGATGACCACGGTCTATACCGCGCTCGCCGTCATCATCACCTTCGGCGTCATTTACAATTCGGCGCGCATCCAGCTTTCGGAACGGGCGCGCGAGCTCGCCAGCCTGCGCGTCTTCGGTTTCACCCGCGGCGAGGTCTCCGGCGTCCTCATCACCGAACTCGGGGTCATGGTGCTGCTGGCGCAGCCGCTCGGCTGGCTGCTCGGCTACCTGTTCTCCTGGTCGGTCGTGAAGGGCTTCGAGAGCGACCTGTTCCGCATTCCGTTCGTCATCAACACGCCGACCTTCGCCTTTTCCAGCCTCGTCGTCGTCGCGGTCGCGGCCGCCTCGGCGCTGATCGTCCGCCGGCGGGTCGACCACCTGGACCTGGTCGGGGTCCTGAAGACAAGGGAGTAGTCCGATGAACAAGGTGTGGCTGAAGCGCCTGGCCTACGCGGCCGTCGGATTGGCGGTCGTCGGCGGCTTCGCCTATGCGCTCCGCGAGCAGCCGGCGCTGGTCGACGTCGCCGAGGTAGCCGAGGCGCCGATGCGTGTGACGATCCGCGAGGAGGGCGCGACCCGCGTCCGCGAGGTCTATGCGATCTCCGCGCCGATCGCCGGCCACCTGACGCGGACCGTGATCAAGGAAGGCGACCGCCTGCGCGCCGGCATCACCGTCGTCGCCTCGATCCACCCGCTCGATCCGCCGCTGATCGACCGCCGCACCGAGGCCGAGCTGTTCGCCGCGCGCGACGCCGCGCGTTCGGCGGTCGGCATCGCCGAGATCGAGCTGGCGCGCGCCGAGACAGCCCTCAAGCTCGCCAAGGACGAACTGGAGCGGGCGCTGAAGCTGTTCGCGCCCGGCATCATCTCGGAAAGCGCGCTGCAGCGCATCACCAACCAGGTCGAGAACCAGCAGGCCGCGGTCGACGCGGCGCGGGCGACTATCGAGGTGCGCAAGGCCGAACTCGCCAGCGCCGAGGCGCGGCTGCTGCAGCCGGGCCCGGCCGACCCGGGCGACGCCTGCTGCATCAACCTGACCGCGCCGGTCGACGGAACCGTGCTCGGCGTGCTGGTGCGCAGCGAGCAGGCCGTCGCCATCGGCACCAAGATCGCCGAGGTCGGCGACACCACGGACCTCGAGGTGGTCGTCGACCTGATCTCCTCGGACGCCGTCGCCATCGGCCCCGGCACCCGCGCGTCGATCACCGACTGGGGCGGCCAGCGCCCGCTGCCCGCCCGCGTGCGGCGCATCGATCCCGCCGCCTTCACCAAGGTCTCGGCGCTGGGCATCGAGGAGCAGCGCGTCAACGCGGTCCTCGACCTCGAGGAGACCGACGCGCGGCTCGGCCACGGTTTCCGCGTCTTCGCCGAGATGGTGGTATGGGAATGCGCCTCCTGCCTTCAGGTGCCGATCGGCGCACTGTTCCGCGAGGGGAGCAGCTGGAGCGTCTTCGTTGTCGACGGGGACCGGCTGAGGCGCGCCGCCGTCACCGTCGACCACATGAACGACGAGGTGGCCGAGGTGAAGGGCGGGCTCGCCGCGGGCCAGCGCGTCGTGTTGCACCCGAGCGACAAGGTCGAGGAGGGGAGCCTTGTCGAGGTCAGGGACGGCGCCGCCGAATGAGCCTCAGTCCGAAAGGCGCCGGGGCCGCCCCCGATCCTCAGGGCTGCAGCACGTAGGTGCCGGGTGCGGCGACGATCGGCCGGTAGTCCGCCCGCCCGCCGCCGGGCCCGCGTCCGGGCACGGCCTGGTCGTCCGAATGCTTCGCCAGCCAGGCGAACCAGGCTGGCCACCACGAGCCGGGCCGCTCCTCGGCCCCCTTCATCCAGTCGTCCGGCGCCGGATGCGGCGAGCCGTGGCGGTATTCGAGATGCCGGTAGGCGCGACGCGGATTGCCGGGCTCGGCGACGATGCCGGCATTGTGCCCGCCATTGGTCAGCACGAAGTCGACGTCGGTGTCGAGCATGTGAACCAGCTTGAACACCGAGCGCCACGGCGCCACGTGGTCGGTGAGCGTGCCGACGGCGAACACCGGCGCCGCGATGTCCTCGACATGGATCGGCCTTCCGTCGACCGTGAAGCGGCCCTGCGCCAGATCGTTGCGCAGGAACAGCGAGCGCAGGTACTGCGAATGCATGCGGTAGGGCATGCGCGTCGCGTCGGCGTTCCACGCCATCAGGTCGGTCATCGGCGGCCGCTCGCCCATCAGGTATTCGCCGATCAGCCGCGACCAGACGAGGTCCTGCGAGCGGATCATCTGGAAGGCGCCCGCCATCTGCCGCTGGTCGAGGTAGCCATCCTGCCACATCGCGTCCTCGATGAAGGCGACCTGGCTCTCGTCGATGAACAGCCCGAGCTCTCCCGGCTCCTCGAAATCCACCTGCGCGGCGAACAGCGACACGCTTTTGAGCCGGTCGTCGCCGTCGCGCGCCATCGCTGCCGCGGCGATCGACAACAGCGTCCCGCCGAGACAGTAGCCGACCGCGTGGATCTTCTCGCCGCCGCCGATCGCGGCCGCGGCGTCCACCGCGGCCATGACGCCGAGGCGGCGGTAGTCTTCCAGCGACATATCGCGGTGCTCGGGGCCGGGGTTGCGCCACGAGATGCACAGCACCGTGAAACCCTCCGCCACCAGGTGGCGGATCAGCGAGTTCTGCCGCGACAGGTCGAGGATGTAGTACTTCATGATCCACGCCGGCACGATCAGCACCGGCTCGGGCCGCACCGTCCCGGTCGACGGCCGGTACTGAATCAGTTCGATCAACTCGTTACGGAAGATGACGTCGCCCGGCGTTGCCGCCACCGTCTCGCCGACGATGAATGCCTCCGTCCCGGAAGGCCGCTCGCCGCGGCTGAGCCGCTTCCAGTCCTCGACAAGGTTGTCGAGGCCGCGGACCAGATTGGCGCCGCCTTCGCGCACCGTGCGCTGGAGGATTTCGGGGTTCATCGCCGGGAAGTTCGACGGCGCCAGCATGTCGAGGAACTGCCGGCTGTGGAATTCCACCACACGCTCGTGCTGGGCGCTGACGCCGGGCACGCCCGTGGTGGCGTTGTGCCACCATTGCTGGGTCAGGAGGAACGACTGCTGCAGCACGTTGAACGGAAAGGTCTGCCAGGCCGGCGCGCGGAAGCGCCGGTCCTGCGGCAACGGCGCGATTACCGGCGGCGCTTCGCTGGTCGTGGCGCACGCAGCCAGGAAGCGTTGCATCCGCGCGTTCTTCTCGATCGCCTTCGCCAGCAGCTCCTGCTGCTTTCCGGGCGAAATGGCGAGGTTGAGCATCCAGTCGTGCCACGCCTCGGCGATGCTGATCGGCGACAAGCCTCCCGTCGCCGAGGCGATCGCGGCGTGGAACAGCCGGTCGGCGACGCGATATTCGCTCTCCGCGGCGCTTTCGCCGGCAGCGCCGGCTGCGGACTGCGGTCTTGCCGCGGCTACCGGCGGCTGTCGTCTGGCGGCGACAGGCCGCGCCGTATCACGGCCGGCAATCGGGCTGCGGCTTCTTGCCTTGGGCATACGCCTGTCCATGCGAACCTTCGTCATGCTGCGATCCCGGACGGCGGCGCGCCGACGGCGTCAGGCAGCAGCGTCAGGCGACCGTCTGCGCGGCCATGTCCTCGATCGCCGCGTCGGTCTCCTTGCGCACGCGCCGGGCGGTCTCCGACGCGATCCGGGAACCGATATTGGCCATCTTGCCGGTCTCGGATGAATATTCCGTGACGGCGTTCTGGACGAAGCCCGCATAGACGTCGAAGGCGTCGTTGAAGTCGGCCGCGGCGGCGAGGTCGTCGGCCAGCTTGACGTCCTGCTCGTAGCGGTGCTTCAGGAACGACAGCGCCTCGATCTGGTAGCGCATCATCGCCTTGTAGCCTTGCGCCTGCAGGTGGGCCATCGAGAACATGAACTTCTGCGCATTGGCGGTCATCGGTGCGGTGGCGGCGAACGGGTCCGGCTGTGTGAATGCGACGGGCTTGGACATGGTCGATCTCCGGTGTTGAGACTGCGTCGCGGCACGCGCCGGAAAATCCGGCGGCCGGCGGAACCGCCTCTCCTTCCTAGTCTTTCGTTGGCCGGCTTCATTGATCCCGATCAACACCTTCCGGGCCGCCGGCTGACATTCTTCTTTTCACGAGTTCGACCAGGGAGAGCTACGATGAAGACCCCCAGGGTGTGGGTTCTGGTGGCGGACGGGTCACGTGCGCGGATCCTGCGGGATCCCTTCCGCAAGTCCGAGTCCGGCGAGGGCCGGGAAGAGCTGGTCTTCCGTGCCGAGCAGCGCCAGCTGCGCGAGATCATGGCGGACAAGCCGGGCCGCAGCTTCGCTTCCGAAGGCGCCCGCCGCTCCTCGATGGAGTACCGCTCCGATCCCGTGCGGGACGACGAGCGCGCCTTCGCCAGCCTCCTGACCGAGGTGCTCGACAGCCACCGGCGCGCCGGCGATTTCGACCGCCTCGCCGTAGTCGCCGCACCGCAGATGCTGGGCGATCTCCGCCATGCCTTCACCAATGCGCTGCGCAGTGTCACCATCAGGGAGGTCGCGAGGGACCTGACCCGGCTTCCGTCGTCAGAGCTCCGCGAGGCGCTCGCCGCACTCGATGTCGGTCGCGTTCCCCTCGGCGAGGCGTCGGCCGCTTCGGCCGCGCGAACCCAGGCGCCCTGAAGGGCAGAGAGGACCGCCGATGCGGGCAGGATCACACGTCAAACAGCCTCAGAAATGTGACCTCTGTTCGATCCGGCATCGGTCCGTCTGCGCCGCGGCCGGCGGCAGGATCAAGCCGGAACTCAACCGCATCTCCCACCGCCGCACCTTCGCGGCCGGCGAGACCGTCGTCGGCGAAGCGGAGGAGGCCGGCATCGTCGGTAATGTCGTCCGCGGCGTGCTGCGCATGGTCAGGACGATGGCCGACGGGCGCCAGCAGATCGTCGGCCTGCTGTTTCCCTCCGACATGTTCGGCAGGGTCTTCGCCTCGCACTCGCGTTATGCCATCGAGGCGGCGACCGATGTCGAACTGTGCTGCTTCGATCGCGCCGCTTTCGAGGCGCTGCTCGTTGCCAATCCCGACGTCGAGCACGAGGTCCTGCTCAGCACGCTCGACGAGTTGGACGCCGCGCGCGACTGGATGGTCCTGCTCGGATGTCAGACGGTGCGCGAGCGCGTCGCCGCGTTCCTGATCATCGTGCGCCGCCGCATGACGAAGATGGCGTCCGACGAATGGATGCAGGGTCCGCACATCTCGGTGCCGATCGGCCGGCGCGACATGGCGACCTATCTCGGAACGACTGTGGAATCGATCAGCCGCACCATCCGAGCCATGGCGCGCAGGGGCGTGATCCGCATCGTCGACGCCCAGAACTTCGAGGTGGTGCAGTGGAACCGCCTCGTCGCCCTGTCCGGCCGCGAGGAGCTCGATTTCGACGACGGGGCTGCCGGTTTGCGAAGCCACCGCCACCTGGCGGACACCGGATCCGCGGCGCTGCAGACGATTGTGGGCCGTCGTGTCGTCGACATGGAGAAGTAGCTGCCGGCTGGCCGGCGTCGCTTCGCGGCCCCACCCAGCGCCGCGCCCCGTTTGACACGCCTCAAAGCTTCCTTGCGCAGCCGTCACTAGTCAATGGCCAAAGGGTCGGTAGTATCGTCGGCGAATCCGGCCGGGGCATGGCGCGGCCGGCGATTCGCGGCCTCCGTCGGCTGCAACGTAGGAATCCGGATGATCGTTGAAGACCAGTCCGCCGTCGTCGCTTTCCTCAGCCGCCCGTCCACCCATGGCGAGAACGGCCCGGTCGAGGTGATGGAGACGCACATCTCGCTGGTCTTCCTGGTTGGCGGCCGCGCCTTCAAGTTGAAGCGCGCCGTGAAGCTGCCCTATGTCGACTTCTCCAGCGCCGGGCTGCGGCTGGCCGCCTGCGAGAAGGAGGTCGAGCTGAACTCGCCCACCGCGCCGGGCCTCTATCTCGGGGCCCGCGAGATCCGTCGCGACGCCGAGGGTCGGTTGAGCTTCGACGGCGACGGCGAACTCGTCGACGCCGTCGTCGAGATGGTCCGTTTCGAACAGGACTGCCTCTTCGACAGCATGGCCGCGGACGGCCGGCTCACTGCGCGGCAGATGGAGGAGGTCGCGCACATGATCGCGCTCTTCCACCGCGACGCGCCGGCGGTGCCTGCCGAGAGCGGTTCGGCCAACATGGCCGGCGTGCTCGACGTCAACGAGGCGGGTTTCGCCACCAGCCAGGTCTTCGCTTCCGGGGAGACCGGCGTTTTCAACCGCGCTTTCCGCCAGGCGCTGGACAGGGCCGCGCCGCTGCTCGACCGCCGCGCGGGCGAAGGGCGCATCCGCCGCTGCCATGGCGATCTGCATCTGCGCAACATCTGCCTCTTCCGCGGCAGGCCGCGGCTGTTCGACTGCATCGAGTTCAACGACCGCATCGCCACTGTCGACGTGCTCTACGATTTCGCCTTCCTGCTCATGGACCTCTGGCACCGCGACCTGCCGGGCTTCGCCAACCTCGCCATGAACCGCTACCTCGACGAGACGGGCGACGAGGACGGCTTCGCGCTCCTGCCCTTTTTCATGGCGGTCCGCGCTGCCGTCCGCGCGCATGTGTTGGCGACGCAGGCCGCGGAGACCGCAGGGGGCGGCACGCGCCTCGCCGAGGCGGCACGGTCCTATTTCGAGCTCGCGCGGTCGCTGCTCGAGCCGGCGCCGGGTGGGCTCGTCGCCATCGGCGGGTTGAGCGGCTCTGGCAAGACGACGGTGGCCGAGGCGCTCGCTTCCTCGGTCGGCATGCCGCCCGGCGCGCGCATCGTCGAGAGCGACCGCGTGCGCAAGAGCCTCTTCGGCGTTTCCGCCGAGACCCGCCTGCCGGGCGCGGCCTATGCTCCGGAAGTCTCGGTGCGCGTCTACCGCACCGTGACCGAGCGCGCCGAGGCGATCCTGCGCGCCGGCGGTAGCGTTGTCGTCGACGCGGTCTTCGACAGGCCCGGCAACCGCGGCCTCGTCGAGGCTGCCGCCCGCGCCGCGGGCGCCCCCTTCCGCGGCATCTGGCTCGAAGCGGAGGCCGCGCGGCTTCGCGACCGCGTACTTGGCCGCGTCGGCGGGCCGTCGGACGCCACGGCGGCGGTGCTCGAGCAGCAACTCGCTCGCGACGTCGGCGAGATGAGCTGGACGCGCGTCGACTCGGCCCGCCCGCTCGCCGAGGTCGTCGGCACGATCGCTGGTCTTGTCGGGAACCCCCGAACCGCCCGGTGATTGACCCTCGTCAAGGAAGCGAGGTCGATCGGCCGCGTAGTGTGAGTCGGTATCGCCGATATCGAGGTGCGCTCATGGCCCACAAGCAAGTCCTCTTCCGGTCCGCCGCGCGCGAAAAGGTCCTGCGCGGCGCTACTCAGCTGGCCGATGCCGTGCGCGTGACGCTCGGTCCCCGTTCCAAATCCGTGCTCATCGAACGCAAGTGGGGTGCGCCGCTCGTCTGCAACGACGGCGTCACCATCGCCAAGGAATTCGATCTGAAGGATCCGGAGGAGAACCTCGGCGCCCGCATGATGCGTCAGGCCGCGGAGAAGACCGGCGAGATGGTCGGCGACGGCACCAGCACCTCGACCATCCTGGCCCACGCCATCTTTTCCGACGGCGTCCGCAACGTGGTCGCCGGCGCCAGCGCCATCGACATCAAGCGCGGCCTCGACCGTGCCACGAGACGCGCCGTAGAGGCGCTGAAGGGCCTTTCGCGTCCGGTCGCGACCAAGCGCGAGAAGGAGCAGGTGGCGACCATATCCGCGCACAACGACTCGGCGATCGGCGAACTGGTCGGCGATGCCATGGAGAAGGTCGGCGGCGAAGGCGTCATCACGGTCGAGGAATCGAAGACGACGGAGACCGTCCTGGAGGTCGTCGAGGGAATGCAGTTCGATCGCGGTTTCCTGTCGCCCTACTTCGCCACGGACGCGGAGAAGATGGAGGCCGTGCTCGAGGACGCACTGGTCCTCATCGTCGACCGCAAGGTTTCTTCCCTCCACGACCTGATCAAGCTTCTGGAGGCCGTCGCCAAGTCGGGCGCGCCGCTGCTGGTGGTCGCCGAGGACGTCGACGGAGAGGCGCTGGCGACGCTGATCGTCAACCAGATCCGCGGCACGTTCCGCAACTGCGCCGTCAAGGCGCCCGGTTTCGGCGATCGTCGCAAGGCGATGCTCCAGGACATCGGCGTCCTGACCGGCGGTCAGGTGATCTCGGAGGAACTCGGCCTCAAGCTGGAGAACGTCGACATCGGCCAGCTCGGCAAGGCCAAGCGCGTCGTCATCGACAAGGACTCGACGACCGTCATCGGCGGCGGCGGCGACCCGAAGGCGATCAAGGGCAGGGTCGACCAGATCCGGCGGGAGATCGACGACACGACGAGCGACTATGACCGCGAGAAGCTCCAGGAGCGGTTGGCGAAGCTCGCCGGCGGCGTCGCCGTGATCCGCGTCGGCGCGCCGACCGAGGCCGAGATGAAGGCGCGGAAGGAAGCGCTTGACGACGCCATCAGCGCCACCAAGGCGGCGGTCGCGGAAGGCATCGTTCCCGGCGGCGGATTGGCGCTGCTGCGCTGCGTCACCGCGGTGGCCGACGAGGAAACCCGCTGCGAGGGCGACGAGCGTACCGGCGTGCAGATCCTGAAGCGCGCGCTCGAGACGCCCGTTCGCCAGATCGCCGAGAACTCGGCGGTCGACGGCGGTGTTGTCGTGGCGAGAATGTTGGACGGCGTCGGCAATTTCGGTTTCGACGCAGGTCGCAAGCAGTATGTCGATCTCGTCGAAAGCGGGATCATCGATCCGACGAAGGTCGTCCGCATCGCCCTCGAGAATGCGGTCTCGGTCGCCAGCACCCTGCTGCTCACCGAGGCGACCATGACGGAAATACCCGAGCCGCCTCGCGAGAGGGCGACGGATCAGGAACTGGCGATGTAGCAATCGTCGGCATTATATCTGTTATTACTATTGTCGTGGCATCGTTAATAGCACAATCAACCGGCAACGTCGGCATCGGGACGACGAATCCCGCTTATAAACTTGATATTAGTGGAGGAAGGCTTCATGTTGGGTTTGAGACAGCCGCACCATCAATTGCTTTAGAAAACGGAGGAGATATTGCTAGTTTTGGTGTTGCCTACAATCCAGATGATTTCTTTACGGGGACAAGTCAGGGAGACTTTGCCTTACGAGCGCCGACTGGAAGTAAGATGTTTTTGGGAATAAATGCGGCATCGCCAGTGGCAACGATGGTATTAAATGCTGGCAACGTCAGCATCAGCCAAGAATCGTGGACCGCCGTCTCATTCACGAACTCGTGGGTGGACTACGGCGCCACTTGGACCACTGCCGCGTACTTTAAGGACAGCCTGGGGGTCGTGCATCTAAAGGGGCTTATCAAAAACGGCACGATTAATGCCAGCGCCTTTACGCTCCCCGTGGGCTACCGCCCAGCAGAGCCCACAATGTTTAGCACCGCGTCATCCGGTGGGGGCGGCGCCGACCGCATCGAGATCGGTGCGACTGGGGTCGTTAATATAGTCGTGACCGCCAATGGGTGGGTCACACTGTCCGGCATTTCATTCCGAGCGATATAGGAACCGAGGCGCCGTATTTTGGGGCTGCGTGCCCCATCTTGAGACGCTCCCAGGTGGTCTTGGACACATTAAAGACGCAGTTCAGAAATGTGTCGCCTGGAAAACGCTTTATGTTCGAGTATCTACAGTATATGTCGAAAATATGTCTGATTTAAGATGAAAAAAATGTTAAATAATCTTTCGCTAAAAATTAAATTATTCATCATTTTAGGACTGGTTGTCCTGGCGGTATTTATCGGCGTTATTATCTATCTTTTGCTTCCTGCCGGTCCAGCTTCGCCCAAAAAGCCAAAACAAACTCTTTCTTCTGATATCCTGTTTTTAACCCAGCCGGTCATGTCATTTTCCGGCAAAGTGGAAAAAGTCACAGGCAATATTG
>CAYJMY010000016.1:0-42988 GCA_964371125.1 uncultured Mesorhizobium sp. | reverse complement strand
AAACTCCGGTCGGGCTACGCCCTCCCTGCGTCTCAAGCCGCCGGCATTCTCATCCAGATTGTCGCTGCGCTCTCATGTTGATTGCCGCGCCGCACTCTGGCTGCGCTATCAGCCTGGAAGCGAACTCTCCGCCTGGTTCCGCCAGCGAGTCGGCAAGCTGCAAGGGCGAACCCGCCGGATCGCGATCGTCGCGATGGCGCGCAAGCTGCTGATCGTACTTTGGCGCTTCACCGAGACTGGCGAAATCCCCGCCGGCAGCGCACTCAGATCAGCATAGGAACCGCCGCTGGTTCACCAGCGGCGACACGAGGAGCACGACCGTCTTCGTCAATGGTCGATTATGCCGCGTTCCAGGTTGGTCGTGCTCGATGGGGCCTTGCCTCGTGCATGAGGCATTATGGTTACGGGTTCCACGTGGAGTCCGGCCGCATGTAAGGTTACGCAGCCGAGGCTGCCGCACAGTGCGGCCCCAACTCGTCCGCGGAAAGATGAAGGATCGAGAGCAACAGGATGAACGCCATGACGCCATAACCTTGACACTCGAACCCTCATGTAAGGACGAGGCCCGCATAGGCCAGAAGAATGGCCTCGTGAGGCATTGGGCGCGCCGCGGCACGCGGCCGACCCAGCCTGCAGACCAGCGCTACGAGAGCGCCTACCTGTTCGGCGCCATCTGTCCGGCGCGCGGTGTGGGTGCGGCGCTGGCGTTGCCCTTCGCCGATACCGACGCCATGCAGCATCATCTCGACGAGATCAGCCGCCATGTCGCGCGGCGCGCCCACGCCGTCCTGCTGCTCGACCGCGCCGGTTGGCACACCACCGCGAAGCTGAACGTGCCGAAGAACATCACCCTGATCTTCCTGCCGTCCCGAGCGCCGGAATTGAATCCTGTCGAGAACGTCTGGCAATACCTCCGGCAGAACTGGCTCTCCAACCGGGTCTTCGAGGGCTATGATGCCGTCATCGACGCCGCCTGCGATGCCTGGCAAAAGCTCCTCACCCAGCCGGACACAATCAAATCGATAGGAACCCGCAAGTGGGCACACGCCGGTCAATCAACATGACCGTTGGTATTACCTGAAAGCCTGGGGCATGCGGATCGCCAAAGGCGCCGGCTTCAAGAAAGCGAAGGTCGCGGTCGCGCGCAAGTTTGCCGTCATCCTCCACGCAATGTGGAAGACGTACGAGCCGTTCCGGCACGCCGCTGCCGCAGCCTGAGAAGGGTCGGTCGCCGCCAAACACCAGCCAAGTTCCCGAGATGCGTCCTGCCGGGACGCTGAGCGGATGAGGTCGCTCCCTGGCACGCGGTCCAACGGAACCGCGAACACCACTTCGACCCACCCGTTCCAACGCAAACACGCGGCGATCCCTGCGATCGACCACCGAGAGAACCCTGAGCCCGGCAAGCACTGCATCAACAACGAGAAAGGAGCCTGTTGAAAGAGGCGATTAGAGAACGTCCAGGGACGTCACCGCGACATGCGGACATTCGGTCCTACGGACTATCGGCGGCATTCTCGCGGGAAGGTAAACTGATACATAAGTTCGGGATCGCAGTCGCCGGTGGTGTGGGAACGCGTGTCAGAGTTGGCGGCCCCCCGGCCGGTGGTCCCTTTCAACCAGAACGCGCCGACTCGTCGTCAGGACACCGCTCGGGCGCGGCGCCGAACACGAGGGCTTTCTCCCGGGTCCGCATGATATCGGCGGCTTTCTCGCCGATCATGATCGCGGTCGCGTTGGTGTTTGCCGAGATCAGCGTCGGCATGATCGAAGCATCGGCAATGCGCAATGCGCCGACGCCGTTGACGGTAAGATCCGGCGTGACGACGGCGCCATCGTCGACGCCCATCCGGCATGTGCCGACGGGGTGGTGGTCGGTCTTCGCATTGCGGCAGGCATAGTCGAAGTAGTCCCGCTCGGTTCTGACTTCGGGGCCGGGAAGCCGCTCTGCGAGTACGAACGGCTTCAGCGGCCTCTGGCCCATCATGTCCCGCGCCAGCTTCAGACCGCGGATTGACATCTCGCGATCGTAGGGATCCGACCAGTAATTCGGGTCGATCAGGGGAGCGGAGCGCGGATCGGCATCGGCGAGGCGAACGGTCCCGCGCGAACGTGGTCGCAGAAAGGCCGAGTTCAGCGTGACGCCGCCGTGCGGCATGCTGGCCACCCCGGCCTCGATTCCGGAACCGAGCCCGAGATGAAACTGGATGTCGGGCGACCGCGCCTGCCCGTCGGCGTACCAGAAGCCTCCGGTTTCGAACAGGCTGGACGCAACCGGTCCGCCGCGCGTCAGGAGATACCGGACGCCTGCGATCGCCGACCAGAGCGGCCTGGCGTATCGGTCGTAGGTATGGTTGCCCGAGCATTCGGCGATAACGAAAAGATCGAGGTGATCCTGCAGGTTGGAGCCGACGCCGGGCTGGTCGAGGACCGGCTCGATGCCGACCGACCGCAGGTGATCGGCCGGGCCGATCCCCGACAGCATCAACAGCCGCGGCGTTCCGATGGCGCCGCAGGAGACGATGACCTCCCGCCCCGCCCTCACGACTTCGCCGCCCATCAGCTCGACGCCCGCGGCGCGACGGCTCTCGACGACGATCCGCCGGACCTCGGCGCCCGTCCTGATCGTCAGGTTGCCACGCCGGCGCGCCGGCCTCAGATAGGCGGTCGCGGCCGACGAGCGGCGCCCGCGTCGCTGGGTCAGCTGATAATAGCCGACGCCGTCCTGTGTCGCCCCGGCCAGGTCGGGATTGCGCGGGATGCCCAGCTGCGCGGCCGCTTCGAACCAGGCTTCGCAGATCGGCAGAGGCGCCAGCGGCCGGGAGACGCCGAGCGGCCCGCCCCTGCCGTGAAACGCATTGTCCCAGGTGTCGTTGTCTTCCGCCTTGCGGAAATAGGGCAGCACGTCCTCGTAACCCCACCCCCGGCAGCCGAGTTGCAGCCATTCGTCATAATCGTGGCGATTGCCGCGGGTGTAGATCTGGGCGTTGATGCTGGAGCCGCCGCCGATGACCTTGGCCTGGGTGTAGCGGATGACCATGCCGTTCATGTGCCGTTGGGGCACGGTTCGCCAGCCCCAGGAGCCGATGCCCTTGGTCATCTTGGCGAAGCCGGCGGGCAGATGAAAGAACGGGTGCCAGTCGCGGCCGCCGGCTTCAAGAAGCAGCACGCTGACTTCGGGGTCTTCCGAGAGGCGCGCCGCAAGGACGCTTCCGGCCGATCCGCCACCGACGACGATGTAGTCGAACGCCCGGTTCCTCCCGATGCCCGCCATGCAGGTCAGATCCGCATTTCGGTCGCCGGATCGAAGGTGACGGCCTTCTCCATGTTGACGGCGAAAGCGAATTCCATGCCCGGGCGAACCTCCGAATCGGCGCGCACGCGGGCGACGATCTCCCTGCCGCCCAACGTCATCGTCACGAAGGTGTCCGAACCGGCGGGCTCGGTGACGCCGACCAGGTTGGTGATGGAAGCGATGTTCGCCGACTTCCGATCGGCGCCATCCTGATCGGTGATCGATTCGGGACGGATGCCGAGCAGGATGTCGCGGCCGTGCAAGGCGGTCAGGCGGTCCTGGCCGAGGCGTAGCCTGAGGGCCCTTCCGCCGGCTGCGACGACCTCGGCGTAGGCGGTTCCTGTTTCGACCGCGACTTTCGCGGGGATGATGTTCATCGCCGGAGACCCCATGAAGGTCGCGACGAAGACATTGGCGGGTGTGTCGTAGATTTCCTTCGGCGTGCCCAGCTGCTGGACAAAGCCTTTGTTCATCACCGCGATGCGGGTCGACAGCGTCATCGCCTCGATCTGGTCGTGAGTCACGTAGACGATGGTGGTCCCGAGTTTCTGGTGGAGCTTTTTGATCTCGGTGCGCATGTCGACGCGCAGCTTGGCGTCCAGATTCGACAGCGGTTCGTCGAACAGGAAGACATCCGGTTTGCGCACCAGCGCCCGGCCCATGGCGACGCGCTGGCGCTGGCCGCCCGACAATTGGCCGGGTTTGCGGTTGAGTAGATGGTCGATCTGAAGGAGCTTTGCGACGTCGGCCAGCGCCTTGTCGCGCTCTGGCTTCGGCACGCCGTGCATTTCCAGGCCGAAGGTCATGTTCTGCGCGACGGTCATGTTCGGATAGAGCGCATAGCTCTGGAACACCATGGCGATGTTGCGCTTGGACGGATGAACGCCGTTGATGACGCGCCCCTTGATCGAGATCTCGCCGGAGGTGATGCCCTCGAGGCCCGCTATCATGTTGAGAAGCGTGGACTTGCCGCAACGGGTGGGGCCGACGAGGACCAGGAACTCGCCTTCCTCGATCGAGATGTCGACCTGGTGCAGCACCTCCACGCTGGCGTAGGATTTGGTGACAATGGCGATGTCGAGGAAACCCATCGGGTTCATCCTTTCACGGAACCAGCCATCAGACCGCGCACGAAGAAGCGGCCGGCGACGATGTAGACGACGAGGGTCGGCAGAGCGGCGAGGATCGCGCCGGCGAAATGGACGTTGTATTCCTTCACGCCCGTCGACGACTGGACGAGGTTGTTGAGCGCGACCGTCATCGGCTGGCTGGTGCCACCGAACGAGACGCCGAAGAGGAAATCGTTCCAGATGTTGGTGAACTGCCAGATCACCGAGACGACGGTGATCGGCCCGGACACGGGCAGGAGGATGCGCCAGAAGATGCGGAAGAACCCGGCGCCGTCGATCTGCGCGGCGCGTACCAATTCGGTCGGAAACGCGGCGTAGTAGTTGCGGTAGTAGAGCGTCGTGAAACCGATGCCGTAGACGACATGCACCAGCACCAATCCGAGCACCGAGCCCGCAAGCCCGAGGCGGCCCAGCACCATCGCCATCGGGATCAGCACGATCTGGAACGGAATGAAGCAGGAAAACAGCATCAGCCCGAAGACGATCGAATCGCCGCGGAAACGCCACTTCGTCAGGACATAGCCATTGAACGCGCCGACGAACGTCGAAATGGCGACGGCCGGCACGACCATCATGATCGAGTTGAGGAAATAGGGTTTCAGGCCGGTCGGCTCGACGCCGATCTGCGCCGTGGACCAGGCCGAGCGCCAGGCATCGAGCGTCCACGCGGACGGCAGCGCCATCATGTTGCCGCCGGTGATCTCTTCGAGCGGCTTCAGCGAATTGATGACCATCACATAGAGCGGCAGCAGGTAGAACAGCGCGAAGAGGAGCAGCACCAGATAGATGAAGGATCGCGCAAACCCGCCCGTATTAACGGCGGTTTCCTGGCCGACGGCGGACATCAGGCCTTCTCCTTCAGCTCGGAATAGAGAAAGGGGATCATGATCGCCGCGATGGTCATCAGCATGATGACGGCCGACGCCGCGCCAACGCCCATCTGGTTGCGGGTGAAGGTGTACGAGTACATGAACGTCGCCGGCAGTTCGGTCGAGCGGCCGGGTCCCCCGCCGGTGAGCGCGATGACGAGGTCGTAGGACTTGATGGCGAGGTGGGAGAGGATGACGAAGGCGGACAGGAAGGCCGGCCGCAACATCGGAATGACTATCCGCCGGTAGAGCTGGAAGGTCGATGCGCCGTCGATCTGCGCCGCCTTCAGGATTTCATTGTCGATGCCGCGCAGGCCGGCGAGGAACATCGCCATGACGAAACCGCTGGTCTGCCACACCGCGGCTAGGACGATGGTGTAGATGGCGAGATCGTTGTCCTTGATCCATGTGAACGAGAAGCTCTCCCATCCCCACAGATGCATGATCCGCTCAAGGCCGATGCCGGGATCGAGGAACCACTTCCATGCGGTGCCGGTCACGATGAAGGACAGGGCCATCGGGTAGAGGTAGATCGGGCGCAGAATCCCCTCGCCGCGGATCTTCTGGTCGAGGAAGATCGCGAGCAACAGGCCGACGATGGTGCAGATGACGATGTAGAGCGTCGCAAAGACGGCGATGTTGGCGATCGCGGTATGCCAATGGTCGAGCGCCCATAGCTTATTGTAGTTATCCAGGCCGACCCAGCGGAACATGGGCAGCATCTTTGAACCGGTCATCGACAGGAAGACGGTGAACAAGATGAAGCCGTATACGAACAACAACGTCGCCGCGAACGACGGGGCGAGCACGAGTTTCGGCAGCCAGTCCTGCAATCGGGTACGGAAATCGGCGCGAACGGCGGCCATGCTGCTTCTCCCGGGGTCCGGCCATGGGCTCGGAAAGGTCCTTCAAGAGCGGTCTCATTTCGCCGCCGCGACGGCGTCGGCGAGCGCCTTGGCGGCTTCCGCACCGTCCTTGTACTTCCCGTTGAAGGCGCCGGTGATCACGTCGTAGGCGGCGTTCTTGATCGCCGCCGCCGCCGCATGGCCATGGGCCATCGAGCCGAACAGGTTGCCGGCGGTGTTCGCCTCAGCAAGGTCCTTGATGCCCTTCTTGCCGCAGTCGTCGAAATCGGTGTCCGGAACGTCGGTGCGCGCCGGCACCGAACCCTTGACGACGTTGAAGGCCGACTGGAACTTCGGGCTCTCGATGGCGGAAGCCATGGCCTGCTGCGCCTGGAGCTTGTCGTCGCCCGACACGTTGAACATCGCGAACTGGTCGGAGTTGAACGTGACCGAACCCTGGGTGCCGGGGAAGCGGACGCAGACGAAATCCGCGCCCGGCTTCTGGCCGGCTTTCAGGAATTCGCCCTTGGCCCAGTCGCCCATGATCTGCCCGCCAGCCTCGCCCTTGATCACCATAGCCGAGGCGAGGTTCCAGTCGCGACCGGAGAAGTTAGCGTCGACATAGGAGCGCAGCTTCATCAGGCGATCGAACGCCTCGGCCATCTTTTCGCCGCCGAGCGCCGCAGGATCTAGATCGATGAAGGCCGCCTTGTAGAGATCGGTCCCGACGGAGAGGACCACGCCATCGAACACGGTCGCGTCCTGCCACGGCTGCCCGCCATGGCCGAGCGGCGTGATGCCGTTGGCCTTCATCTGGTCGAGCATGGCGACGAACGCGTCCCAGGTCTCGGGCGCCTTGCCGCCGGCCTTGTCGAGTGCCGCCTTATTGATCCACAGCCAGTTGGTCGAATGCACGTTTACCGGCGCCGCTATCCAGTGGCCGTCGTATTTAGAGAACTTCTGAAGCGCCTCGGGAACTACCTTGTCCCAGCCTTCGGCCGAGGCCACCGAATCGAGGTTGCCGAGCGCACCCTGCTCGGCCCAGTCGAGAATGTCGTAGCCGAGCATCTGCACGGCCGTCGGCGGATTGCCCGCAGTGACGCGGGCACGCAGCGCCGTCATCGCCGCTTCACCGCCGCCGCCGGCCACAGGCATGTCTATCCAGCCTATCCCTTTGCCCTTCAGGTCTTCCTTGAGCACATTCAAGGCAGCCGCTTCGCCGCCCGACGTCCACCAATGCAGCACCTCGACATCGGCCGCCCGCGAAAGGCCGGTCGACGCGGCCAGCGCCAGGACGGACACCATTCCCACAACGACGTTCCTCATCACTTCCTCCCAGATTGGTCGGAACCCTTCCGACTGTGCCGATTATAACGTTGCAAATTTCGTTTAAGTCAATATCCAGTTACTTATTTTTTCTCCCTCCGGTCAATCCGGGCGCCCGCGCCTTTGGCCATCGACAGCAAGAAATGCAACGTTATAAATGACAACGCGACCGCTTCGATCCGGGCTATGATGGAATATGTTGAAAAAGCCGACCTTGAAAACGCTTGCGGAAGAGACCGGCCTGGCGCTTACCACGATTTCGCGGGCTCTCGCCAATGACGAGAAGATCGCCCGGTCGACACGCCGGATCGTGGCGGAGGTCGCCGAAAGGATAGGCTATGTGCCTGACCGAGCCGCCCAACGGCTCAGGACCGGTCGGACCAACGTCATCGCTCTGGTCGTATCGCCGCACGAGGAGATTCTCGGCTTCCGCGGCTCGATGATCGCGGGCGTGACGGCCGCGATCGCAGGGACCCGCTACCATCTCTCGATGACTCCGTATGACTGGGACGAGGACCCGCTGGTGCCGCTCCGCCACATCGTCCAGAACCGTCTGGCGGACGGACTGGTTTTCTCGGGAACGAGCCCGCTGGACCCACGCGTGGCCTACCTCAACGAACACGATTTCCCCTTCGTCACGCACGGACGCACAAGCGGCATGCAGCCGCACGCATGGTGCGACTACGACAACGAGGCTTTCGCTGCGATCGCCGTCCGACGGCTGGCGGAGAAGGGCCGGAAGCGTTTGTTCATCATTCCGCCGTCGCCGGCGCGCACCTATCACCGGCACATGATGACCGGCTTCGAATGCGCCAGCAAGGAGGCGAATGTCGTCGCCTTGCACGACCCGGCGATCACGCTGTCGACCCCGGTCCACGACTTGCAGATGGCGATCCCTTCGTTGCTGCGCGACCTGTCGATCGAAGGCTTCATCTGCCCCGGCGAGGTGTCGGCGATGGCTGTGTTGGCGGCCCTGCAGGACGAAGAAATCGGCGTCGGCGAAACCGTCGACGTCCTCGCCAAGCAGACCAGCCGGACTTTCGATCTCTATCGTCCGAAGATCGACACGATCTACGAGGATATCCGTCATGCTGGGCATGAACTCGGCCGGCTGCTGCTGCGCCGGATCGCCGGCGAGGAGCCAGGGAACCTGACCAGCCTGCTCGAACCGGTTCCGAATTTCCGAACCGGATGAAACCCGCGCCGCAGGCCGGACGAAGCGCTCACGCTGAGGTCCGCGGTCAGCAGACCGTGCGGAAGCGGTCGACAATCGTGTCCAGCACCTCGGCCGGATCGCGCTTCCACCAGTTGCCGGCGGAAAAGACCTCGACCTCGCAGAAGCCGTCGTAACCGGCGGCCTCCACGGCGCCGCGAATGGCGCGCAGGTCTGCGACGCCGTCTCCCATCATGCCGCGGTCGAGCAGCACGTCCGAGGTGTCGGCGAGCCAGTCGCACAGATGGTAGCCGAGGATCCTTCCGCCCGCGCGCTTCAGCTGATCGCCGAGATCGGTGTCCCACCAGACGTGATAGACATCGACGGCAATGCCGACATTGGCGGCGTCGATCCGGTCGCACAAGTCGAGCGCGTCGCGCACGGTGGTCAGGCAGGAGCGTTTGCCGCCATAGACAGGGTTGAGCGGCTCCAGAGCCAGTCTTACACCGAGTTTCGCCGCATAGGGGGCCATCTCACCCACACGGTCGGCGACCAGACGCAGGCTTTCGGCAACGCCCTTCGTGCCCGGCTCGACGCCACCGGTCACGATGGTCAGCACCTCGGTCTGCAGGGCGGCCGCCATGTCGATCGAAGCCTTGAAGTCGTCCATGACCGCCTGCCGACCGGCCGGCGCCATCGGCCCGACGAGAAAGGGGGTACGGCAGAGCCCGACCGTCTTCAGGCCGGCGCGCCTGACCCGTTCGCCGATCTCGACCGCGCGGGCGGCGATCTCGCGCCGCCAGAACACGATGCCCGCAATGCCGCGCTCGGCGCAGGCGTCGATCGTCCGTTCCGGGCTCCAGCCGGCGCCGGCACCCTCGACATTGTGGCCGAGCGTGGCGGTGTTCAGGGCCAGGGCCGCATGGCTTGCCGAGAAGTCGCGCATCAAACGCCGTACAGCGCCAGAAGGTCGCGCATGCGCCTGGTCGCGAGTTCCGGATTGCGCAACAGGCCGCATTTATCGGCCAGGCGAAATACTTCCGTGAAGTACGGCAGCGGCCGCATCGCCTGCGCTCCGTTCAGCATTATGAAATGGTCTTGGAAACCGTTCAGCCAGGCAAGGAACACCACGCCTGTCTTGTAGAACTGGGTCGGGGCGCGGAATATGAGCCGCGCAAGCGGCACCGTAGGATCGAGGGTCTCGCGAAACGCCTTGGCATCGCCCTCCCCGAGCCGGCCGATCGCGTAGGCGGCCGCCGGCGCGAGCGGGTCGAAAATGCCGAGGAGCGCATGGGAATAGCCCTGTTCGTCGCCCTCTATCAGTTCCGGATAGTTGAAATCATCGCCGGTGTACATGCGCACGCCGTCGGGCAGGCGACGGCGCATGGTGATCTCCTTGTCCTTGTCGAGGAGGGATATCTTGATGCCGTCGACCTTGGCCTTGTTGGCGTGGATGATTTCGAGTGCGGTTTCTAGCGCGTCCTCGAACCTGGGGCTGCCCCAGTAGCCGGCCAGATGGGGATCGAACATGTCGCCGAGCCAGTGCAGGATGACCGGTTCGTCGCAGGCGCCGAGCGCCTTGTCGTAGACTTCGAAATAGTCCCGCGAGTTGGCAGCGACCCGCGTGAGTGCGCGCGACGCCATCAGGATGATGCGCCCGCCGACCCGCTGGATGGCTTCGATCTGCTCGAGATAGGCACGTTCGACATCGGCAAGCGATCGGGCCGCCGCCGGATCGAGATGATCGGTGCCGCAGCCGTTCGCCACCAGCGCCTCGGGCAGCTCTTCTTTCGTGCGGCGGATGAGTTCGAGCGCGCCCGGCCAATCGAGCCCCATACCGCGCTGCGCGGTATCCATCGCTTCGGCGATGCCGAGACCGAGATCCGCCAGATAATGGCGAAACTCCATCGTCTTCTTCCAGTCGATGGCGGCGCGGCCACTCGGGTCGCTGGCCGTGAAGGGGTCGGCGACGACGTGCGCGGCCGAATAGACGACGCGCGCGGGGCGGGCCGCCAGCCTGGCCTGCGGAATGACTTTGCCGCCGAGCGTGTAGTCGGACAAACGTCCGGCGAGATCCGGCAGGGCGATTTTCATTCTGACACCTCAGAAGCGCGGAACAAGCATGCCGGCATCGGCCGAGATGGCCTGTCCGGTCGTATATGGAAGCCTCCCGGAGGCCAGCGCCGCGATGATCGCGCCGACCTCCGCCGGCTCTCCGACGCGCGGTAAAAGCGTCAGCCCGCCGAGCGCCCGTTGACGGTACGTGTCGATCACCGGCGCCGTCATGTCAGTGGCAATCAAGCCCGGTTGCACATCGTAGACGGCGATGTTCTCCCGCCCGAGGCGCACCGCGAAGGCTTTCGATACCATCGCCGCCGCGGCCTTGGACGCGCAATATTCGCTCCGCTGCTCGGCGACGGCCACGGCATTGGAAGACGTCACGTTGACGATGGAATGGAAGAGCTCGGCGGGAAGTGACCGCGCGAGCAAACGCCGGGCGAATGCCTGGGACAGAAAGAACACCGCCTTGCTGTTGACGGATATGCAGCGGTCCCAGCTCTCCTCGGTAACGTCGAGCGGATCGCCGCGTTTCAGCGCGCCCACACCGGCATTGTTGACCAGGGTCGTCAGCGGCCCGATCTCCGCTTCGATCTTCGCCAATTGCCCGGAATGCTCGCCCAGATCCGTGACGTCGAACGGGGCTGCAGCGACGGGCACGCCCAGTTGCGCGATGCGGGAGACCGCCGCGCGCAATTCGTCGTCATCTGCCGGCCCGTTGAGCGCGATCGCGAAACCTTCCCTGGCCAGGGCTTCGGCGGCGGCAAGCCCGATGCCCCGCGCCGATCCCGTAACGAGAGCCGCCTGGCTCATGCGCGCGCCCCTTTCTTCATCAGCTCGCGGGCGATGATCATGCGCTGGATCTGATTGGTGCCCTCATAGATCTGGCAGATCTTGGCATCGCGATAGAGCCGCTCGACCTCGAAGCCGCGGATGTAGCCGGAACCGCCGAACACCTGCACCGCATCGGCGGTGCGTTGCACCGCCGTGTCGCCGGCAAAGCACTTCGCCATGGAGCACGCCTTGGTGGCATCCTCGCCACGATCGATCTTGACGGCCGCAGAATACACGAGCAGGCGTGCGGCTTCGATGTCCTTCGCCATGTCGGCGAGAAGCCATTGGACGCCCTGGAATTCGGCGATCTGTCTGCCGAACTGCTTGCGCGTCCCGGCATAGTCGACCGCCGCCTCGAGCCCGGCCTGGCCGATGCCGACGGCAAGGGCGGCGATGCCGACCCGCCCCTTGTCCAGCACGCTCATCATCATGTGGAAACCGCGGTTTTCCTCGCCGAGAAGCGCATTGGCCGGAAGTTTCACGTCGTTGAAGGTCAATGCGCCGACCTGGCTCGCACGCTGGCCCATCTTGTGTTCCTTGGGACCGCGCTCGACCCCCGCGGCGTGCAGGTCGACGATAAAAATCGACATTCCGCGGTTGCCGGCTTCCTTGTCGGTGCGGGCGAGCACGAAACCATAGTCGGCAACAGGCGCGTTGTGGATCCAGATCTTCCCGCCGTTCAGGCACCAACCGCTGCCGTCGCGCTGGGCCGTCGTGCGGATTCCGGAAACGTCGGTACCCGCTTCCGGCTCCGTGATGCAGTAGGCAACCTTCGCCTTCATGGAAAGTACGTCGGGCAGCATCCCGCGTTGCTCGTCGGTGCCGTGGCGCACTAAAAGGGTGGAAATCAATTCGACCAGCCCGCACTGGTCCGCGACGCTCGCATAGCCGCGTGACAGTTCCTCCATTACTACTGCGTAGGTGAGCGTATCGAAACCCGGTCCGCCCATCGACTCCGGAACAGCGATGCCGAACAGCCCGAGCTTTCCCATCTCGTCGTAGATCTCACCGGGGAACCTTTCTTCGCGGTCGAGAGATTCGGCGAGTGGCCGCACGACCTCGTCGGCGAACGCCCGCGTCATGTCCCGCACCTGCATCTGCGTCTCGGAGAGATACACGCAGCACCTCCAAATTAGTAACTATGCGGTTACTTAATTGATCGCGACGCCCCGCGTCAAGGCCTACCTCGACTTCACCAATTCGCCCCTTGCGGGCCGGTTCGAACGATGGCATTTATTCACCATTCGGTTACTTACAGGAGAAAGCCATGCAGGCCGGCGAAAAACGGAAATTCGGGCGGGTCGACCTCGAGGTGACCGCGTTCAGCTTCGGGACGGCTCCGGTCGGCAACATCTTCCGCGAAATCGACGAGGCGACCTCCGACGAGATGTTCCAGCGGTCCTGGGAGGCGGGGGTCCGTTTCTACGATACCGCGCCCATGTACGGACACGGTCTGTCGGAGTTACGCACCGGACAATCGCTGCGCTGGAAGAAGCGCGACGCGTTCGTGCTGTCGTCGAAAGTCGGCCGGATTCTCAAACCGGCGAAGCGCGAATCCATCGATTTTTCGCCATGGGTGAATGGGGCTCCTTTCACCATGCATTTCGACTACAGCTACGATGGCACGATGCGTGCGTTCGAGGACAGCCTGCAGCGTTTGGCGCTCGAGCGGATCGACATCCTGTTCATCCATGACATCGATGTCTTCACCCGCGGCAAGGACCAGCCGGAGGTGTTCAGGCAGGCGATGGACGGCTGCTACAAGGCGCTTGCCGCCTTGCGCGAACAAAAAGCCGTCAAGGCGATCGGCGTCGGCGTTAACGAGTGGGAAGTCTGCCACGAGGCGCTGAAGCAACGGGACTTCGACTGCTTCGTGCTGGCAGGCCGCTATACCCTCCTCGAGCAGGAGGCGCTGAACGAATTCCTGCCGCTGTGCGAGAAACGCGGCGCCGCCGTCGTTGTAGGCGGCGGCTTCAATTCGGGTATCCTGGCGACCGGAGCGAGGCCGGGCGCGAAGTACAACTATGCGCCCGCACCGGCGCACATCATGGAGAAGGTGGCGAAGATCGAGGCGGTCTGCGCCGAGTTCAACGTGCCTTTGCCGGCGGCGGCGCTGCAGTTCGTGGTGGCGCATCCGGCGGTGGCGTCGTTCTGCGCGGGCACCCGCACGGTCGAGCAGCTTGACCAGAACCTGGCCTGGTTCAGCCATCCGCTACCGACCGAGTTCTGGGCGGCGTTGAAGCAGAAGCGCCTCCTGCGCGAGGACGCCCCGGTGCCGGCATGAGGGGGCGGGTGCTGCCGCCGGGCATCCACGGCCTTTCCGCCCTGCGCATCGCCGACCGGGTCGAGACCGCATCCGTCGAGGTCACCACCGACGCCATCGACCGCTTCGCCGACCTATCCGGTGACCGGTTTGCGCTGCATATGGACGATGCCGCCGCGCGCGCCCTGGGTTTTCCCGCCCGCGTCGCGCATGGCCTTCTGGTCCTGTCGATGATCGACGGGCTGAAGAACCAGGCCCCGGCGCAATTCGACGCCATCGCCTCGCTGGGCTGGGACATCTCGTTCCGCTCCCCGGTGCTGGCGGGCGACACCCTGCGCGCAGGCTTCACCGTCCGGTCCAGGCGACCGACCAGCGACGGCAAGCGCGGCATCGCCGTCCTGTCGGTGGAGGCCCGGAACCAGCGCGACGAGATCGTTCAACTCGGCCGGACGACGCTGATGATGCGGCTCTGAACGGCTATCGGATCAGGATCGCGCGGAAGTCGTTGACATTGGTGCCGGTCGGCCCGGTAACGAACAGGTCTCCCAACGCTTCGAAAGCCGCATAGGAATCGTTGCCGGCGAGCAGCGCCCGCGGGTCGATACCCAGGCGCAACAGCCGCGCGACGGTCGTGCCGTCAGCGAAAGCGCCGGCATTGTCCTGAGAGCCGTCTATCCCATCGGTGTCGGCCGCCAGGGCAGCGAATTCCAGTCCTTCCGCCGCAATCGCCAGCGCGAGCGAGAATTCGCTGTTGCGCCCGCCGCGTCCCCTGCCGCGCAGGGTCACCGTGGTTTCGCCGCCGGAAAGGACGACGACTGGTTTGTTGAACGGCCTGTTCCACAAGGTCACTTCCCGGGCGATGGCCGCATGCATCCGCGCGATGTCGCGCGATTCCCCTTCGATTGCGTCCGACAGGATGACGGCCGGCAGGCCGTACGATGCCGCGTTCCTCGCCGCTGCCTCCAGAGACAAACGGGCCGAAGCGATGACCCTCATCTCGTTGCGGGCGAAAGCCCGATCGGCAGGACTGGGTGCCGGCTCGCACTCTCCGTTCAGCCAATGCGTCACCGGAGCCGGAAATTCCAGTCTCCACGCTTCGGCAAGCCGCCGTGCGTCGGCTCGCGTCGCGGCATCCGGAATGGTCGGGCCGGAGGCGACTTGCGCGAGGTTGTCGCCCGGTATGTCGGAAACGACCAAACTCACCACCTTCGCCGGAAAAGCCGCCCGCGCCACGCGACCGCCCTTGATGAGGGAAACCTGCTTCCTTATGGCGTTCATCACCGAAATCGGCGCCCCGCTTTTCAGGAGCGCCCGGTTGAGGCCGGCCTCGTCGTCGAGCGACAACGTGCCGGGCGGCATGGGAAGCAGCGCCGAGCCGCCGCCGCAGATCAGCGCAACGACCAGATCGTCGGCGGTCAGCCCGGCGACGGCATCGAACAGCGCCCTGCTCGCGGCAAGTCCGGCCTCATCGGGCACCGGATGCGCCGCTTCCATGACCCTTATGCGCTTGGTCGGGCACGCATACCCGTAGCGCGTCACCACGACACCCGTCAGCGGCGCATCCCACAGCGATTCGAAGGCCGCCGCCAATTGCGCCGCGCCCTTGCCGGCGCCGATCACGATGGTGCGGCCGCTCGGCTTCTCCGGCAGGTTGGACGACAAGGCGGCAAGGGGATCGGCCGCCAGCACGGCGGCATCGAACATGGTCTTGAGGATTTCCCGGTCGGTCGCGTTAGATTTCGAGATCAATGACGAAAACTCCGTCTGCGCCCCCTTCGAGCTCCGTCACGATTCTCGCGCCGATGGCTCTATGCTCCTCATCGGCAAGGTAGTCATCGCGAACCTGTGCGTCACGGAAATCGAACCAGAACACGTCCGTGAAGCCGCGGACCAAATCGGTTTCCGGAGAAACGTTCGTGAAGGTTCGAAAGTCTTGAATTCCAGCGATGTGCCCCTGCAGCGACCGGAGTTCGGAAAAAAGCCGCTCCCTCGTTAACGGATCAATGTCATTCCGAAAGCGTAACGCGACGATGTGCCGGATCATCTTATTTCCCTCTGAAGTTCGGTCGACGCTTTTCGCGAAATGCCGACAGGCCCTCTTTCAGCTCCTGGCTGCCGGCGGCGACCATCCCGCCCAACGCTTCCAGCACGCGTTCGCGTTCCTCGCCTTCGGCGGCGTTGACGAGCATCTTCGTCAGTTCGGTCGCGACCGGCGAGCGCGCAATGACACGGGCGGCCATGTCCCGCGCGACCGCGAGTCCCTCTCCTTTTCCGACGACTTTGTCGACCAAACCGAGTTCAACAGCCCGCGTCGCATTGAAAACCTCGCCGAAGACAGCCATACAGCGCACGGTCTGGGCGCCGAAGCGCCTTACGGCGCGCTGCGTGCCGGACCAACCCGGTATGATGCCGAGGCCGCTTTCGGGCTGGCCGATCTTCACATGCTCCTCGGCGATCCGGTAGTCCGCACAGGCCGCGAGTTCCAAGCCGCCACCGAGGCAATGGCCGTTCAAGACCGCTATCACCGGAATCGCCAGGCGCGCCAGGGCATCGAAAGCGGCGTGCCCGTCGCGCACCCAATGGCGGCCGAAGAGCTCCGGCTCCCATGAACTCCAGGCATCGATGTCGCCGCCTGCACAGAATGAACGGTCTCCCTCCCCCGTGAGGACTAGTACTCGGGCACGCGAGCGTTCGGCCGCGCGACAAGCAACGAGCAGCGCATCGACCATATCGGCGTCCAGCGCATTCAGCTTCTCGGGCCGGCGAATCGTTAGTTGGGCGATCTCGTCTTCGAAGACGATTTCCAGGCGAGGATCGGTCATAGACGCAGCCCCATCGGCTTTTCCCGGAAAAGCGCGGCATCCATCAGCTTCAGATCTGGTGAGACCCGCAGCGGTGTGGCCGCTTGCGCAAGAATGTCGCGTTCCAGGTCGACGCCGGGCGCGATCTCCGAGACGGTCAGGCCATTCGGTTCGAGATGCAGAACGCAGCGCTCCGTCACGTAGGTGACATCCTGCTTCTGCGAAACTGCTCGCTTGCCGGAGAAACTCACCTGGTCCACCCTGGGAACGATCTTGGCGATCTTCCCCTCTCTGTCGATTACCAGCCTTCCGTCCTCAATATGCATCTTGGCACCGGCGTTGAAGTTGCCGGAGAAGACGATCTTGCGCGCCCGGGCCGTGATGTCGACGAAGCCGCCCGCGCCGGCAGTGCGGTGCGGCGTTGAGGACAGCCGGGAGACGTTCACCGAACCGTCGGCGCCGATTTCCAGGAACGACAGCAGCGAGCAATCGAATCCGCCGGCCTGGAAATAGGTGAACTGGTGTGGCGAAGCGACGAACGCCTCGGCGTTGGAAGCGCAGCCGAACTTGAAATCGAGAAGCGGTACGCCGCCGACCGCTCCTTGCTCGATCACCCAGGTCACCTCGCCGTGCATGCCTTCTTCGATGAGCACGCGCGGTACGTTTGCCGAGATGCCGAATCCGATGTTGACCGCCCAGCCCGACTTCAATTCCGTGGCGACGCGACGTGCGATCACCTTCGCGACATTGAACTCCGGCGTCCGGAACGTATGCAGCGGCCGGAACAGCTCGCCGGAGATCGCCGGATCGTACGTGGTCGCGGTGGTCTGCAACTGGTCGGGCGCCTCGACGACGACGTCGACGAGGATGCCCGGGACCTTGACGTCATGGGGACGCAAGGTTCCCTGAGCGGCCACCCGCTTGACCTGGGCGATGACGATGCCGCCGGAGTTCCGCGCCGCCAGCGCCATCTCCATCGCCCCCAGCGTGGCGCCCTCGTGCTCGAAGGTCAGGTTGCCGTTTTCGTCGGCGGTCGTGCCGCGGATGATGGCGACGTCGGGCATGATCGGCGGGAAATGCAACCATTCCTCACCGTCGAATTCGACCAGCCTGACGATAGGCGCCCTGCGGGCCGTCTCGTTCATCGCGCACCCGTCCTGGCGGGGATCGACGAACGTGTCCAGACCGACCTTGGTCAGCACGCCCGGGCGCTTGGCGGCGCCTTCGCGCAGCATGTCGAACACGATCCCCGACGGAATGTTCCAGGCCGCCAGGTCCTCCGCGAGGATGCGCTGCCAGATCAGGGGGGGGTCGGCATTGGTGGGTCCCGAAGGATAGGAACCGCCGATGATCCGCGAGATCATCCCCGGCTTGGCGATGTGATCGACGCCTTTCGTACCGAACATGTCGCCCGCGGCGATGGGATGGATGGTGGTCAACCCCTTGGGCGATCCTTCCCGATCGAAGCGCTCGCCGAGCGCTTGCAACACGGCGTCCGGGCAGAGCAGCCCCGACGAGGAGTTGACCGCGACGACCGCGCCGTCCGGGATCATGCGGACCGCCTCCTCGAGCGGCTTGACCTTGCCAATCATATCTCTTTCGCCTCTTGGAATTAAGTAACTAACCAGTTATAAAATAACCCGCAACGGGGCGTTACATCAAGGCCCAATCGCGACGAAATGCTCTATTCGACGCCATCGGTCGGGCTTGCAGAAAGGACGGGAAATGAACATCACATTCCAGAAGACCAATCAGAGGGCCTTCGGCACGTTTCCGCTCAGGGGCGAGGTCCTGCGCGACGCAATTAACGCCGCGATTTCCGCTGGTTACAGGGCTTTCGACACCGCGCAGATGTATGGGAATGAAAGCGATACCGGTGCGGCGCTGGCCGAAAGCGGTATCGCCCGATCCGACCTGTGCATCACCACCAAGGTGAATTTCGAGAACTTCGCCGAAGCCGATTTTATCCGGTCGGTGGAAAAATCGCTCACCGACCTGCGCATCGACAAGGTCGATATCCTGCTCCTGCACTGGCCGACGCCCGGCGGCGCCATTCGGCAGTCGCTGGAACTCCTCCAGAGCGCGCACGACAGCGGCCTGGCTTCCAACATCGGCGTCTCCAACTACACGGCCGCGATGATGTACGAAGCGAAGAGGATCGTGCGATCGCCGCTGGTCACCAATCAGGTCGAGTTCCATCCGCTTCTGGACCAGAGCCGGCTGCTCGCCGCCGCGAACGAGACCGGAATTCCGCTGTCGTCCTACTGCTCGGTCGCCCGGGGAGAAGTCTTCAAGTACTCGATCTTCGGCGAGATCGGCAAAGGATACGGCAAATCGGCGGCGCAGGTCGTCCTGCGTTGGATTCTGCAGAAAGGCGTACCGATCAACACGATGTCGACGAAGCCGGAAAACATCCGCGCCAACTTCGACGTAATGGATTTCACCCTGTCGTCCATCGACATGCAGAAGATCGACGAGATGTCGGCCGTCGGTTACCGGATCGTGGGGAAAGACCTAGTCCCCTATGCCCCGGATTTCGATTGACGAGCGAAAAAACGAGGGCGGCGGTTCCGCCGTCCTCGCCCGTATTGAGGGAGCATTCCTCGGGAATTTTCTCGATGTCGTTGTCACGGACGACCGCCGCCGCAACTGAGTTTAGTGATTGCCCCGGATCATGTCGGCGGCCTTTTCGCCAATCATGATCGTTGGCGCATTCGTGTTCGAACCGATCAACGAGGGCATCACCGAGCTGTCGCAGATGCGCAGTCCGTCCATGCCTCTCACCCTGAGTTGCGGGTCGACCACCGCCATCTCGTCCGTGCCCATCTTGCAGGTGCAGGTCGCGTGGTAGGACGTGCGGCCGTACTGGCGGGCATAGGCTTCGAAATCGGCCTGCGTGCGGACATTCCGATCCGGAAATCGGATCTCCTTGACGTATTTGCGCAGCGAAGGCTGGCTGAAGATCTCCCGGCTGATCTTCACGCCTTCGGTCGAAATGCGAAGATCGTCGGGGTCGCCGAGGAAATTCGGATCGACTACCGGTTTTTCGCGCGGATCGGCCGATCGCAGGGTGACCGAACCCCGCGCCTTCGGGCGCAGCGTGTAACTGTTGAGAGTGATGCCGGAAGACCCCTTAGGCACCGAAGGCACACCGGCTTCGGCCCCGGCGCCGGCGAGGAAATGGAACTGCAGGTCCGGCCTTGGCCCGGAACCCTTTCCGGACGCATACCAGAAGGCCCCGCCTTCGACGACGTTCGACGTGACCGGTCCGGAATTGAACAGGGCGTACTCGACGCCAGCCCACAGCATCCAGTGCAGCTTGTTGTATTTATCGAGGGATTCGTGGCCTTTCAGTTCGGCGACGATGTCGATGCCGAAATGGTCGTTCAGGTTCTGCCCGACGCCGGACAGGTTCTCCACGACTTTGATGCCATGGCTTTCCAGATGCGCCGCCGGCCCAAGGCCCGACAGCATCATCAGCTTCGGCGTGCCAATCGCACCCGCCGCGAGCAGGACTTCGCTCTCCGCGCGAATGACCGTGACCGACGAACCGGTGGCGATTTCGACCCCGGTAGCCCTGTTTGCGTCGAACAGAACCCGCAGGACCAGGGCGCCGGTGACGACCGACAGGTTCTTTCGCTGCAGGGCCGGGCGCAGATAGCCAACGGCCGCCGAGCAGCGCCGGTTGTTTCTCGTCGTCGTCTGGTACAGGCCGGCGCCTTCCTGGCTCGCGCCGTTGAAGTCCGGATTATGGGGCATGCCGAATTCCTGGCAGCTCTGCACGAAGGCGCGCGACAGGATGTTCGGCTCCGGGATGACGGAAACCGCGAGCGGTCCGTCGGTCCCGTGCCATCCGCCGGAAAAGGCGGTGTTTCCCTCGGAGCGCAGGAAATATTTCTGCACATCCGCGAATGCCCACCCTTCCGCGCCTTCCTCCTGCGCCCACCGATCGTAGTCGGAGGGATGCCCACGGGTGAAAATCTCGGCGTTGATCGACGATCCGCCGCCCAGAACCCTGGCTTGCGCATATGGGATCTCGCGGTTGTCGGCGTGACGCTGGGGCGCGGTGGTCAATCCCCAGGTCAACGGGCCGGTCGTCATCTTGGCGAAGCCGACGGGCATGTGGATAAGCGGGTTGGAATCCTTGCGCCCCGCCTCGACGAGACAAACCCTGACATCGGGATTTTCCGACAACCGCGCGGCAAGAACGCATCCTGACGAACCGCCGCCGACAATCACGTAATCATAAGCGTTTGCCATCATTTGATCCAAAGCGTGCGCTTGCCGATTTCGACGTGGACCGACTTGACCTGCGTGTATTCCTCGACGCCGTACATTCCGGCTTCGCGGCCCCAGCCGGATTGCTTGAAGCCGCCGAGCGGCATTTCGGGCCCGCCCGCCATGATCGTATTGACCCAGAAGCGGCCGGCGCGTACGCGGCGCGTCACCGTCAGCGCCTTGTCGATGTTTTTGGTCCATACGCTCGCCGCCAGTCCGTAGACCGTGTCGTTGGCGATCGCGATCGCCTCCTCGACCGTGTCGAAGTGGAAGGACGACAGGACCGGGCCGAAGATCTCGTCCCTGGCGATCGACATGGATCGCGTCACGCCGGAAAACAGGGTGGGAGCGATGTAGCGCCCCTTGCCGATTTCGACGGTTTGACCGCCGGTCAGGAGCCTGGCGCCTTCCGCCTTGCCCTTTTCGATGAAGCCCATGATCGTCGCGTTCTGCGCATCGGTGGTGACGGCGCCGACCTGCGTGTCGTCCTGCAGCGGGTCGCCGACCACGATCTTCTTCATCTTGGCCGCGAGGATTTGCTCGAACTGCCTCGCCACCGACCGCTCGACGATCAGCCGACTCGACGACACACAACACTGGCCTGTGTTGAATGAAATGCCGAAAGCAGCGCCATCGGCGGCATCTTCAAGATCGGCATCGGCAAACACAATAATTGGGTTCTTGCCGCCCAGTTCCAGTCCGAGTTTCTTGAAATTGGAATCGGCCGCAGCATGAACGCATGAACGGCCGACCGCCGTCGAACCGGTAAACGACAGCATGTCGACGTCCGGATGCTCGGTGATTGCCTGGCCGATGGTACGGCCCGAGCCCGTCACCACATTGTAGACCCCCTCGGGAAGACCGGCCTGGGCGAGGATCTCGCCCAGCATCAGCGTCGTTGCCGAAGTGACTTCCGACGGCTTCACGACCATCGTACAGCCCGAGGCGAGAATGAACGGCACGCGCTCGCAAAGGATCAGGAACGGGAAATTCCAGGGCGTGATGAGGCCGACGACGCCGATCGGCTCGCGCAGCACCATTCCGAACAGGCCGTCGCCGAGGCTGTTGAAGCTGTCTCCGTGCAGGAGACGGGCCGCGCCCGCGCCGGTTTCGAAACAGGCGATGCAATGGTCGATCTCGCCACGCGCCTGTGCGATCGGTTTTCCGTTCTCCAGCACTTCCCAATAGGCGATCTCGTCGCGGCGCTGCCTGAGCAGCTCCGCGGCGCGCAACAGCACGCCACCGCGATCGGCGCCGGACAGGCCGGCCCAGCTCCGGTCCTCGAAAGCGCGGCGGGCGGCCGCCACGGCGGCGTTCAGGTCGTCGACCGAGCATTTGGGGGTCCGCGTCACGGGCACGCCGTGGCCCGGCGAATTGCGCTCGAACAATTCCGCGCCGGCGACCGACCGGTTGTCGATCCAGAATCCGAATTCACGCGGGGACGACGGTAGCGAACGCATGGAAACCGGACTGTTCATTACAGACTCCCAAGGAATTGCAACGTTGCAAATTTGTAACCGGATGGTTATTTCATTGTCAACTTCCCGATCGTCGCACGGCCCGTTCAGCCGATGATAATTTGCGTCTTCAGGTCGCCCGGGCGCAGCGGCAGCGTCTCGAATGCATCCTGGATCCGCGCGAGGGAGAAGTTCGCGCCGGTAAAGGCATCCGTGCGAAACCTGCCGTGGACAAGCAGCGCCAGCGCATCGTGCATGTCCTCGCCCATGCCCGCGACCGAGCCCTTGATGCTGTTTTCTTCCAGGACCGTCCGCAGGATATCGACCGGCGCGGTTTCTCCGGGGCCAGTGATCCCGAAAAAAGCGACATGGCCGCCCTTGCGGATCAGATCGAACGCTTCGGCGTAGAGACGGGTCGAGCCGACGCTTTCTATCACCAGATCGGCGCCGCGCCCGCCAGTCATTTCGAGCACGCGGGTCTTGAGGAGCGACGGATCGGAAATCGCCGCGTCGGCGCCCGCTTCGAGCGTCATGCGGCAACGGTCTTCCGACAGGTCGGCGACGATTATCGGCGCCGCCCCGCATAGCCGCATCATCTGCACATGCAGGTTGCCTATGGGACCGGCGCCCAGAATGACCACGGACTGACCGATGCCGGCCCTCGCCTTGCGCGCGGCGCGCACGACGCAGGCCACAGGCTCGGTCAACGCGAGGATTTCGGCCGGAACGGTTTCCGGCGCCTCGATGGCCAGCCTCGCCGGCAGCGCGACATATTCGGCGAATGCCCCATCGCGCCCGATCCCGACCTGCGTCATGCCCGGGCAATTGAGGATTTCGTTGCGGCGGCACCAGTAGCAGGTCCCGCAGCCGATATTGATGTCGGCAACGCAGCGCATGCCGACACGTACATTGCGCACGGCAGCACCTAGCGCTGCGACATGACCGCAGAACTCATGGCCCGGGACCAGCGGCAGGCGATCGGCCGCATAGTGGCCGTTGAAGATGTGCATGTCCGTCCCGCAGATCCCGGACCTTTCCACGCGGATGAGGGCGTCGTCGGGGCCGATTTCCGGGATCGCGACTTCGCGCACCTCGAACCGCCGCGGCTCGACGAGGACGGCGGCCTGCATGGTATCGTTCGCCATCATTTCACTGTCCTCAGCTTCGACCGGTCGATGGTGAGGGCGATGGCGACAATCAGGACGAGGCCGAACACCATTTGCTGCTGCGTAGCCGCAATGCCGAAATAGAGCATCGAAGCGCGGATGACGGCCACGATCATGGTGCCGATCGCCGTATTGAGGACACCGCCGACCCCGCCGGTCAGCGGCGTTCCGCCGACCAGGACGGCAACGATCGCCGGCAGGAGGAAGCCGTTGGCGATCGTTGGCGCGCCGCCCGACAGCTTGACCGAGAAAAGCAGCCCGGCCGTTGCGGCAAGCCCTCCGGAAATGGCGAAGGCGAGCATCTTGTAGCGTGCGACATCGAGACCGGAGGCGGCAGCGGCGAGTTCTCCGGCGCCGACCGCCTTGAGCGCGCGGCCGAGCGTGGTCCGCCTCTCGATGAAAAGGCAGATCAGCAAAAGGCCGGCGGCGATGAACAATTCATGCGGCACGATCCCGCTGCGTCCGATCATCCAGCCGAACACGTCATCGCGCTGCGCAGAATCCATGTTCAGCGAGCGGTTGCCGGAAAGCCACTGCGCGATCGAGAAGCAGATTCCGCCGACCGCAAGCGTAGAGATGAACGAAGGCACCAGCAGGCGCGTCGTCACGTAGCCGGAAACCATGCCGAGCAGGAAGCCCGCGACAACGCAAAGCGCTGCGACCCAGAAGCCGAAGGTTGCCAGATAGACGGTGGCGACGACGGTGATCATGTTTGCCATCGACTGCGCAGAAAGGTCGATGCCGCCGATATAGATCGCGAAAGTCAGGCCGAGCGCCATGATAAACAGGGGCACAATGTCGCCGGCCAGCGACAGCATGTTGGCCGGCTTCAGGAAGTGGGGATCGAACGATCCGACGATGGCAACGAGCGCCAGGAGGGTGATCCAGGGCAGGTGCGGCTTCAGTCGCTGAAGGTTCATCTTCATCCCTCAGATCATGTAGTGTATGAGGTCGTAGGGCGTCGGCTTCGCACCGGGTACGCAATCGAAGCGCTTCTGCATTTCGCCGTCCTTGACGACGATGATGGTGTGCGACAGGCCAATGGCCTCTTCGAGCGTGTCGGCGACGAGCACGACGCCGATGCCGGCGTCGCACATGTCCCGGATCATCTCGTAGACGTCCTCCTTGGCACCGATGTCGAGGCCGCGTGTCGGGTGGTCGAGCAGCATTACGTCCGACCCGGCCGACCGCCATTTCGCCAACACCACCTTCTGTTGGTTGCCGCCCGACAGATTGCCGCAATCGGCGAATTCGGAATGCGCCTTGATCGAAAGCTTGCCGATCCATTCGCGCGCCAGGGCCTTCTCGGCACCAACCTTCAGGATACCGGCGTGCGAATACCTGCCCATCTGCGAGAGCGTCATGTTCTCGAAGACGGTCATCCCGCCGACGATGCCTTCGACCTTGCGTTCGCGCGGCACATATCCGATGCCCCGCGCCACCGCTTCGCGCGGGGTGAACTGCGTCACCTGCTCTCCCTTGACTGCGATGGTGCCGGCTGCGGGCCGGTGCATTCCGTAGATCGTCCGCAGGATCGCCTCGCGACCCGAACCCTCGGTTCCGACAAGGCATAGGACTTCCCCTGCATGAAGGGTGAAGGAAATGTCGCGCATCCTGCCCGGAAGGCCGATTCCGTCCACGCGCAACAAATCATGGCCGGCATCGAAGGGTTTCTGGCGCTGCTCCCGATAATATTCCTTGTCGACGTTCCGACCGACCATCTTGTGCTGGATCGCTTCGGCGCTCTTCTCGCCATGTCCCACGACGTCGACGATCTGACCGTCCTTCATCACGTAGATGCGGTCGCACAGTTCCATCACTTCATCCATGCGGTGGCTGACGAAGATGAAGGACGCGCGCGCGGTGAGGTCACGCACGATCCGGAACAGCATCTTCACCTCGTCCTCGGCCAGCACGGAGGTCGGTTCGTCTAGGAGGATGACCAGGTCACCCTCGACCCGCTCCTCGAGCGTCAGCACCTTGGCGAGCTCGACGAGTTGGCGCTGGGCGAAGGACAGGTCCGACGTCACCACCGACGGGTCGATATCCAGCTTGACTTTGGCGAGTTGCTTCCGCGCCGCGTCGGCCATGGCCTTCCAATTGATGATGCCGAAGCGCACGAACTGCGCCTCGTTGGCGAGAAAGATGTTCTCCATGACCGTCAGATTTGGGATCAGCGACTGTTCCTGGAACACCATGCCGATGCCCTTCCTCATCGCCTGGCGAGGGTTCTGGAACCGAACCGCCTTACCGTCGATGGTGATGGTGCCGCCATCGGGCTGATAGGCGCCGTAGATGACCTTCATCAGCGTCGACTTGCCGGCGCCGTTCTCGCCGACAAGCCCGACGATTTCGCCGCGCTTGACCACAAAGTCGACCGCCTTGAGCGCATGGACGCCGGGGAATTTCTTGTCGACCGCTTTCAGTTCGTACATCGCGGCGCCCTCACTTGACGAAACGGACACTGCGACGATCGGTCGAGAGCACCACGGCCACAATCACCAGCAGGCCGAGCATCCCGTCCTGTAGGTAGTCGGGCAGGCCGATTACGACCATGCCGTTGTTGATGACGTTGACGATCAGCACGCCGACGACGACGTTCCAGACACCGCCGATGCCCCCCCAGAGCGCGACGCCGCCGACAACCGCCGACGTGATCGAGGCGAACATGAAATTGTTGCCGGTCGCCGTCTCGGCGATGCCGATGCGCGCGACGGCCAGCAATGCGCCGACAGCGTAGAAGAAACCGGCCAGCGTGAAGCCCATTCTCCGCACACGCCTGACATCAAGCCCGGAGGCGTGGGCCAGTTCCTCGCCCCCGCCGACGGCGTAGAGATTCCGTCCCAATGTCGTCCGGGTCAGGATGAACCAGGCGGCCAGTACTAAGACGATGGCGACGTAGACCATCAGCGGGAATCCGCCGAGTCTGTAGGTCAGCAGGCTGCGAAACACTTCATCCTCGATGCGGATCCGGTTGCCGCCGGTCACGAACAGCGCCAGGCCCGTGCCGACGAAGCCGAAGGCGAGACTGGCCATGAAGGACGGGATTTGCAGTCGGACGTGCAGCAAGCCATTGACGAAGCCGAATACCGCCCCGATCAGCAATGTCGCCGGAATGGCGATCCAGGCGATCGACCCTAGTGTCCCGCCCAATGCCATAAACATGGTCGCGAAAAGGACTGCGCACACGGAGACGGCGCCCTCCATCGACAGGTCGATGGATCCCATGATGATGATGAAGGTGACACCGAGCGCCACCATGAGCGGAGGCGTCGCCGCCAGCGCGATGCGCGCTGCGTTCCGCAAGGAAAAAAAGCTCGGATTGATCACGGAAAAAGCGATGATCAACGCCAAGAGCACCAGGAACGGTGCCCATCGCACGATGTCCGAACGCGTCAGAAAGCCACTCACTTGGCGCCCCGCTGATCCAGTGGTCATCCGATTGGCGCCGGCGGAGGCGTGGGCGTCCGCCGGCGGGTACTGGGTTCACTTGTACTGGATCTGGCCGTTGGTCGGGCCCCAGAAGTCCTTCCAGTCATAGGTCGGCGTGTTGTCGAGGTAGTTCTTCTTGAAGTCCTCGGCATCCTTCTGGGTGATGAGGATCGTCGGGCCATAGAACTCGCGATGTTCCTTCGGCTCCTCCGACGGTTTGAACGTGCCGATGGCCGCGTGATAGGCTAGCGCGGCGGTGATGCCGCCGCCCCAGTGCGGGTTGGTGAAGACCGTGGCTAGGATCTTGCCCGCCATGACGAGCTCGACGGCCTGCTGGTTGCCGTCATAGCTGACGACCGGCATTCCCTGGATTCCCTCGGCCTCGAGAGCGGCCAGAACGCCATAGGCGATCGTGTCGTTGGCGCAGTGGACGCCCGTGATCTTGTCGCCGTAGCGGGTCAGGAACTGGCTCATCAGCTCGTTGGCCTTCTGAGTATCCCAATCAGCCGGCTGGGCATCGAGAAGCGTGATGTCCGGGAAGTCCTTCAGGGCGTTCTTCAAGCCGTTCAGGCGCTCGACGGCCGGATTGTTGGCCGCGATACCGCCCAAGTGTACCACGCCGCCCTTGCCGCCCATGGCCTCGAACAGGATGCGCGCGGTCTTCTCGGCCGGCCCCTCGTCCGACCAGGTCATGTGGCTGACGTAGTTATCGCCGAAGTCCCAGGGGTGAAGATCGTCGGTCTTGTTCCAGATCGTCGAGATGTAGGCGCCTGCCGCCGCCACCGCTTCGACCACCGGCCGGGCGTTGGGGCTGTCGTTGGTATCGGCCGCGATGGCGCAGTTGCCACCGGTCTTGGCGAGGAACGCCTTGATATCGGCAAGCGACTTCTCCGACGATCCCTCGTTGATGAGGTGCGTGAGGAAGTCGACCGGCTTGCCGATGGACTGCACGAAGGACTCACCGCCCGTGACGATGTAGTTCCAGTAGGGATTCGTCCGGTTGCGATAGGACCAGGCTATGGCGGGATCGGTCAGCGCCGCGTGAGCCGCGCCGCGCCCGAAAACGCCTGGCGTCGCCGCAGCTGTCAAGCCGGCTGCGGCCGCGAACAGGAAGTTGCGGCGACTGATTGTTTCGCGCTCGATGAAGTCTTTGATGAAAGTGGACACGAAGAATCCTCCCGATGGACGTTGTGCCGTTTTCCGGCGGCGGTTCGGCGACGCACTCGGTCACGAATCGCGGCGTGCGAATTTGGCCGATGCGTTAACGCACTAACTAGTTACTTCTGTGGCGCGATGCTGTCAAGCGATGCGCGTGATCGGCGCGCCTGCGTCGGCGCGTTTTGACGAATGCGTGAAAACGGGCCTATGTAATACCGAACAGGGCGAGTGAATCGAAGATCGAAGGAAGTAACCGGATATGTCAGTAACGAGACGGAAAGCGCCGGTGGTGAAACGCCGCGTCCGCGACGCCGAGGCGACGAAGGCCCGCATCCTCGAGGCGGCGAAAAAGGAATTCGCCAAGAACGGATTGGGCGGAGCGCGGGTCGACGTCATCGCCGAGAGAGCTCGAGCCAACAAGCGGATGATCTATCATTACTTCAGTAGTAAGGAGGGCCTGTTCCAGACCGCCCTGGAGGCCGCCTATGTCGATATCCGCACTGCCGAACAGAAGCTGGACCTCGACCATCTCGATCCGAAGGCCGCCTTGGAGCGGCTGGTCCGCTTCACCTGGGAATACTACCTCAAAAACCCCGAGTTCCTCACTCTGGTGAACAGCGAGAACCTGCACCGCGCCAAGCACCTGCGTAAATCCGAAATCATCAAGGTGGTCAGCCGTAAGTTCGTCAACATGGTCGGCTCCCTGCTCGATCGAGGCGTCGCGGCCGGCGTATTCCGGGCAGGGATCGATCCGGTTCAATTGAACCTGACCATCGCCGCGATCGGCTATTACTACCTGACCAACCGCTTCACCGGCGCGATCATTTTCGAGCGCGATCTCATGGCCAAGGACGCGCTCGACGAAAGGCTGCGGTTCAATCTCGATACGATCATGCGATTGGTCTCCGCCTGACGCCGTCAGGGTTCCCAATCCAGGCCGATCGAGCCGAGCGCATGTTTCGCGCAGGCCACGTCGTCGACGTCGCGGGCGCCCGAAACGCCGATCCCGCCGATCACCTGCCCCTCGTCGACGATCGGCAAGCCGCCGCCCCAAACGATCAGGCGCGGCCGGTTGCTCAAGCCCAGACGCAGCGACGGCGAGCTGTCCATACGCTGGTGGAACGCCTCGGTCGAGCGGCGCATAGTTGCCGCCGTATAGGCCTTGTCGAGCGCGAAATCGAGAACGGGCGGCGCGGCTCCGTCCATGCGCAAGGCCGCTACGGGAATGCCGCTGGCGTCGACGACCGCGATAGCTACGCGCCAATGGTTCGCGGTCGCGAAGTCCATGCCGGCCGAAACGAGCCGAAACGCGGACTCACATGAGATCGTCCTGGCGATGACGTACATTGCTGGCCTCCTCGAATAGGCGAATTCGTAACTATTCAGTTACTTAAAAGCAATGGCCTGGCGCAAGCGGATGTTCCGGCTGTCAATCGGCCCTTTATGCCATATGTGGAATGGCCCCTTCGGGCCAAGGATATGATTGAGACTCTGTCCTGCGGGGAGCGGTGCGGGTCGTGTCGCACCTTGTTCTCCAATCACCTCTGTCAACAGGCTCCTTTCTCGATGTTGATGCAGCGCTTGCCGGGCTCAGGGTTCTCTCCGGGGTCGATTGCAGGGATCGCCGCATGTTTGCATTGGAATGGGTGGGTCGAAGTGGTGTTCGCGGTTCCATTGGACCGTATGCCAAAGAGCGACCTCATCCGACAGCACCGCCGTCAGGTTCGATACCATCTGCCGGTCGCCGTCGTCAGCGGCTTTCAGCCGGCCCCTGACCCGTTCCATCGCCGGCGGCAGTTCCCAGCCCCGGAACGGTGCACCGTTGCGGAGCGCGCCGGGCTCGCGCACCAGCACCGGGACGTAGTGCCATGGTCGTAGACCGTCTGGGTGCGGCCGAACGAGCGGGCATGCTCGCCCACGATCGTGCCGTCCTGGCGCACGACGATGCGATCGGCATAGGCCTGGATCTCGACCGGGCGGCCAACGGCCGTCGAGAGGACCGAGTCTTTGTCGGGGAGTGTCAGGAATTTCGTGTTTGGGCGGCCATGATGGATCCGATGGAGGTTCCCAATGGCACGACGCAAATCCCCTCGCATTCCTGACGCGCTTCTCGACCAACTCGTGGCCGGCACCGATCCGAAGACGGCTTTCGACGCCGACGGCCTACTGGACGATCTGAAGAAGGCGCTTGCCGAGCGGGCGCTGAACGCGGAGATGGATCATCACCTGGCGAGTGATTAGGCCGGCAACAGCCGCAACGGCTACGGCCGCAAGATGGTGACGACCGAGAGCGGGCGGATGGACCTGGATATTCCCCGCGACCGGCAGGCGACGTTCGATCCGCAGCTAATCGCCAAGTACCAGCGCCGCTTTCCCGGCTTCGACGAGAAGATCGTGTCGATGTATGCGCGCGGCATGAGCGTCCGCGAAATCGTCGGACATCTGCGCGAGCTCTACGGCATCGAGGTCTCGCCCGATCTCGTCAGCGCCGTCACCGACGCGGTTCTGGAGGAGATCGCGGCCTGGCAGGCCCGGCCGCTGGAGCCGGTCTATCCGCTGGTGTTCTTCGACGCGCTCAGGGTCAAGGTGCGCCGCGCCATCCGCGCCAGAGGTCACTTCACCTTCTTCACGATGTCTGACGATTGCGCCAATGGTTTGCCTCGCCAGCCTCGAGGCGAAAATGCCGGGCAGCATCGTTCGCCATCCGGTTGGTGCACCATTTTGCGTAGAATCCGCCCAGAAGCCAGCCGAGCCACCGTGTCCCGAAACGTCGCGGCAGATCATAGCCTATGAAGACCGTCAGCAGCGACGAACCGGACTCCGGCGCTATCACGAATCCCATTCGATAGCGTCCTATCACCCACAGCGCCGTTCCATAATGGTGACCCACGCTTTCGAGCGAGGCGGATCGCGTTCGCTCACCATCTCTTCCACTGAGAACGGAATGCCGAGGATGCTTCCGGTGAATCCGAATTTGGAGCCGACGGTGCGCGTCCCCCTCTCGTCGAGGTGGATATCCATCCTCGATCGCATCATTATCCAGGATAACTGCTCCATGTGCGCGGAGAGGTTGCGGTGGTCGTCGAGAAACGCGAAAACCGCCTCGGGAGAGGCGTCTACGACGACTCGGATTTCTGCCGAAAAAGGATATTCGGGCATGGGTAAGCCTCCTTGCACAGACTGTTCCCCTCACATCATTCCCATCGGCTCGATGAGCTTGTCCGCGGTCGCCTTTTGCGTCTCATCGAGGGCTGCATAGAAGGGTTCGACGACGACCCTCCGGCGGCGGACACTTTCAAGGCGGGCAGATAGCGCTCGCTCACGTCCTTCGAGAGCCGAAAGCAGCGTCTGCGCCGTCGCCCGCTGCTGCATAATGTGTTCCGACGCGCGCGCGCCTTCTCTCAATGCTTCGGCGACCGCCTCCCAGAGCAACTCCTGGGCAGGCGTTACCTTAAGCTCGGTGCGGAGGAAGGCGATGCGGCCTTCGACGTACTCAGGCGACATCATCTGCGCCGTTGGACCCATAGGACCACTGGAAGCCATCCGCCCCATTTCTTCTCCCGTCCTCGGGGATTGGCCTCCGGACAACATCATCCGCATTATCATCTGCATCATGTCGCCCGACATCATGCCGCCGGGGGCCTCCTGTTGAGTAGCTGGCGCCGGAGCGGACTGACTCGGCGTCTCGGGAGTGACTTCAGCCGGATGGTGGGCATCCTCAGCGAAGGCGGGAGCAGCCAGCAGCAGCGCACCGGCCATCAAGGTGAAGCGAATCTTCGTCATTTCCATTCTCCTTCGGAAGTTGGTCAGGGGCGCGGGCTGGTCCCGCGCCCAGCGTTGAGAGTTCACGAGGCGTAGCGGACGGTGGTCATCATGCCCGTCGCCATGTGGTAGAGATGGTGGCAGTGGAAGGCCCATTCGCCGGGGTTGTTCGCATCGAAGGCGACCGTGACGGCCCGCTGCGGCGGCAACCAAACGGTGTCGCGGACAGCGCCTTGCATCCTCTTCCCGTCGATTTCGACGACCTGGAAATGGTGGCCGTGCAAGTGCATCGGATGGCCCATCATGCCGTCGTTGCGCATGGCGATCTCGACGCGCTCGCCGGTAGCGACCTCGACTACGTCGTGCGATCCCCAAATCTTGCCGTTGAGGGTCCAGGAGTAGCCCATCATGCCCCCGCCGAGGATGACTTCCTTGCGCCGGCCGGCTTCCGCACCGGCCAGGGCTTTCGTGGATTGCAGGCCCGCCTCGAATGACAGATCGAGAGGCTCCGAAGGTATGCCGGCCGACGCAGCGACGCGTTTCACCTCGCCATTCGCCGTAGCGAGCACGAAGCCGGTCCTCTCTACCGCGCCTTCGCGATGAGCGAGGATCGGCCACGCTCCTTCCTCTCCCGGCACGCGCAGCCGGATGTCGATGCGCTGTCCCATGGCGAGCGGGAACCGGCTGCCCTTGACCGGCGTGACGGGATTGCCGTCGACAGCGATCGCCGCGCCGTGAAGGTTGCCGATGTCTATCCAGAAGGCGGTGGCCGTGGCGCCGTTAATCAGCCGCAGCCGGACCGTGCCGCTCCTCTCGACGCGGAAGATCTCAGGGTCGGCGAGGGTACGGTCATTGGCCAGATAGGCATCGTATTCGATATCGTTGATGTCCATCGCCATGCCGCCCGCCGGTGCCTCGGCCGCGTCATGGCCCATTCCGTGACCGCCATGCCCGCCCATTCCGGTCCCTCCGGTCAGTCCGGCAAGCAGTTCTTCCGGGCTCTTGAAGCTGAAGTCGTGAAGCAGGACCACGACCTCCTGCTCGTCGAGCGAGGCCTCGGCGGAATCCCTGACGATCAGTGGCGCGGCCAGAAGCTGCTGTTCCTGCAGCGTATGGGCGTGCAGCCAGTGTGTGCCGGGCGTGGTGACGGGGAAGCTGTAGTCATAGGTCTCGCCGGGAGCCAGAAGAGCCTGCGGCAGGTCCGGCACGCCGTCCTGCCCGAACGGCGGCGTCAGGCCGTGCCAGTGAATGAGGGTCGGCGCGTCGAGCGCATTCTCCAGCCGCATGGCGAAATCCTGCCCGGCTTCGAGCGTGATCCCGTGGCTGCCGTCAGGCTGGAGCAGGCCGAGCACTGATGCGGCGCGGCCGTTGACTTCGATCGTTCGGCTCTGCGCTCGAATGACGGAAGGGCCTGCGGCAAATGCCCTGCCAATGCCCGCGGAGAGGAGCAGGCCAGCTGAGCCGCACGCGGCGGCGGATGCCATAAACTGGCGACGTGATATCTGATTCATGTTGAGACTCCAAGTTCGCTACAGCCAAATGTCGGCCGCCGGTTGCGGTGCGGCGCACGAACCTGATGTGGCGCGTGCGCTCAGGCGCGCGCGAGGAGTCTCGGAGGACGCAATTGCAGACCTGGCCTTCCCGAGGTCAGTCTCTCCGCTTCGACATGGAAAGCGGACGGAATCCGCGGCGGTACGGTCAGGCCCGGCTCCGCGGCCAGGGCCCAGAGGACACAGGATGCACCGACCATGCAACAGCCGCTATCGGTCTTGCCGTGGCTGTTCCGGTCGCACGGAACTGCATCGTCCGATTGGGCGGCCGCTATAGCGTGGAAACCATCCTGCCACCCCGCCGCATCGGTCTGCGTCCCCGGGAGTGCGTGTGCCGAACCCGAGGAAAAGGCGGAGAAGGCGAGCAACACCGCGAGCAGGAGCGCAAGCCAACCACACGCATCGAGGCGCCACAAACTGGCAACACATGGTGCGAGGCGATGCAACGATCCTGCTCCTTCCTACTCAGCGCCCAATATAGCAGGTTCCTCGACCTCAAATATGTCCTGAATCAGTCAGGGCAATCCCATCAGGCCCTGCCGCGGTAGAACCGGAGCAACTGGGCATTGATGGCAACGATGATGGTGCTCGCCGACATGAATACGGCCCCGATGGCCGGAGTCATCAGGAACCCCGTGCCAAACGTGATGCCGGCTGCCATCGGTATGGCAATCGCGTTGTAGCCGGTCGCCCAGATCAGGTTCTGCACCATCTTGCGGTAGGTTGCGCGCGAAAGGCCGAGTATCGCGGCCACATCCCTTGGGTCGCTGCGGACGAGCACGACGTCGGCCGATTCCACGGCGACGTCGGTGCCCGCACCTATTGCGACGCCGAGGTCCGCCTCCACGAGCGCTGGCGCGTCGTTGACGCCGTCGCCGACCATGGCTACCTTCAGTCCGCGATCCCGCAACTGCTTGATCTTGGCGGCCTTCTGGTCCGGCAGGACCTCTGCGAAATACTCGCTGATCCCAAGCTCGGCGGAAACGGCCTTCGCCACGCCTTCAGCATCGCCGGTCAGCATCACCGTGTTGATGCCGAGCTTCTTGAGCTGGGCGACGGCTTCACGTGATTCCGGCCGCACGATATCGGCCAGCGCGAACAGCGCCCGCGGCTCGCCGTTGTGCACGAGCACGACCACCGTCTTGCCCTGCGCCTCGAGATCGCGAAGCCGCAGATCACTGATGGCCTCGCCCTGTCGAGCAAGACGGCCGGGGCTGACAATGCTGACCTCCTGTCCTTCGACCTCCGCGACGATCCCCTCGCCCGTGATGTTGCGCACATTCATCGGACGAGGAAAGGCGATTTCTCTTTGCTTCGCGGCCGCCACGATGCCCTGAGCGATCGGGTGCTCGGACTGGCTCTCGGCTGAAGCCGCAAGACGCAGCTCTTCGGCCTCGTCGCTGTCGGAAAGAACCACGACATCGCTCACCCCGAAGCGTCCTTCCGTCAGCGTACCCGTCTTGTCGAACACCGCCGCATTCAGGTCACGGGCCCGCTCGAAGGCGGCGCGGTCGCGGATCAGCAGCCCGTTACCGGCGCTAAGCGTCGTGCTGACCGCCACGACCAGCGGCACCGCAAGCCCGAGCGCGTGCGGACAGGCGATGACCATGACCGTCACCATGCGCTCGATGGCGAACTCGTAGGTTTCGCCCGCGATTAGCCAGAAGGCCAGCGACCCGAAGCCGACGGTCAACGCGACGTAAGTCAGCCAGCCTGCGGCGCGGTTGGCCACGTCCTGGGTACGCGACCGGCTAGCCTGGGCCTTCTTCACCATATCGATGACCTGCGACAGATACGTCTTGTCGCCGGTCGCTTTGACCTCGACGGTGACGGCGCCTGCCCCGTTGATCGCGCCGCCAATGACGACGTCCCCGGACTTTTTAGATACCGGTTTTGACTCGCCAGTCAGCATCGCCTCGTTGAACGAGGACTCGCCTTCCACGATCTCCCCGTCCACCGGAACTTTGGCGCCGGGCCTGAGCAGGACCCTGTCTCCGGATTGAAGTGCGTCAACGGGGACCTCCTGGGTGTTGCCCTGCGGGTCCAGCCTCAAGGCTGTATCCGGCAGCAGCCGAACCAACTCCTCCAGCGCCCTGGAAGCGCCCATGACCGAACGCATCTCGAGCCAATGCCCGAGCAGCATGATGGCGATCAGCGTCACCAGTTCCCAGTAGAACGCCATCCCGTCGAGGCCGAAGGTAACCGCGGCGGAATAGAAATAGGCGACAGAGATCGCCAGCGCGATCAGCGTCATCATGCCCGGCCTGCCAGCCCGGACTTCCTTCGCAAACCCCGTGACGAACGGCCAGCCGCCGTAGACGTAGGCGACCGTGGAGAGAGCGAACAGCACGAAGTCGTCGCCCGGAAACGTCAGGGTTTCGGCGAGCCCGAGCCAGTCCCGGATCATCGGCGAGAGGAGCAGGACTGGCGGCGTCAGCACCAGGGCCACCCAGAATCTCCACCGGAAGTCGGCCACCATCGCTCCGTGGTCGTGTCCTCCCGCGTGTCCACTACCGGAGACCCCACCGGCCGCTCTTGCGGCCGTGTGTACGGCAGATTTCCCATGCGGATGGTGCTGATGCTGATGGCTGTGAGCCTCGTTCATTGCGCTCTCGCTCCACCGGCGGGTGAGGCCGGCCCGTTCGTCCAGATAAGGATAAGTCTCCGCGCTAGGCGGGCCGGCTCGGGTAGCCTTCCGCTTCGAGCGCTGCGGTGATCCGCTGCATATCCGCCGTGCTTTCGATTGCAACCGTCCGGGACGTAAGGTCCACGTCCACCTTCGCGGTCTCGTCGATGCTCCGGATCGCCTTCGTCACGGCGGCCTCGCAGTGGCCGCAGGACATGTCGGGAACGTTCAGATTCAGCATTGTTGCCTCCATTGGATTTTAAACTTGCCCCCAGGGTGCAGCTTTCAGTCACTGGAAGGTCAAGAGGTCACTTCCATCGGCTGTCGATGCACCCTGGCAAGCTGCTAACGGGACCGTCTTGCCCGAGCCAGCAGCATCGCGAGCCCCAGGAACAGGAGCGAGCCGAAACCCCAGACCCGAGCGTAGCCGATCATGTCGCCCCACGGCGCGATGGCGTAGACGGCGGCGAGCAACGCCCATACCGCCGCCACGATGGCGATGAGCCAGAAATCCTCGTTCATCTTGCGAATCCTTTCCATCAATGACCCGCGCCGCCGACCGCAGTGAAGGGCAAGCTTTGCAGCAGCTCGAAGCCGGTAGCGGTGAACAGGTACATGGCCGCGACGATAACCAGGATCGAAGCCGGCCCGGTCCAGGCGGCCGATCCCCGAAGGGCGGCGGCGCCCTCCCAGGAAACTCCGAGGCCGGAGGGCTCCACCGACCGACGCCTCGGAAGCATGGAAGACGCCACGCCCGCGGCGAAGACGAACAGCGCGACCGCCATGACCGTGCCGCCGATTCCGACCACCGCCATCAGCGATTGCCATAGCGCCGGAGCCTCGCCGCCGTAGGTCACGTCCATTACCCGGCGCGGCACGCCGAGATAGCCGGCCGCGACCCCTGCCCCGCCGAAAGCGAGCAGCCCCGCCGTCGCCAGCCAAGGCATGGCGCGGAGGAGGACCGGCCAGGCCAGTTCGCGCCCGGCCAGCGCCGGCAGCATCACGGCTAGTGCTGCAAGCAGCGTCAGGCTCACCGTTCCCACCGTGAAGAAGTGGAAGTATCCCGGCACGAAGAAAGTGTCGGAAAGGAGCGGTGCGAGCTTCTCCTGGATCAGTACGAAAGCGAGGGCGAGGCCGAAGCCCATGTTGACAACGGCGAACCCGATCGCCGTCATCGCCGGATGCCGCCAGGGCAGCATTCCGATCCAGCCGAACAGCCCCTTTGCACCACGAGCGCGCGCATGAATCTCGAGCGAGGCGACGATGATCAGAAAGGCCGTCAGTGTCGGAACGCTTACGAATAGCGACAGCAGCGATCCCGTGACCCTCACAGCGCCGGGCAAGTCCGGTTCGAGGAACATGTGGTAGAGGGAGGTTGGCGGTACGAAGACCAGATAGAACGCGAACACGATCTTGGAGAAACGTTCGCCGAACACCGATTTCACGCCCGTCAGCACACGCACCAGCATGTACCACATCAGCACCGTCGCCATCAGAGGCAGGTAGTGCATGTTGTGGAACAGGATGTGCCAGTTGGTGCTCTGTGCCTCTGGAAAGGCGCCGAGTCCGAGCGCCCACAGCGTTCCCGGCACGAAGGCATGAAGCGCCGCGAAGCCGCTGACCATCAGGAAGCCGGCCCACGCAAACAGCGCGAAGCCGACAGCGCTCAACGTCTCCCGGCCTTCCTTCCGGCGCGAGCGAAGCAGCGTAGCGATAGCCGCCGCGGGCGTCGCCATCAGGCCGAGCCCGAGGAGCAGATAGCCCAGGTTGAACACAAGCAGCATCGTGGGTTCATCCGCTGCAAGCTCCGGGGAGCCGTTGTAAAGGAGTGGCGTTCCCATGTGCGCGCCGGCCATGCTGAAGACGAAGCCGGCGGCGATCAGGCCGAACCCCGTCCATGCTGCCGGGCGAAAGGCGATGCCGCCTCCTTCGTCCTCGATCGCCACGAAGCCGAGCAGGAGGGCAGCCTGCGCGAGGTAGAGCCAGTAAAAGAAAATACCGACGCCGTGGACCGTCAGGAAACGGTACGCGGTCTCCGGCAGGATATCGATCATGCCGCCGCGTGCCAGCGCCGTCACAAGGCCGCCGACTATGCCGAGCGCAAGAGCTGCAATCGCGCTGCCGCCCATGGCCAGCAGCAGACGCCGGTCGGAACCTGGTAAGGTGGTCAGGCGATGCGTAACATTCGATGTCATTGTCGCCTCCCCTTCAGACCACTTCGATCCGGGCCTGCATCGCGTCATGCGCTGCGCCGCAATAGACGGTGCAGTAGACGAGATAGCTGCCAGGCTCTTCGAAAGTCGCGACCATCTCGGTCACGCGGTTGGGCCTCAGCCGGATCATGCGACCGCCGCGCCCGAACTGGATCGAGGCTCCGTGCGAGACATCCGCCGCCATCATGCGGAAGCGGTAGGGCATGTTCGCATCCAGGCGCAGATGTGCTGGCTCGTAGAACCACTTCTCCGCGATGAGATAGACGTCGAGGGGGGTATCGTCCTCGGCATGGGCACTTTCCATGCTCGCGCCATGGGTGTCGACTGGCGTGTCGGCGCCATGGGATCCGTGCCCGCTAGTCGCCGCGGGCGCACCATCATCCCTATGCTGCAACGCGGCCGAGGTCGCGTGCCCACCACGCTTCATGAAAGCCGCACGCGTGTCGTGACCAGCGTCGCCCATCATTTCCGGTCGTCGCGGGTATACGCTTCCGTCGGGCATTGAGAAGCGTTCGACGAAATCCGCCACCTGGGCGCGGAACTCGTCGGCGTCGGGCCCGTGTTCGGCACCGCCGTGTGTCCCCGCCCCCTCCGCAGCGCTTTCGTTAGGAACGAACAGCGCGAGCGGCGTCGGCGCGGCGCCGTAGGCGGCCCAGAGGCCGTACAGGCTGACACCGCCGAAGCCGAGTGCCGCGATGAAGCCGCGGCGCGTCGTTAGATGCTGGTGCAAAGTCATTTGTTTTCCTGTCGAGAAGAGTGCCGGAATAGTGCCGATGCCTGGCTAGCCGATGCCGTCCGGCCCCGCGCACCATCAAAGAGGTGGCGCGAGTTCGAGAACGGCTCTTGGCGGCATCAACAGGTCATGCCGTCAAGCGGCCGACTCCGGAGGTCGATATTCAGGAAAGGACTGGCTTCCGAATTTCGGGCTTTGAACGAACCGGCCGCGTGCAGACCGCACCGTCATCACCGGAACGAAGACAACCGACGGAAGAACTCCCGGCAGGCAGGTCCCGCCTACCAGGCAGACGTGTTCATGGTCTTGAAAATCCTGCATCGGGACACAGGGAATCCCGGCCGAGTTCTGCGCATGCACATGGCTCATCGCGTTGACACGATCAACATGCGGATTGCTAACTGCACCGCCGAGCGCGGTCGCGAAGAACGCGACCACGAGTATCAACGGAACGAAGGTGCGAACGCACGTCTCCCGCAGTTTCATAGGTAAAGTTTATTCTCAGAGCATGGCTTTGGACTTTGATCTCCGTCAAAGAGCGAAAAGGGGTAACAGCACCGTGAACGCGGGATCGATCTCAGGTCACGCGCCTCTTCTCCGCCGTTGCCGGGCTTCCGGACGCGATTCTCGCGCCGGACGCTCGTGGGAAAACCGCGGTTCCCGTGGAGGCCACGTCGCGACGAGAAGGCCTCCCTGTCAGGCGCGTCAGCCGCGGATCGCGTTCAAGGCGACGGCGACCAGGATCAGCCCGGCGACGATCTGGATCGCTCGCGTGACGATATCCACGGCGCGGGGCCGCGTGGCGAGAAGACGCAGAAGCTGCTGCCGGAAGAGGACCGCTGCGAGCGCGACCGTCCCCAGCACCAGCGCCACCCCGATCATCATGACGGCCGCGAAAGCGACGCCCGCCTCCGGCACGCCGCGCGAGATGGCGAAGGTCATGACGAACAGCGTCAGCGGACACGGGATGAGCCCGGCGGCGAATCCTGCGGCCATGCTCTGGCCGTGGGCATGACCGGTTCCGCGGAAACCCTGCCAGAGCATCCACAGGCCGATCACGCCCAGCAGGCCGCGGCTGATATCTTCGAGAAGCGGCGCGCGCCCGACACTGCCGAGAGCCACTGAAACAAGCGGCAGCGACAGGAGCGCGATCACGACGGACATGCCGACATGCACGAACGACAATAGGAGCGACACCGCCATGCCTCGCGGCACGTTGGCGGTCGAACCGGTCAGGTAGGTGGCGAGCACCACCTTGCTGTGGCCGGGGGTCAGCGCGTGCACCGCGCCGAACAGGACTCCCATCGGCAGGTAGGCCGCGAGCAGAGCCCAGTCTCCCGTCTCGGCGAACTCCCTGATAAGGTCCGCGAAGGCGAGGTAGATCTCGCGCTGGATGGCGACGAGGTCCTGGAACAGACCGATCATGCGAGTACGCCCAACGTGGCGGCCGCCAGCACGAGATAGCGTGCCGTCTTGGCGATCGTGACCAGAACGACGAAGCTCCACAGCGGCTCGCGCAATACTCCTGCCGCGACGGTCAGCGCGTCCCCGCCGATCGGCACCCACGAGAGTAGCAGACTTTAGCGACCCCACTTGCGATACCATCCGGTCGCACGATCGAGGGAAGATGGGCTGACCGGGAACCACTTCCGGTCGCGAAAGCGCTCGACGCCACGCCCCAGCGCCCAGTTGACCACGGCGCCGAGAACGTTTCCGAGGCTCGCCACGGCGACGAGTAGGACGGGCGAATGCGTTCCCGCGACGAGGAGACCGACCAGGGCCGCCTCCGACTGTGCCGGAAGGATCGTTGCGGCGACGAAGGCGATCGCGAACAGGCTCAAGAGCGTGAAAACGGCATCCACCTGCGCGTCAGCCTCTCGACGGCCACGCTGAGTGGAGATCGTCGATCACGAAGGCATGCACGTGGCGGCGATGGCTCGGCTTCGAGAGATGCGGGTGGTCGGCAGGTAAGTCGTCGTGGCGGTGTTCGATTGCATCCCGATCGTTCGCCGGCCAGACGACAAGGGCGATAGCTATCGCGGCTGCGGCCAGCGCCGAAAGGGTTGCTGCCGCAGCAGGCAGGCCGAGCGTCGCCCCCGCCCATCCGGCGAGCGGATAGGTGATCAGCCAGCAGGCATGCGAGAGCGCGAATTGGGCAGCGAACAACGCCGGGCGGTCTTCCGGGTGAGCCGAGCGCCGCAGCAACCGGCCCGACGGGGTCTGCGACATGGAGTAGCCGAGACCAAGCAGGAACCACACGGGCAGGAGCCAGGCGTAAGACGGGAGTGCGGCCGCTGCGATCGTCCCCGCTACCAGCAGCCCTGCGCCTCCGAGCATGGCCGTCCTGTCCGGAACGGATTCCAGAAGTCGCGGCAGGACAAACGCCGCCAGCATCGAGCCGCCACCAAAGGCTGCGAGCGCAATGGCGGTCGATTGTTGGTCGAGGCCGAAGACGGCCTGGACGTAGACGACCGTGTTCACGATCACCAGCGCGCCGGCCGAGGCCACGGCAAGGTTGATCGCCAGCAGACCGCGCAGGCGCGGCGACGCGAGATAGTTGCGGATGCCGCGCGTGGTTCTGTTATAGATGCCGCGCGGCTTGGCAGGCTTCGGGCTCGGCAGGACGACCGAGACCACCAGCGCCGCCGAGACGTGGAAGCCGATGACCGTGCCGGCGAACAGATTGTGGAAGGAAATGACGGTCAGAAGCGCTGCCGCCAGCATCGGGCTGACGACGCTTTCGAGATCGTAGGCGAGCCGCGAGAGCGACAGGGCGCGTGTATACTCCTTCTCGTCCGGCAACACGTCCGGGATCGTCGCCTGGAAGGTCGGCGTGAAGGCCGCCGAGGCAGACTGGAGAACGAAGATGAGGACGTAGACTTGCCAGACCTCGGTGACGAAGGGCAAAAACAGCGCCACACCCGCGCGCATCAGGTCGAGCGCGACCAGCATCGCGCGCCGGGGCACGCGTTCGGTGAAGGTTGACGCAACCGGCGCAACGCCGACATAGGCGAACATCTTGATGGCGAGCGCGGTGCCGAGCACGGCTCCGGCGTTTTCGCCCGCCAAGTCGAAAGCCAGCAGGCCCAGCGCCACGGTTAGCAAGCCCGTGCCGACCAGCGCGATGACCTGCGCGGCGAACAGATGACGGTAGGTCCGGTTCCTCAGAGGTGAAAGCATGCGTGTCGGCCTGGTTGTTGAGTGCGGGGTCTACCACACGCGTGCGGTCAGTCCGGTCCATAGATAGGTCCATATCGGCGGGTGATACCATTGCCGCGACTGCCCGGCCGCCGGAATCGCCTCCATGCGACCGGCAAGTATATCCTCCACGACCTGCACGCAGGCGGTCCGCGAGGCGGCAGCAAGCGTGTAAGGGTAAGTAATGATCGTGTCGCCCGGTTCGGGCAGGCATCGGACCTGGCGCAGAATCGGGCCGGTATCGACCCCTTCGTCGACAAGGTGGATGGTGCTGCCGAACTGATCGGGCTCTCCCGTGGCGAGAGCCCAGTATCCCCCGTTCATGCCCCGGTATTTGGGGGTAGTGCCGGCGTGGTAGTTGATCACCGGACAGCGCATCCGACGCAAGGTGCTCTTCGTCATCATCCTGCAGCCGGCCAGAAAGATCAGATCGGGCTGCAAGTCCGCGATGGCCAGAACGAACGCTTTCGAATTCACGGAAGGGACCGTTACGACCTTCTGCACCCGGGGCGGCTCGACCTCGAGCCGCTGCCGCCTGATTTGGCGCTGGATGCGGAAGCCGAGTGCACGTTTTCCAAGGCGGATAAATGCCATCGTTCCCAACTGGCCCGCCGCGTTAAACCAGCCCAGCTTCCGAGCCCGCCGTTGGACAAGGTGCCATTTGCTTTCAGGCTTCTCCTGGATCAGCGCCAGGGCGTCGCCGAAGCGGGCTGTCAGCGCATTCGCGATTATCCAGGGATGATGCCCCCCGGCAGTCACGTAACAAATGATCGGAGATTTGTTCATGTGGACGAACGAGCAGGGACCGGCTGTGCGAAGACGAGGTGGTTGACCCTCGCTG
>CAYJMY010000015.1:37599-43114 GCA_964371125.1 uncultured Mesorhizobium sp. | reverse complement strand
GGCGACGACTGGGCGAGGTCGAGGCCCTTGCCCTGCGGTATGCCTTCGGCGATGTCGAACATGATGACGTCGCCAAGCTCCTTGAGGCCGATCATGTGGGCGAGCGTGCCGCCGATCATGCCGGATCCGATGAGCGCGATCTTGTTGCGTGCCATGGTGGAGAGTATCCCTGTCTGTAGGCCGTCGTGGACGGACCGGTGAGAGGCGTTGGAAGGCGAGCCTGGGAGGCCGGGGGATTTCGACGCTGCCATAGACCGGAAGACGATTTTATTCAACCGATTCTTTGGTTATCAAGGTTTTCAATCGTTTAGAAGTATTGGTATTTACGTAAACGTCAAAGTTTACCGACGAATCCGGCGTCGTGGCGACGGCTCCTAGGCAGCTTCGCCGCGATGCCGCGCCGTCCAGGCTTCCAGCCAGTCGCGGCTCTGCATCTCCATCAGCCGCGAGGCGGTGCGGTCGAACTCGAACGCCTCGTGGCCGCGGCGTCCGCGGTAGAGTTCGCGCGGCGCCGCAGCCGCGCTGACGACCAGGCGAACCTTGTGGTCGTAGAGCGTGTCGATCAGGAGGATGAAGCGCTTGGCGTCGTTGCGCCTGTGGTCGTCCATGACCGGCAGGTGGTCGACGAAGATCGTGTCGAAGCGGCCGGCGATGGCCAGATAATCGCGCGCGCCGAGCGGTTTTTCGCAGAGGTCGTGGAACGAAAAGCGCGCCGCGGTCCCCGCCGCGAGCGGGACGGCGACGTGGCGGCCCTTGACGACGACCTCGGCCGCGGCGGCGGGCTCGCCGCCCGCCACCAGCGCCCAGCTCTCGTCCATCTGCCGGTCGGCCTCGGCGTCGGCCGGCGTGAGATAGACCGGCAGGCGATTCAGCCGGTCGAGGCGGTAGTCCTTGCGCGCGTCGAGGGGAAGGACCTCGGCGTGACGTTTCAGCAGGTCGACGAAGGGCAGGAACAGCTGCCGGTTCAGGCCGTCACGGTAGAGGTTCTCCGGCTCGACGTTCGAGGTAGCGACCAGCACCACGCCGGCGGAAAACAGCGCCGAGAACAGCCTGGACAGGATCATCGCGTCGGCGATGTCGGTCACCGAGAACTCGTCGAAGCACAGGACCCAGGCCTGCTCGGCGAGCGCCCTGGCCACCGGCGGGATCGGGTCGTCCTCCTTGACGGTGCCGTCCTTGCGCGCCTGGCGGTGCTTCTGGATGCGGTCCTGGACGTCGGCCATGAAGTCGTTGAAATGGACCCGGCGCTTGCGCCGCGCCGGGACCAGCTCGAAGAACAGGTCCATCAGCATGGTCTTGCCGCGGCCCACCCCGCCGTGGAGGTAGAGTCCGCGGATCGGCTCGCGGCGCGGGTGCTTGCGGGCGAACAGCCAGCCGAGCGCGCTCGACTTCGCCTCGAGCCTGCGGTCGGCGACCCGGTCGATGAGACCGTCGAGCGCGGCGGCGACCGCCTCCTGCGCCGGGTCGGCCTGGATCGCCCCGGTCTCGGCCAGGTGCCGGTATCGCTGCAGGACGGAAGGATGGGTCTGTATACCGTCGCGCAGATTCATGGCCCAGGGGAAATATTCGCAGGCGGGACTGCCTGCGGCCGCTTATCACCGGCTGAGCGAAATCGGAAGTCCGCCCTCGGTCTGGCCGTCGAATTTCTCGCCGCCCGAGGAATAGAGGCGCGCCAGCGCGGCGCCGCTCTCATCGTAGAGGGTGAGCTGCTTGCCGGCCACGTTCCACGACTTGACGCCGTCGAGCGGTGCGGGGCAGCGCAGCGGTCCGGCGCGGTAGCCCTGGCCGAACTTGGTCTGCGGCGTCGCGACCTTGCAGCTCTGGCCGGAAACCGTGGCGTTCCAGACGCCGGCGACGCTGCCGGCCGTCAAGTCCGGCGCCCCGGCAGGGGGCTGGCCGGTCGTCGCCGGCAGCGACGCGACATTGGTCTCCTCGCTTCCGGGAGCCGGCGGGAAGGCGGTGGGATCGGTCGTGCCGGGTGCTGCCGGCGGCGGCAGCTGGGAGGTCGTCACCGCCCCCGTAGGCGCGGCCGGGAGCGGCTCCGGACGCGTGCTGAGCGAAGACAGCCGCGTGCTCGAGCATCCCGCGGCGGACAGCGCCGCCAGCGATACGGCGACGAGAACCATCTTCGACGAATTCATCCAATACCTCCGTCGGAGCCGGTTGCGCTCCGGCCGTGAAAATCCAAAGCACCCAAATCGGCGATGGTGGCGGAATTGCAACCGGATATGGTTAATAATGCGTGTCCGCGCAAAAAATGTTGCCGATTGGCCGCATTTCAAGGGGCGAGATCACCCGATCGGCCGGCTCGGCACGAAGACGTAGCCGAAAGGCGCGACGACATGGGCCTCGCGCAGGCCATGCGGCTTGTCGATGGCGCCGGCGAGCACGACATGGCCTTCCGCGCGCGCCCGTGTCTCGATGCGGTCCGGATCGGCGCCGTAGAGCCTGATCTCGACGCCGGCGCCGCGCAGTTCCGTGCCGGCGACGGCCCGGCCCAACTCGTGGTCGAGATAGGAGTGGTCGGCGTGGAGCATGAACACCGAGCCGAGCAGCTCGACCGCGGCGAAATCCTCGTCGGCGTAGATGGTGTTGGCGCCGAGGACGGTCCGGCAGAACGCCTCCATCGGCGTGATCTCCGGGACGAGCAGGTTCAGGCCGACGCCGCGCGGCAGAGAGCGGCCGAAATCGTCGGCCTTCATCCAGGGCTGGCGGGTCCGTTTCATCGCCATGGGGCTTCTCCGCAAATCCGACGTCCGCGCCAACCTACGGCGTCCGCGGGCGCAAGCCTTGGCATTGGCGGACCGAGCGCTTGCGCCAGCGCCGCGCGATCCTATGTTCCCCAAACGACGGCGCGGGAGCAAGCATGGCGAAGAGGAAGACGGCGGGCAATCGCTACTACCAGGGGCCGGCAAGCGATCACTTCGACGGAACCCGCTTCTTCAATCCCGGCGGGCGGTCTCCCGGCGGCCTTCGCGACCTGCTGCGCTGGCGGCTGAATGGCGCCCGTGCGAAATGGCCGGCCGCGTGGCCGAGCCCCCATCCGCAGGCGGTGCCCGACCGGCGCGTCGACGGGGATGCGCTGCGCCTGACCATGGTCGGCCACTCGACCCTGCTCCTGCAGACCGGCGGCGTGAACATCCTGACCGATCCCGTCTGGTCGGCGCGGGTCTCGCCGGTCACGTTCGCCGGGCCGCGCCGCGTCAACGATCCCGGCATCCGTTTCGACGACCTGCCGCCGATCGACGTCGTGCTGCTCAGCCACAACCACTACGACCACATGGATGCACCGACGCTCAGGCGGCTGGGCCGGGAGCACGCGCCGCTCGTCGTCACCCCGCTCGGCAATGACCGCCTGGTGGCACCGCTGTCGCCGCGGCTGTCCATCGAGGCGCGCGACTGGGGAGAGAGCGTCGACGTCGGCCACGGCATCGCCGTCCACGTCGAACCGGCGCACCACTGGTCGGCACGCGGCGCCGGCGACAGGCTGATGGCGCTGTGGTCGAGCTTCGTCGTTGACACGCCCGGCGGCAGGATCCTGTTCGCCGGCGACACCGGCTTCCATGGCGGCGGCCACTACCGGCGCCTCGCCGAGCGGCACGGCGGCTTTCGCCTGGCGATCCTGCCGATCGGGGCCTACGAGCCGCGCTGGCTCATGGAGCCGCACCATCAGAACCCCGAGGAGGCGGTGGAAGGCATGGCGCTGTGCAACGCCGCCAATGCCGCCGGCTGCCACTGGGGAACGATCCAGCTCACCGACGAGCCGATCGAGGAGCCGCGCCAGCGGCTGTTCAAGGCGCTCGACGAGAAGGGCGTTGCGCGCGAGCGCTTCCGGCCGATGCTGGCCGGCGAGGTCTGGGACGTGCCGCTGACGGCAGGCTGAAGCGGCCGGCGAACCGCGCTCCGCGGGGCGTACAAACGGCGACGGGCGGACCCGAAGGCCCGCCCGCTATGGGTGACGCAGCGAGATCGCCGACCGGATCAGGCCGCGTTTTCGCCGGCGGCGGCGGCCAGAGCCTTCGCGGCCTCTTCCTGGGCCTTCTTGATGGCGTCGGCGCGTTCCTGCGCCTTCTTGCCCGGCAGGGCCTTGGTCGGGTTCGAGCGGACTTCGCGCTTGGCGATGCCGGCCTCGTCGAGGAAGCGCAGCACGCGGTCGGTCGGCACGGCGCCGTTGCCGAGCCAGTGGCGGACGCGGTCCTCGTCGATCTTGACGCGATCACCGTCGCGCGGCAGCAGCGGGTTCCACGAGCCGATCGCCTCGATGAAGCGGCCGTCGCGCGGGCTGCGCGCATCGGCGACGACGACGTGGTAATAGGGGCGCTTCTTCGAGCCCGCGCGGGCCAGTCTGATCTTCAATGCCATTTCAGTCTCCTGATCGTTCCGTTCGTAGGTTGGTTGGGTATTGCCTCGCCGTTACCGGCGAATCTCACGCCCCCGCAGGGGCCGTGTCCTTCTGCGCGGCGCTGTCGGCCGCGATCTGTTCGTGGTGGCGGATCACTTCCCTGATGACGAAGTTGAGGAACTTCTCCGCGAAATCCGGATCGAGGTGAGCGTCGCGGGCGAGCTGCCTGAGCCGCGCGATCTGCTGGCCCTCGCGCGCCGGATCGGCCGCCGGCAGGCCGTGGGTGGCCTTGAGCACGCCGACCGCCTGCGTGCAGCGGAAGCGCTCGGCGAGCATATGGATCAGCGCCGCATCGATGTTGTCGATCGAGGCGCGGTACTGGGCTAGCATGGCGCGGGCGGCGTCCGCCGTCTTGTCGTCCGTCATCTCCCCCTCACTTCTTCCTGCCGATACCCGGCAGGCCGCCGAGCCCCGGCAACTTCGGACCGCCGAGCCCGGGAAGTCCGCCGCCAAACCCCGACAGGCCGCCCGGAAGCCCCTTCGGCAGGCCACCGCCCAGACCGGCCGCTTCGGCCTGCTTCTGCAGCGCCTCGAGCTGCTTCGGATCCATCTTCGACAGATCCGGCATGCCGCCCATGCCCGGCATCATGCCGCCCAGCCCCATCTTCGAGGCCAGGCCGCCCATCATGCCGCGCATCAGGCCGCCGCCCTTGCCCTTGCCGCCCATGGCCTTCATCATGTCGGCCATCTGCCTGTGCATCTTCAGGAGCTTGTTGATCTCCGCGGCGTCGGTGCCGGAACCGGCGGCGATGCGCTTCTTGCGGCTGTGCTTCAGAAGGTCCGGATTGGCCCGCTCGGCCCGGGTCATCGACTGGATGATGGCGATCTGGCGGGCGAACATCCTGTCATCGAGGCCGGCCGCCGCCATCTGGTCCTTCATCTTGCCCATGCCCGGCATCATGCCCATGATGCCGCCCATGCCGCCCATCTTCTTCATCTGCTCGAGCTGGCTGGCGAGGTCGTTCAGGTCGAACTTGCCGGCCTGCATCTTCTTCGCCATCGCCGCGGCCTGTTCCGCGTCGATGTTCTCGGCAGCCTTCTCGACGAGCGAGACGATGTCGCCCATGCCGAGGATGCGGTCGGCGATACGCTTGGGATGGAATTCCTCCAGCG
>CAYJMY010000015.1:0-37589 GCA_964371125.1 uncultured Mesorhizobium sp. | reverse complement strand
GCGCATCCATCTTCTCGCCGACGCCGATCAGCTTGACCGGCTTGCCGGTGACGGCGCGCATCGACAGCGCCGCGCCGCCGCGGCCGTCGCCGTCCATGCGGGTGAGCACGAGACCGGTGATGCCGACGCGCTCGTCGAAGCTGCGGGCGAGGTTTACGGCGTCCTGGCCGGTGAGCGAGTCGGCGACGAGCAGGATCTCGTGCGGCGACGACACCTTCTTGATGTCGGCCATCTCGGCCATCAGCGGCTCGTCGATGTGGGTACGGCCGGCGGTGTCGAGGATGACGACGTCGTGTCCGCCGAGCCTGCCCGCCTGCACGGCGCGTCTGGCGATGTCGACCGGGGTCTGCCCGGCGACGATCGGCAGGGTCGCCACCTTCACCTGCTCGCCGAGCTGGCGCAGCTGCTCCTGCGCGGCCGGACGGCGCGTATCGAGCGACGCCATCAGGACCTTCTTGCCCTGGCGGTCGGTCAGCCTCCTGGCGATCTTGGCGGTGGTCGTCGTCTTGCCCGAGCCCTGCAGGCCGACCATCATGACGACGACCGGGGCGGGGGCGTTGAGATCGATCGCCTTGCCTTCCTGGCCGAGCATGTCGACCAGCTCGTCATGGACGATCTTGACGACCATCTGGCCGGGCTTGATCGACTTCAGCACCGCGGCGCCGACGGCCTTGTCGCGCACCTTGTCGGTGAATGAGCGCACCACCTCCAGCGCCACGTCGGCCTCGATCAGCGCGCGGCGGACCTCGCGCAGGGCGGCCGAGACGTCGGCCTCCGACAGCGCCCCGCGGCCGGTGAGGCCGTTCAGGATCGAGCCAAGGCGTTCCTGCAGCGATTCGAACATTCGTCTTCCTCATTCCCGATCGGTTCCGACCGGGAGGTAATGGCTCCGCGCCGCCGTTCCAAGCCGTTCGCAAAAGCCGATGAGCACCCGGGGGCGCATCGCGCTGCCGGGTGTTGGCTTCCGGGATCGGCCCGATCGTCGCGTTTCGGCGCGTCGGCGTCCCGGTCAGCGGCTCGGAGTACTGGACTCTTCGCGGGATTTCGCGCGGGTTAAGACAGGAAAAGGCCGCCGGAGTCAAGGCCGGAGCCGGAACGCGGCCCGCCCGGCCTGCGCGGGCCGCCGCAACAAAGCCGGCAAATCGGCGGCGCGCGGGGCCAGAATCCGCTTGTCGTGACCCCGCCGAGTGGTTATGTGTGCGCCGCGCCGGCGACGGCCCGACCACGACCGCGGAGAGGTGGCAGAGTGGTTGAATGCACCGCACTCGAAATGCGGCATACTCGCAAGGGTATCGGGGGTTCGAATCCCCCCCTCTCCGCCAGTCTTGCCTGATTATTGATCGTTTTCAAATATTTATGTCGGTGAGGGTCCGGGACCGGCCCAAGTTTCCACCATGCGGTGGATGCTCCTTTCCGTGATCCGACACCGGGCGCGCCGCATGGGCGCGCACCCCGGGAGCAAATCGGTTCGCCGCCTTGCTCATGTCCCGCCTGATCGAGGTTTGCAGCCTCCGGCAGATTCGGCGCGGTTCACCCCAACAGAAACCCGTGAATGCCGACGTGTCTGATCCTCGGTCTTCTGCCAACAGCGGGCGCGACCGGACACATATCTCCATTCCGATCTACCTCCTTCAAGTGTCACTAACCAAGAAACGATGCTCATGGCGACACCGGATAGTGCCGGAATGAATTGTCGAACCATCTTAACGATAAGACCATTGTTGTTGTGTTCAAGAAAGATCGCAGTCTTCGCAGGCTGATAGCGCGTGCTCGTCGAATGCGGCGTCCGGGAGCGTCCCGGGCGCCCCGGAAACGGAACGGCTTCGCAAGAAACCCTTCTGCGGTCGCGTGACGAACCCGAGTTTCGAGTCCGCCGACGTGAGACGCAGTTGCAGTCTGCCGACGAAACGCCGGGCCAATACGGAGATCACCAATGCCTGACCTTGGGAACCGGAAGGCGCTGCGAGAATCACAGCAGATCATCCGGGCGATTCTCGATGCGGTGCCGGCGAGAATATTCTGGAAGGACAAGAATCTCGTCTATCTGGGCTGCAACACCCAGTTTGCCCGCGATGCGGGATTTGCCAGTCCCGCGGACATCGTCGGGAAAGACGACTACCAGATGGGTTGGCGGGACCAGGCGGAATTGTATCGGGCCGCCGACCGCGAGGTCCTCGAGAGCGGCCACGCCAAGCTTCTCATCGACGAGCCCCAGACGACGCCCGACGGCAAGACCATCATGCTGCTGACGAGCAAGGTGCCTCTGCGCCATCCCGACGGGGAAGTTTTCGGCGTACTCGGGACATACATGGACGTTACCGACCGCGCCCGGCTGGAGGAGGAACTGTCGTTTTCCAATCTCCTCAAGACGACGGCGATGGACAATTCGCTCGACGCAATCATCGTCGTCGACGAGAACAGAAGGGTCATCTCGTTCAATCGACAGTTCGGCGAACTATGGAACATTCCGCGGGAACTGGTCGAGAAAGGAGTCGCTGAGGCGGGCCTGCAGGCGATGGCGGATCAAGTCACCGATCCGGAGGCGTTTCTCGAACGCGTCAGATACCTTTTTGAACATCACGACGAAAAGGCCCAGGGCCAGATCAGGCTCAAGGACGGTCGCGTCATCGATCGGCACACGGCGCCGTTGCACGACGCCAGGCAGAAGTACCTCGGACGCATCTGGTATTTCCGCGACGTCACAGAACGCGAACGCGCAGTCGCGGCAATAGAAAAGAAGAACCTGCAGTTCGACGCAGCGCTGAACAACATGACTCAGGGCCTTCTGATGTTCGACAGCGCCGGCGCGCTCATCGTCTACAATCGCCGATTTGTCGAGATGCTCGACCTGCCAACGGAACGATGGGCGGCTTCGGCGTTGGGTCTGACGGTCCTCCAGATCATCGATCTTGCTGATCGCCTGACCAATGTCTCCATGAAGAACAGGTCGCAGAACGTTGCCAAGCTGCAGAACTTCCTGGACCGCGGTCAAGCAGGCGCGCTCGTGTTCGAGCTTACCGACGGGCGGACGTTCTGCGCATCGTGCTCGCCAATGTCCGACGGCGGTTTCGTGCTCACGCTGGAGGACACGACCGAACAGCGCCGCACCCAGGACTACATTTCACACCTGGCGCATTACGACGCGCTAACGGATTTACCGAATCGGGCACATTTTTATGAAGAGATGGACGGGCTGCTCGACCGCTTGCCGCGCAACGGTGCCTTTGCGGTGCTCAGCATGGACCTCGACCACTTCAAGAGCGTCAACGATACGCTCGGGCATCCGATCGGTGACAAGCTGTTGCAGGCCGCGGCGGCGCGGATGCGCGACTGCGTTCGTGAGGCCGACATCGTCGCGCGGTTGGGCGGCGACGAGTTTGCCATTGTGCAGACCACATTCGAGCGGCCGGAGGACGCAACCTCGCTCGCGACCCGCCTGATCGATGCCGTGAGCGCGCCCTATCTGCTCGACGGCCATCAGGTCGTCGTGGGGGCGAGCATCGGTATCGCGATCGCGCCGGGCGACGGCACGGCCCCGGACCAGCTCATGAAGAATGCGGATCTGGCGCTCTACCGCTGCAAGGCCGATCATGGAAACGTGTATCGGTTCTTCGAGGCGAACATGGATACTCGCATGCGGGAACGCCGCGCTCTCGAGCTCGATCTGCGCAAGGCGTTGGCGAACGGCGAGTTCGAACTCAACTATCAACCTGTGGTCAATCTCAAGACCGGGAGGATTACCGCCTGCGAAGCACTAATTCGCTGGCATCAACCCGAACGCGGCCTGGTGCCTCCTCTGGAATTCATTCCGATCGCGGAGGAAACGGGTCTCATCGTCCCGATCGGGGAATGGGTGCTGGAGCGCGCCTGCGCCGACGCGGTCGAATGGCCGGATGAAATAGCGGTCGCGGTCAACGTGTCTCCGGCCCAATTCAGAACGGGCGATTTCGTCCAGGTCGTCACAAGAGCCCTCGAGAAATCGCGCCTGCCCGCCCACAGGCTCGAACTCGAGATAACCGAGCTGGTGCTGATGCACGACAGCAGCGAGGCATTGGTCATGCTTCACAAGCTCAAGAAACTCGGTGTCAGTATCGCCATGGATGATTTCGGAACGGGATATTCGTCGCTTGGCTATCTCCGCAGCTTTCCCTTCGACAGGATCAAGGTCGATCAATCCTTCATTCGCGACCTGTCGCTGAGCAAGGAGAGCCTGGCCATCCTTCGCGCGGTCGTCGGGCTTGGCAGCAGTCTCAACATCGTCACGACCGCCGAAGGAGTCGAAACGCAGGATCAGCTCGAGATTCTGAGAAACGAAGGGTGCGGCGACGTGCAGGGCTTCTTCTTCAGTCCGCCGAAAGACGCAGCGGAGACAAAGACCCTGCTCGGCTTGCTCACCAAACGTGAGGCTGCGGTGGCGTGACCATCTGAAGCAAACGAATCGCAGAGCCTGTCGCGCGAAATCCGGGTGCATTCTGCCGGAGTTGATGGCAATAACAGCCAGATAGCGGCGCGCGGTGCGTCGTCGCGCCTGATTGACGTACCTCACGGAAACGGCGAAATACGATGCCGGGAGGACGCGGATGGTGCGACCGACGGTCAATGATATCGCCAAGGCGGCAGGCGTGAGCCTGGCGACCGTCGATCGCGTCCTCAACGGTCGGCCGGGCGTCAGGGACAAGACGGTCAGCCGCGTCAACGCCGCCATCGAGGCGCTGGGCTATGTCCGCGACGTCACCGCCGCGAATCTCGCCCGTCAGCGCCGCTACCGGCTGGTCTTCGTCCTGCCGGACGCTCCGGCGCAGTTCGTCGGCACATTGCGCGAGGCGATCGCCGAAGCCACTTCCAGTTCGGTCGCGGACCGGACGGACGTCCGCATCATCACCTTTCCCAACGCCAACCCGCACGCCCTGGTCAAATCGCTGCGCACGCTGTCCGCCGGCAACACCGATGGAATGGCGATCTTCGCGCAGGAAACGCCGCATGTGCGCGACGCCATCGCCCGCCTGAAGGCGGACGGCGTGCCGATCGTCGCGCTCGTATCGGATCTCCCCAATACGGAACGCGATCACTTCGTCGGCATCGACAACGTGGCGGCGGGGCGGACGGCCGGCTTCCTGATGGGAAAATTCATAGGAAATACAGGCGGTTCCGTGATGGTCCTGGTGAGTTCGATGCAGGCACGGGACAATGTCGAGCGCCGTCTCGGCTTCGATCAGGTGATGATGGAATCCTTTGCCGGAATCGAAGTGCTGCCGTCGATCGAGAACCACGACGACGAAGAGACAACGACGCGTGTGGTGTCGGAGGTGCTGCGCAAGAGGCAGGACATCACGGGCATCTATTCGGTGGGTCACGGAAGCCACGCGCTTGTCGAGGTTCTGCGCGAACACGAACGGCGCAGGGAAATCACGCTGATTGCCCACGAGTTGACCAAAGTCACGCGGGAGGCCCTGCGTGACAATCTGATGGATGCGGTGATCAGCCAGAACGTCGGCCATATCGTGCGCAGCGCACTGCGCGTTCTGCGGGCGAAGAGCGACGGACTCGACATCGTCAGTTCCCAGGAACGCATCCGCATCGAGATCGTGGTCCGCGAAAACCTGATCTGAGCGCGTCCGCGTCCGCCGCGGAAAACGCGCAACCGCGCCCCGTCTCGACTCGAGGATCGGGGATTTGCGGCGACGTCATTGACATGAGGTACGTACCTCATTTAGCTTGAAGCACGTAAACGTTATGTTTGCGCCTTTTCGGGAGGACCAATCATGAAACGTGCCCACCTGGCGTCCGTCGCCGCCTTATCGCTTACGGCCGCGTTCGCTTCGAACGCCGCGCAGGCCGAGAACCTCACGCTTTGCTGGGCGGCCTGGGATCCGGCCAACGCCCTCGTCGAACTTTCCAAGGATTTCGAGAAGCAGTCCGGCCACAAGATGAGCTTCGAGTTCGTGCCGTGGCCGAACTTCGCCGACCGCATGCTCAACGAGCTGAACTCCGGCGGAAAGCTGTGCGACCTGATGATCGGCGACAGCCAGTGGATCGGCGGCTCGGCCGAGAACGGCCACTACGTCAAGCTGAACGACTTCTTCGACGCCAACGGCATCAAGATGAGCGACTTCGTGCCCGCGACCGTCACCGGCTACTCGGAGTGGCCGAAGAACACGCCGAACTACTGGGCGCTGCCGGCCTTCGGCGACGTCGTCGGATGGACCTACCGAAAGGACTGGTTCGCGCGTCCCGAGATCCAGGCCGAGTTCAAGGCCAAGTACGGCCGCGACCTCGTCGAGCCGAAGACATTCGCCGAGCTGAAGGATATCGCCCAGTTCTTCCAGGGCCGCCAGATCGACGGCAAGACCGTCTACGGCGCCTCGATCTACACCGAGCGCGGTTCCGAAGGCATCACCATGGGCGCCATGGACGTGCTCTACAGCTTCGGATTCAAGTACGAGAACCCGGACAAGCCCTACGACATGGCAGGCTTCGTCAATTCGGCCGGCGCCGTGGCCGGGCTCGAATTCTACAAGTCGCTCTATGATTGCTGCGTCGCGCCCGGCACGTCCAACACCTACATGGGCGAAGGCATCGACGCCTACAAGTCGGGCCAGGTCGCGCTGCAGATGAACTTCGCCTTCACCTGGCCGGGCTTCGAGGTCGATCCGAACGTGGGCGGCGGCAAGACCGGATACCTGGTAAATCCGGCCGGCCCCGGCGGCGAACGTTTCGCCCAGCTCGGCGGGCAAGGCATCTCGGTCGTGGCCTACAGCGAGAAGCAGGCGGCTGCGTTGGAGTACATCAAGTGGTTCGCCCAGCCCGACGTGCAGGCGAAGTGGTGGACGATGGGCGGCTTCTCCTGCCTGCGCGCCGTGGTCGAAGATCCGTCCTTCCCCACCAGCCAGCCCTATGCGCAGACCTTCCTCGACTCCATGGCGGTGGTGAAGGACTTCTGGGCGGAGCCGAGCTACGCCACGCTGCTTCAGGCCTCGCAGAAGCGCTTCCATGACTATGTCGTGGCCGGCAACGGCACCGCGCAGGAGGCTCTGGACGGCATGATCGCCGACTGGACCGAAGTCTTCGAAGACGACGGCAAGATCTGATCCGCGTCCGATCGCGTCCCGGGGAATCCGTCCCCGGGAGGTCGGATTGCCTCCCTGCCGGCCGGTGGCTTACGCTGCCGGCCGCGCAGGAGGACGCCTCGCCAGACGGAGGGAAACCATGTCCGAGACCGCGATCGACCGCGTGGCGGCTGCCACTCCGGCCGGCGTCGCCCGCCGCGTCCGCGGGCTGAGCGACCGCGCCATCGCATGGCTCTTCGTAGCGCCGGCGATCTTCTTGCTGCTCGCCGTCAACATCTTCCCGCTGATCTGGACGATAAGGCTCTCCTTCACCAACTACGCCGCCAATCGCACGAACCGCGAGGTCGAGTGGGTGGGCCTGCGCAACTACCAGCGCATCCTCACCGATCCCGACACCTGGGCGAACATGCAGACGACGGCGCACTTCCTGGTGTGGACGCTGTTCTTCCAGGTCCTGATCGGCTTCACGCTGGCATGGCTGATCAACCGGAAGTTCCGCGGCAACGACCTCGTCACCACGCTTATCGTGATGCCGATGATGCTGTCACCGGCCGTGGTCGGCAACTTCTGGACTTTCCTCTACCAGCCGCAGATCGGCCTCATCAACTACGCCGTCGAGTTCGTCACCGGCATCCCGGCTTCTTCCTTTTCCATGCTGGGACCCGGCGGCTGGGCGCGCTGGGCGATCGTGATCGTCGACACCTGGATGTGGACGCCCTTCGTGATGCTGATCTGCCTCGCCGGGCTGCGCTCGATCCCCAACTACATCTACGAGGCGGCCGAGATCGACCGCGCCTCCAAGTGGCGGCAGTTCTGGACCATCACCATCCCGATGGTGCTGCCGTTCCTGATGCTCGCGGTGCTGTTCCGCGGCATCGAGAACTTCAAGATGTTCGACCTCGTGGTCCTTCTCACCGGCGGCGGGCCGGGCGACGAAACCCTGCTTGCCTCGATCGACCTCAAGCGCGAGGCCTTCGAGAAATGGCGCACGGGCTATTCGTCTGCATACGCCATCATCCTCTTCGTCACGGTCTTCGGCCTCGCCTCGATCTACGTGAAGGCGCTCAACAGGGTGAAGGAGCGCTGAGATGAGCGGCTATTCCATCACCGAGCCGTCTGCCGGACAGAAGTGGTTCGCCGGCGCCATGGTCGCGGTCTATGCGCTGGTGACGCTCCTGCCGCTGGCATGGATCGTGGCGACCAGCTTCAAGTCGCCGGCCGACTCCATCGCCTATCCGCCGAAGGTCGTCTTCGACCCCACGGTGGAAGGCTACGTTAACCTCTTCACCACGCGCACGCGCATTCCGACGGACCAGATCGACAGCCTACCGCCGCCGGCCAACTTCGCCGAGCAGATCGTGCGCGACCAGGGCATGATGATAACCGGACCGTCCCGCTACGGCGCGCGCTTCCTCAACTCGGTCATCATCGGCTTCGGCTCGACCTTCCTGTCGATCTTTCTCGGCACGCTCGCAGCCTACGCCTTCTCGCGCTTCCGGGTACCGCTGAAGGACGATTTGATGTTCTTCATCCTGTCGACGCGGATGATGCCGCCGATCGCGGTCGCGATTCCGATCTTCCTGATGTTCCGATCGCTCGGCCTGTCGGACACGCATTTCGGCATGATCCTGCTCTACACGGCGGTCAACATCTCGCTCGCGGTCTGGCTGCTGGAGGGCTTCATCGACGAGATCCCGCGCGAATACGAGGACGCGGCCCTCATCGACGGCTACACGCGCTTCCAGGCTTTCTACAAGGTCGTACTGCCGCAGGCGGCGACCGGCATCGCCTCGACTGCGATCTTCTGCCTGATCTTCGCCTGGAACGAATATGCCTTCGCCGTGCTGCTGACGTCGGGCGTCGCGCAGACCGCGCCGCCGTTCATCCCGACCATCATCGGCGTCGGCGGCCAGGACTGGCCGGCGGTGGCTGCGGGAGCGACGCTGTTCCTCATACCGGTCGTCGTCTTCACCGTCCTGCTCAGGAAGCATCTCCTGCGCGGCATCACCTTCGGAGCGGTGCGCAAATGACCGGCGTCACGGCAACATCTCCGGTCGCGGGGCCGCGGCGACGGCGCATCTTCCGGCGCGGCCCATGGGAAATGGCGGCATCCATAACCATCGGACTGGGGGTGGTGATGCTCATGCAGCCCTTCTTCCTGTGGGCGTTCTCATGGTCGTTCTTCGTCACCCTGGCTGGCACCGTCATGTTCATCATCGTCAGCCATTTTCCCGAGTAGACCCTTGGCCGAGATCGTCATCAAGAACCTGCACAAGGCCTTCGGCGACTTCGTCGCGGTGAAGGAATCGAGCTTCACCGTCAATGACGGCGAATTCTTCATGCTGCTGGGTCCGTCCGGCTGCGGCAAGACGACGACGTTGCGCATGATCGCCGGGCTCGAACTGCCGACGTCCGGGCAGATCCTGCTCGACGGGCAGGACGTGGCGCAGGTGCCGGCGAGCGGCCGCGACATCGCCTTCGTGTTCCAGATGTTCGCGCTCTACCCGCACATGAACGTGCGCAACAACATCTCGTACCCGCTGCGCAGCCAGGGCGTGCCGCGCGTCGACGTGCGCCAGCGGGTCGACCAGGTCGCCCGCATCCTGGGCATCGAGCACATCATCGACCGGCCGGTGGGCGGCCTGTCCTCCGGCGACCGCCAGCGCGTCGCCCTCGGCCGCGCCATCGTGCGCCGGCCGAAGGCATTCCTGATGGACGAGCCGCTCGGCGCGCTCGACGCGGAGTTTCGCGAACACATGGCAGAGGAGTTACGGGCGCTGCATGACCGCATGGGCGCGACGACCGTCTACGTCACGCATGACCAGCTCGAAGCCATGCAGATGGGCGACAAGATCGTGGTGATGAACCACGGCGTGGTCGAGCAGTGGGGCAAGCCGCAGGAGATCTACGACTTTCCCGCCACCATGTTCGTCGCCGAGTTCATCGGCTCGCCGCCCATGAACTTCCTGCGCTTCGAGGCGTCGCTCGAGCCCGGTGCGCAAGCGGTTGCGCTTTCCGGCGCCCCGGTGCCGCTTCCGCGCCTGGAAAAGCCTGCCGCGAGCGGCCGCTATGCGTTGGGCGTGCGCCCGGAACATGTGCGCCTTGCCGACGACGCCGCCTTTCGCGGGCTGGTGACGGCGACCGAGTATCTCGGCACCACCCAGATCGTCAGCCTCGACACGCCGAATGGCGACATCAAATGCCGAATCCCGTCCGGCCAGGCGGTGCGGGCGGGCGAGCGTGTCGGCCTCGCGTTCAAGACCCAGACGCTGTCGCTGTTCGATGTCGAGACCGGCGGGGCGCTGCCGCTCGACCGGTCGCCGCTTGTGGCTGCCGAAGGCAACGGAAAGGTCCGTATCCATGGCTGAGGTACGTCTATCCGGCGTGACCAAGCGCTTCGGGGCCACGGCGGCCGTCGACGCCATGTCGCTGACGATCGCCGACGGCGCGTTCGTCGTTCTGCTCGGTCCGACGGGAGCGGGCAAGACGACGACGCTGCGGCTGATCGCCGGCCTGGAAAAGCCGGACTCCGGGGACATCTCGATCGCGGGACGGAGCGTGCTGGCCGAGACGCCGGCGCAACGCAATGTCGCGATGGTGTTCCAGCAGTATTCGCTCTATCCGCACCTGACGGTGCGGGAAAACCTCGCTTTCCCGCTGAAGTCGCCGATGCTCAACACACCGCCCCAGCAGATCGAGCGGCGGGTTGCCGAGGTAGCGGAAGTCCTGCGCATCGGCCACAAGCTCGACAACAAGGCGACCGCGCTCTCCGGCGGCGAGATGCAGCGCGTCTCCATCGGCCGGGCGCTCGTGCGCAAGCCGCAGATATTCCTGATGGATGAACCCTTGTCCTCGCTCGACGCCAAGCTGCGAGCGGACTTGCGCGTCGAACTGAAGCGCATCCAGTCGGACCTCGGCTCGACGCTGCTTTATGTCACCCACGACCAGATCGAGGCCATGACCATGGCGACCCATGTCGGCGTGCTCGACCAGGGCCGGCTGGTGCAGTTCGGCACCCCGCGCCAGATCTACGAGAACCCTTCGAGCATCTATGTCGCGACCAGGCTCGGCCAACCGCGGATAAACACGCTGCCGGCTGATCTGTTCGGCCCGGCGCCCCATGGCGCCGCGACGATCGGGCTCAGGCCGGAACACATCTTCGAGGGCGAAGGCCGTCCGGCTTCGGTCGTGCGCGTCGAGCATCTGGGCGACCAGACCCGCCTGCATCTCGATGTCGCCGGACACGCGCTGGTGACGCTCGCCGACCCGCATACGCTCCTGGCGCCCGGCGACACGGTGGCGGTGCGGCCACAGAACCCGCTTTATTTCGACAGCAACGGCTTGCGCATAGCGTGAGGAGAATCGGATGACGCAGTTTTTCAACGCCAAGGACGCCGTCGTCACGGAAGCCGTTGACGGCTTCCTGAGAAGTGCCGGCGGGCGCCTGGCGCGACTCGACGGCTACCCGCACATAAAGGTCGTCGTACGCACCGACTGGGATAGGTCGAAAGTGGCGATCGTGTCGGGCGGCGGCTCCGGGCACGAGCCGGCGCATGCCGGTTTCGTCGGCCAGGGCATGTTGACCGCCGCCGTCTGCGGCGACGTCTTCGCCTCGCCTTCGGTCGATGCGGTCCTCGCCGCGATCCTCAGCGTCACCGGCAAGGCCGGCTGCCTGCTCGTCGTCAAGAACTATACCGGCGACCGGCTCAATTTCGGACTGGCGGCCGAGCGGGCGCGCGCCTTCGGCCTCACCGTCAATATGGTCATCGTCGACGACGACGTCGCGCTGCCCGAACTGCCGCGGGCGCGCGGCGTCGCCGGCACGCTGTTCGTCCACAAGATCGCCGGTGCGCTGGCCGAAGCCGGCGAGGACCTGGAGACCGTGACGGCGGCGGCCAGGCGCGTCATCGCCGGGGTCGTCTCCATCGGCATGTCGCTCGACACCTGCACCATCCCCGGCTCGCCGAAGGAGGATCGCATCAAGTCCGGCTATGCCGAGCTCGGCCTCGGCATCCATGGCGAGGCCGGCGTCGAGCAGGTCGTGTTCGGCAGCGCCCGGCAGGCGATGGCCCAGGTCGTCGAGCGTCTGGCGTCGCACGTGAAGCCGGGTCCGCAGGTGGCACTGCTCAACAATCTCGGCGGCGCCACGCATCTGGAAATGTCCGTGCTCGCCGAAGAACTGGCGCGTTCCTCGATCGCCGACCAGGTGAGGTGGATCGTCGGCCCCGCCGCGATGATGACCTCGCTCGACATGCAGGGCTTCTCGCTGTCGCTGATGCCGCTGACCAAGGAAGCCGAGCGCGGCCTGATGGCGCCGGCGGCTCCGTGGGCCTGGCCGGGCGTCAATCCGTTCGGCGACTTTGCCGTCCTGCCGCTGCCGGACGGATTGATACCGATCCAGCCCATGCCATCGGCGCATGCGAGCCGTCGCGACCTGATCGCGCGTTGCTGCGACATCCTGATCGCCGCCGAGACCGACCTGAACGCGCTCGATGCCCGCACCGGAGACGGCGATACGGGCTCCACCCTGGCAACCGCCGCGCGCGCCCTGGTGAAGGCGCTCGATCGGCTGCCGCTCGCCGACCTGACCCAGCTCTACCGGGCCATAGGCATGGAACTGAGCCAGACGATGGGCGGATCGTCGGGCGTCCTGCTGGCGATCTTCTTCACCGCGGCGGGCGATGCGTCGGCCGGCGGCCGCGACTGGATCGAAGCGCTCGGCGCGGGCCTGGAACGGGTGCGCCAGGTAGGAGGCGCGGAGCCCGGCGACCGCACGATGATCGACGCGCTGGTTCCCGCCCTGGATGCCCTGCCGCGGGGCGTCGCCGCGGCGGCCGGCGCCGCGCGCGCAGGGGCGGATTTCACCGGTACGATCCGCCGCGCGAAGGCCGGCCGCGCCAGCTATCTGTCGGAAGACAGGCTGCGCGACGTCAACGATCCCGGCGCCGAAGCGGTTGCACTGCTGTTCGAGAAACTGGCCGGGAAAGTAGGGGTCGCGCAGCCGGCCGAATGAGGTCGGCGCGAGCCCTGGGTCAGCGGGCATGGGTCCGGCTGCAAGCCGCGCCTTCGCCGGATCGGCGGCGGCGGCGGCCGATCTGCGACTCCCGAGTTATTGCTTTTAAAGAAAGTAATATTCTTGCAGATTGCCATTTCGTGTTGCACCTGCTAACTGCGGGAGGCGGACTTGATGGAGGCCGGACATGTGCGGAATCGTGGGATTGTTCCTGAAGGACAAGTCTCTGGAGCCGAGGCTCGGCGAACTCCTGGCCGACATGCTGGTGACGATGACGGACCGCGGGCCGGATTCCGCGGGCATCGCCATCTACGGCCCGACGAACGGCGGGACGAAGATGACCCTGCAATCGCCGCACCCCGAAAGGGACTTCGCCGATCTCGAGGCTGATCTGGCCGCGGCCGGCATCGACGCCTCGGTCGCCGTCAAGAGCACGCATGCGGTGGTCGAGACGGCCGGCGACGCGTCCGCGCTGCGCCGACTGCTCGCGGCCAAGCGCCCCGACGTCCGCATCATGGGCACCGGCGACTGCATCGAGATATACAAGGAAGTCGGCCTGCCGAAGGACGTCGTCGCCCGCTTCGGCGTGCGCGCGATGGGTGGCAGCCACGGCATCGGCCACACGCGGATGGCGACCGAGAGCGCGGTAACGACGCTCGGCGCGCATCCCTTCTCCACCGGGGCGGACCAGTGCCTCGTGCACAACGGTTCGCTGTCCAATCACAACAATGTCCGCCGCGAGCTCGTCGGCGAGGGCATGAGCTTCGAGACAGACAACGACTCCGAGGTCGCGGCCGCATACCTCACGGCGCAGATGGCGAAGGGCAAAGACCTCGGCGAAGCCCTGCGGGGCGCGCTCGACGACCTCGACGGCTTCTATACGTTCGTCGTTGGCACCAAGACCGGATTCGGCGTCCTGCGCGACCCGATCGCCTGCAAGCCGGCGGTGATGGCCGAGACCGACCAGTATGTCGCGTTCGGATCCGAATACCGCGCGCTGGCCAGCCTGCCGGGCATCGAGGCGGCCCGGATCTGGGAGCCAGAACCGGCGACAGTGTACTTCTGGGATCACGAACGGGCGGCCGCCTGACGGGCATCGCGGCGAACCTGCCCGTGTCTGCGGCCACTATCTGAAAAAGGACTCCATGCCGACTTTCGACCTTTCCGTACAGGCGTTGCGCGACCTCAATGGCGCGCTCCATTCGGTCGCCGCCGGTTCCAACGATACGGCCTTCGAGGTGATCAATCCGCGCGGAAGCCATTCCGTGGCCGTCGGCATCGACAAGCCGCTCACGGTGAACATCAAGGGCTCGGTCGGCTATTACTGCGCCGGCATGAACGATGGCGGAGACGTCACCGTCCACGGTTCGGCAGGCCCCGGCGTGGCCGAGAACATGATGTCGGGCAAGGTCGTCATCGAAGGCGACGCCAGCCAGTATGCGGGCGCGACCGGGCGCGGCGGGCTGCTCGTCATCAGGGGCAACGCCGCCTCGCGGTGCGGCATCTCGATGAAGGGCATCGACATCGTCGTCCAGGGCAACATCGGCCACATGTCGGCCTTCATGGCCCAGTCCGGCCATCTCGTCGTGCTCGGCGACGCCGGCGATGCGCTCGGCGACTCGCTCTACGAGGCGAGGCTGTTCGTGCGTGGTACGGTCAAGAGCCTGGGCGCGGATTGCGTCGAGAAGCCGATGCGCCCGGAGCATCTCGAAAAGCTGGCGGAGCTGCTGTCCGCGGCGGGGGTGACGGGTGTCCGGCCCGAGGCGTTCAAGCGTTACGGCTCCGCCCGCAAGCTCTACACTTTCAACGTCGACAATGCCGACGCGTACTGAGGCGACCGACAGACCATGAGTTATCGCAATCCGCTCACGCCGCCGCGAAAGTCCGCCACTTTCGACGACCATACGCTCGCCGAAATACGTCGCGCCGCCGCCACCGGGATCTACGATATCCGCGGCGGCGGAACGAAGCGCAAGGTGCCGCATTTCGACGACCTGCTGTTTCTCGGCGCCTCGATCTCGCGCTATCCGCTCGAGGGCTATCGCGAGAAATGCGACACCTCGGTCGTGCTCGGCGCGCGCTTCGCCAGGAAGCCGATCGAGCTGAAGATCCCGATCACGATCGCCGGGATGAGCTTCGGCGCGCTTTCGGGGAACGCCAAGGAGGCGCTCGGTCGCGGCGCCACCGCCGCAGGCACGTCGACCACCACCGGCGACGGCGGCATGACGGACGAGGAGCGCGGCCACAGCCAAGTCCTGGTCTACCAGGTGCTGCCGTCGCGATACGGCATGAACCCGAAGGACCTGCGCCGCGCCGACGCCATCGAGGTGGTCGTCGGCCAGGGGGCCAAGCCGGGCGGCGGCGGCATGCTGCTAGGCCAGAAGATCTCCGACCGCGTCGCCGCCATGCGCAACCTGCCGAAAGGCATCGACCAGCGCTCGGCCTGCCGCCATCCGGACTGGACGGGCCCCGACGATCTCGAGATCAAGATCATGGAACTTCGCGAGATCACCGACTGGGAGAAGCCCATCTACGTCAAGATCGGCGGCGCGCGGCCGTACTACGATACCGCCCTGGCGGTGAAGGCCGGCGCCGACGTCGTCGTGCTCGACGGCATGCAGGGCGGAACCGCAGCGACGCAGGACGTGTTCATCGAGCATGTCGGCATGCCGACGCTCGCCTGCATCCGTCCGGCCGTGCAGGCGCTGCAGGAACTCGGCATGCACCGCAAGGTCCAGCTCATCGTCTCGGGCGGCATCCGCTCCGGCGCCGACGTCGCCAAGGCGCTCGCGCTCGGCGCCGACGCGGTGGCGATCGGCACCGCCGCGCTCGTCGCGCTGGGCGACAACGATCCGCGCTGGGAAGACGAATACCGGAAGCTCGGCACCACGGCCGGCGCCTATGACGACTGGCACGAAGGCAAGGACCCAGCCGGCATCACCACGCAGGACCCCGAGCTGATGAAGCGGCTCGATCCGGTCGCGGCCGGGCGCCGGCTCGCCAACTATCTCAAGGTGATGACGCTGGAGGCGCAGACCATCGCCCGCGCCTGCGGCAAGAACCACCTGCACAATCTCGAGCCCGAGGACCTGTGCGCGCTGACGCTCGAGGCAGCCGCCATGGCCCGGGTGCCGCTGGCCGGCACGGGCTGGTATCCCGGCAAGGGAGGCTTCTGAACGGCCCGCGGCGCTCTTGGGAGGGAGCGTCCGTTCGGTCCTGGCGCAGACAACTGGGGAACGACGTGACACTGGACCTTTCCACCTACGCCGCCAAGCACGGCGTCAAGTATTTCATGATCAGCTACACGGACCTGTTCGGCAGCCAGCGCGCCAAGCTGGTCCCGGCGCAGGCGATCGCCGACATGCAGAAGGACGGCGCCGGTTTCGCCGGCTTCGCCACATGGCTGGACCTGACGCCCGCGCATCCCGACCTTTTCGCCGTGCCCGACGCGTCGTCCGTCATCCGCCTGCCCTGGAAGAAGGACGTCGCCTGGGTCGCGGCCGATTGCGTCATGGAAGACCGGCCGGTCGCGCAGGCGCCGCGCGTCGTGCTGAAGCGGCTAGTCGAGGAAGCCGCCAGGGACGGCATGAGGGTCAGGACCGGCGTCGAGCCCGAGTTCTTCCTGATCTCACCCGAAGGCTCCAGGATCTCGGACGAGTACGATACCGCCGAGAAGCCCTGCTACGACCAGCAGGCGCTCCTTCGGCGCTATGACGTGATCGCCGAGATCTGCGACTACATGCTCGAACTCGGCTGGAACCCCTACCAGAACGATCACGAGGACGCGAATGGCCAGTTCGAGATGAACTGGGAGTTCGACGACGCGCTAAGGACCGCCGACAAGCACTCCTTCTTCAAGTTCATGGTGAAATCCGTGGCCGAAAAGCACGGCCTGCGCGCCACCTTCATGCCCAAGCCGTTCAAGGGCCTGACCGGCAACGGCTGCCATGCGCACATCTCGGTCTGGGACGCCGAGGGCAAGACCAACGCCTTCGCCGACAAGGCCATGCCCTTCGGCCTTTCGCAAAAGGGCCGCAACTTCCTCGGCGGCATCATGAAGCATGCCGCGGCGCTGGCCGCGGTCACCAATCCGACGGTCAACTCCTACAAGCGCATCAACGCCCCGCGGACCGTTTCCGGCGCGACCTGGGCGCCGAACACCGTTACCTGGACCGGCAACAACCGTACCCATATGGTGCGCGTACCCGGCCCCGGCCGCTTCGAGCTGCGCCTGCCCGACGGTGCGGCCAATCCCTACCTACTGCAGGCGATCATCATCGCGGCGGGCTTGTCGGGCATCCGCAGCAAGGCGGATCCGGGGCGGCATTACGACATCGACATGTACCGGGACGGGCACACCGTCACCGATGCGCCGAGGCTGCCGCTCAACCTTCTCGATGCGCTCCGCGAATACGAGAAGGACGCGGAACTGACGGCGATGCTCGGCGCGGAATTCTCATCCGCATACCTGAAGCTGAAGTTCGGCGAATGGAACAGCTACTGCGCCCACTTCACCGCGTGGGAGCACCAGACGACGCTCGACGTGTGACCGGCGCGCCGGCGGGTCCCGCCGGCTAACGGCTCTTGCCGTAAGTGATGATCGAAAGGTAGCGCGCCGGCAGGTTGACCAGCGTCTCGGGACCGTGCGGCGCTTCGGCGTCGAAGAACAGGCTGTCGCCGGGCTGCATGGTGTACAGCTTCTCCTGGTGTCGATAGACGATCTCGCCCTCGAGCATGTAGAGGAACTCCAGTCCCTTGTGCTGGAAGGTGGGAAAGACGTCGGACTCCGTCGTTAGGGTGATCAGGTAAGGTTCGACGCCGACGGAGTCGTAGGGATCCGTGACGGCTCCCAGAAGCGTGTACTGATGCCCGGCCCGGGTGCCGCGGCGATCGATGTTGAGTCCCTGGCCCGACTTCACGAACGTCGCCTCGTGCGTCTCCTCGAACTGGCGAAAGAGCGCCGTCAGTGGCGTACCCAGGGCGCGCGAAAGCGCCTGCAGAGTCGTCAGCGACGGGGAGATGTTTCCGTTCTCGATCTTGGACAGCATGCCGACCGACATGTTGATCGCAACCGCGAGGTCGGAAATCGTCAGCCCCAGTTTTTTCCTGATGCTGCGAACCTCCTGGCCGATCGCCTTCTCGAGATTGTTTTCGCGGGGGCTCGTTCCCGCGTGAGGATCCTGATCGAAGAATTTTCGCGTGCGGTTGGGCATCGGGTCCTCGACGAGGGTTGGCCGATGCAGAACAGCCGCGCAATCAACGGGCTGTCAACATGCAAGAGCGAGGTTCGACCGGGAAACCCAGGCGACGTTCGCTTGGCGACCGGCGCGATGCTCTGCGCACATGCAGGCGAGCGTCACCTGCCGTGAACAGGGCGCTGCGCCGGCCACGCCGGGCCTCACGCGGCGACGGCCTGTGGCTACCCGCCGCGACGTTGCCCCCGCCTGCCCTCGGTGCCTATCCCGCCTGCGCCGCGGAGAAGGGCACGTATTCGACGTCGTAGCCGAAGTAGCGCGGCCCGACGAGCGCGATGCCGGCCGGCGTCAGCCATTGCGGATCGCTGGGGAAGGCGAGCGCCACCAACCTCAGCCCGTAGCGCAGCGCGTCCGCGGTCACCGGATTGCCGCTCTCGGCCTCGAGCAGCGTGATCAGGTCCGGCGTGGTGACGATGAGCTCGCCGTCGCGCTCGGCCATCAGGAACTCGTTCTGGAAGTCGAGCTTGAAGCTGTGGCCCTTCCACTCCTCGACCCCGTCGAAACGGGCCGAACCGCGGGCGAAGCCGCCGACGGTGCGCCGGTCGATGTCCTTCAGGCGCCCGTGGAAGATCAGCTCGGCGCCGACCATGTCGGCGATGGCGCGCACCGGATCGCCATGCGCGGCGCGCGTCTCGCGCAGCGTCCTGCCGAGCCGCGCGCAGAGCGACAGCGTGCCGCGAACAGCCGCCTTCTTCGCCACCGCGCCGCTCATCGGATAGAAGGCGAGCAGCGCCGAGCCGCCCATCTCCACGGTCGCGGCACGGGCGAGCCGTTCCGTCCATGCGTTGGACACGGTCTCCAGCACGAGCGAGTTGCCCTTGTCGTCGCACAGCACCATCGGCGTCGCCGAGACGCCGTGCATGGTGAAGGTGACCATCTGCAGCTCGGGATAGGCGCGGCCCATGCCGTCGCCGTCGACCAGCGGCATCCCCGACGCGGCAGCGACGACGAAAGGTGTCGTCGAGTTGACGCCGCCGGCTTCGCCGCACAGCACCGCGTCGATCTTGCGGCCGAGGAAGTTCTCCAGCGCGCGGAAGGCGTTCATCAGCTCGTCGCCCTGCGGCAGCTTCTCGGTCATCACCGTCGGCGCGCCCATCATGCAGACGGGCACGACGAGGGCGTCGTCGGCGAGCTGGTCGACGTCGATCAGCTTGACGGGTCCGTATTTCCTGATCGCCTGCTGGGCCATCAGCTTGCCGACATAGGGATCGCCGCCGCCGCCGGTGCCGAGGATGGCGCCGCCGATGGCGATGTCCTCCATGTCTTCGGCGTAGATATTGCGCAAGATGTCCATGTCGTCGCTCCTTTCACGCGGCGATCGGTCGGCCGCAGAGCGGCTCGAAGGTCAGTTCCGGGTAGCCGAAGGCGCGCGGCCCGACGATCTCGAGCGCCTTCGGCGTCTTCAGGAGGTCGTGCGCCGGCAGGCCGATGACGGCGACCCGCTGGCCGTAGCGCAGGATCTCGGTGGTGATCGGCTCGCCCGTGTCGAGCTCGAGGTTGACGATCAAGTCCGGGACCATGATCACCGGAACGCCGTCGACCCACAGCACGAGGTTCTCGTTCTGGATGGCGATGCGCGCCTCTGACCCCGCCCAGCCGTCGATGCCGGAGAGGATCGCATGGCCGCGGGCAAAGCCGCCGGTCAGTTCGCGCCGAACGTCGGTGATCTTGCCGGTGAAGAACAGCTTGCCGCCGGCCTCCTCGACGACGCGCCGCACCACGTTCTGCCGCTTCGCGCGTGCGTCGAGCACGGAACGTCCTATGTTCAGCGCCTGCGTGACCGTTCCCGGCACGGCGGTGCGGCGGACGAAGTCGGCGCGCATCGGCGCGATCGCCAGGCCCGCCGCCGCGCCCATGTCGACGGAGACGGTGCGGGCGAAGCGCTCGAGCCAGAACATGTCGATGACCTCCTTGAAGACCACGACGTTGCCCTTGTCGTCGGCGATCGCCGCGGGTGCGGCCTTCGCCCCGTAGATGAAGAAGGTGGTCATCTGCACTTCCGGGAAGGCGCGGCCCATGCCGTCGCCGTCGACCACCGGCAAGCCGGCGAGGGCTGCCGCGATGATCGGCTCCAGCGAGTTCGAGCCGCCGATCTCGGCCGAGATCATCGCCGAGACCTTGACGCCGGCGGCCTCCTCGACCGCGCGCATGGCGCGGTAGCACTCGCCGCCTTCCTCGATCTTCTCGACGCCGACGACCGGCGCGCCGATGCCGCCAACCTCGCAGACCCAGGCGTGTTCGGGTAGCGCGTCGGCGGGGATGACGCGCACCGCGGCGCCCTTCCTGACCAGCTCGCGCATACGCAGCATGCCGACGTAGGGGTTGCCGCCGCCGCCCGTGCCGAGCAGCGCCGCGCCGATCGACAGCGGCAGGAGGTCGGCCTCCTTCAGCACATAGCCCTTATCCGACATGCAGCTCTCCCACCGCCTTGATGCGCACGCGCGTGGCGTTGCCGGGGAGATAGGCGAGCGGCACGTCCTCGACGTCGACGATCTCGACGCTCTCGCGCAGCGCACCGGCTGCGACCGCAGCCTCGACAGCGCGCTGCTTGGCATCGTCGAGCGCCTTGTCGCGGCCCATCTCGGCCAGCGAATAGACCCTGTCGACCTCGCCGGAGACCTGCGCGATCGCCGCGCCGACGGCGTTGGCGACGGCGAAGTGATTGGGCTTGATGACCTCGAGGCCGCCGATCGGCCCGTTGACCAGGATCGAGCCGCCGCCGACCACGATCACCGGCAGCGGCTCCGGCGACAGGCGCGAGCGCTCGACGCAGTCCTCGAGCATCTCCATGATGCGCGTCTCCGTGCGGGCGATAAGGTCGGCCGGCAGGTGGGCGACCTTGGTGGGGTCGCCGAAGGCGGCGCGGCCGGCCGCAGCCATGATGTCGGAGGTCGTCAGCGTCGAGCCGCCGAAGATCAGCGCGTCGCTGACCAGCCGGTAGCCGACCGAGGTCGGCCCAACCTTCACGCCCTTCTCGGTCTCGACGACGTGCGAGCCGCCGCCGAGCCCGATCGAGAACACGTCGGGCATGCGGAAGTTGGTACGCACGCCGCCGACCTCGACGGCGACGGTGGCCTGGCGCGGAAAGCCCTTGTGCAGCGAGCCGACATCGGAGGTGGTGCCGCCGATGTCGACGACGATAGCGTCGGCGACGCCCGACAGGAACGCGGCGCCGCGCATGGAGTTGGTCGGGCCCGAGGCGAAGGTCAACACCGGGAACTTCTCGGCGAAGGCGGCGTCCATCAGCGTGCCGTCGTTCTGCGTCAGGTAGAAGCGCCCCTTCACGCCGGCCTCGGCGATCGCCGTGCGGAACGCCTCGATGACGTGCGCCGAAAGATCGCGCAGGCAGGCGTTCATGATCGCCGCGTTCTCGCGCTCGAGCAGGCCGATGCGGCCGATCTCGGAGGACAGCGTGATGTGCGCGCCGGGAAGCGCCCTGGCGAAGATTTCGCCGGCCATCTTCTCGCATTCGTTGGACACCGGCGAGAACACCGCGGAGATGGCGACCGTGTCGATGCCCTTCTGCCGGATGTCGTCGGCGATGCCAAGCAGTTCGGCCTCGTCGAGCGGCGAGATGATGCGCCCGTCGAACTCGTTGCCGCCATGGGCGAGGTAGACGTGGTTGCCGAGCGCGGCTCGGAGATCCTCGGGCCAGTCGACCATCGGCGGCAGCGAGGCGGTCGCCGGCAGGCCGAGCCTGACCGCGGCCGTCGGCGCCAGGTCGCGCCGCTGCACGACGGCGTTGGTGAAGTGGGTGGTGCCGATCATGACGACGTCGACTGCCGCCGCGGCGATGCCGGATTCGGCGAGCACCGCCTTCAACGCGTTGACGACGCCGGTCATGACGTCCGCCGTGGTCGCCGCCTTCACCCCCGCGACGACGCGCGGGCCGTCCATGATGACCGCGTCCGTGTTGGTGCCGCCGACATCGATGCCGATTCTGATCATGATCCGTGAACCTCTGTGGTCGTTTCCGTTCCGGCCGCCCCTTGGCGCAGGGCGAGCAGTTTTTCCGCCGTCGGGATCTCGCCGTCGATCAGCGGGATGACGGGCCGCATCGCCTCCTCCTCGGCCGAGATGACCGGGACGGAGGCGAGCAGAAGGCGCGTGTAGTCGTGCTGGGGATTCTCGAAGACGCCCGCCGTCTCGCCGGCCTCGACGATGCGGCCGCGGTAGAGCACGCCGACCTCCTGGGCGAAGTTGCGCATCAGGCTGAGGTCGTGGGAGATGAACAGGAAGGTGAGATCGAGCCGGCGGCCGAGGTCGACGAGCAGGTCGATGACCTTCGCCTGCACGGAGACGTCGAGCGCCGAGGTCGGCTCGTCGAGGACGACGAGCTTCGGCGCCACGGCGAGCGCCCGGGCAATGGCGACGCGCTGCTTCTGGCCTCCCGAAAGCTCGTGAGGGAAGCGCTGCGCGAACGCGGCCGGAAGCTGCACCATCTCGAGCAGTTCGCCGATGCGCCGCTGCCGGTCGCGGCGCGGATGGCCGTGGGCGACGAGCGGCACCGACAACGACTGGCCGACGGTGCGCCGCGGATTGAGCGAGGAGCCGGGGTTCTGGAACACCATCTGCGCCTTGACGCCGCGGCTGCCGCCGCGTCCGACGACGTTTTCGCCGTCGATGACGATGTCGCCGGAGGTCGGCGGGGTCAGCCCCATGATCATGCGCGCGATCGTCGACTTGCCCGATCCGCTCTCGCCGGCCAGCCCGTAGACGCGGCCGCGCTCGATCTTCAGCGAGACGCGGTCGACGGCCTTCACCTCGCCGATGGCGCGGCCGAAGGCGTTGCGCACGGGAAAGCTCTTCGACAGGTCGACGATCTCCAGCATCGGCCGCGTCATGGACGCGCCTCCTGCTGGCCGAAGCGCGTGCCGCCGGTGAGCCGCGGCACGGCGGCGATGAGGGCGCGCGTGTAGTCCTCGCGCGGTTCGGCGAACAGCGCGGCAGTCGGCCCGTGCTCGACGATGTTGCCCTTGTTCATCACGTAGACGTAGCCGCAGGTCTCGCGCACGACGCCGAGGTTGTGCGTGATCATCAGAAGCGCCAGGCCGCGCTCGGTGACGAGGTCCTTGAGCAGCTTGAGGATTTGCGCCTGTGTCGTCACGTCCAGCGCCGTCCCCGGCTCGTCGGCGATCAGCAGCTTCGGCTCACTGAGCAGCGCCATGGCGATCAGCACGCGCTGGCGCATGCCGCCCGACAGCATGATCGGGTAGGACGAGGCGACGCGCTCGGGCTCGCGCATGCGCACCTGGGCGAGCACCTCGTGGACGCGCGCCATGCGTGCGCGGCGGCTGCGCTCGCGGCCCAGCCGGCGGTCGGCGTATTTCAGTATGGTGCCCATCTGGTCGGCGACGGTGAACACCGGATTGAGCGAGCTCATCGGATCCTGGAAGATCATCGACATCGCCGTGCCGCGCAGCTTCAGCCGCTCGCGGTCGGGCATGGTGAGCAGGTCGCGCCCGTCGTAGAAGATGCGGCCGCCGGTGATCGTCGCCGGCGGCTGGCGCAACAGCCCCATGATCGCCTTCATCGTCACCGACTTGCCCGAGCCGCTCTCGCCGACCAGCGCCACCTGGCTGTGCGCCGGGATGTCCAGCGAGACCCCGTGCAGCACGGCGTTCGTCTGGCCGTAGGTGGTGAACTCGACCGACAGGTCGCGCACGGAGAGGAGCGCTGCGCTCATCGCACGTCCTCCACGTCGAAGAGGTCGCGCAAGCCGTCGCCGAGCAGGTTGAAGCCGAGCGCCAGGAACAGGATGGCGCAGCCCGGCAGCACCGATTCCCACCAGTAGTCCGGCAGAAAGGAGGCGCCCGAGGCGACCATCGTGCCGAGGTCCGGCGTCGGCGGCTGGATGCCGAGGCCGAGGAAGGAGAGCGAGGCGCCGACCAGGATGACGAAGCCGCAGTCGAGCGACGTCTTCACCGCCAGCGCCGAGACGCAGTTTGGCAGGATCTCGCGGAACAGGATGTGGAACGTGCTGGCGCCGAGCGTCTCTGCCGCCTCGACGAATTCCTGCGTCCTGATCTGCCGGGTGATCGAGTAGATCAGCCGCGTGTGCCAGGTCCACCAGAGTGCTGCGATCGCCATCATCGAGTTGATCAGGTCCGGCGACAGCACGGCGGCGACGGCGAGCGCCATCACCAGCGGCGGGATGGCGAGCGCGATGTCGGTGACGCGCATGATGACGATCTCGACCCAGCCGCCATAATAGCCGGCGAGCAGGCCGAGCACCGTGCCGAACGGGATGGCCGTGCCGAGCACGACGACCGCGAGCAGCAGCGACACGCGCATGCCGAAGACGACCCGGGTGAAGATGTCGCGCCCGACATTGTCGGTGCCGAACCAGTATTCGGCCGACGGCGGCAGGTGGCGGGCACGGAAGTTTACGACCGCGCCGACATGCTCGGGATAGGGCGTGATCAGCGGCGCGAAGATCGCCGCGAGCACGCACACGACCACGATCGTCAGGCCGATCATCGCGGTCGGATTGCGCGAGAAGCGGTACCAGTTCTGGTAGGCGTTGGAGAGGCGGCGGACGCCTGCGACGGTGTCGTCCGACATCAGCGTCTCCCCCGGATGCGCACGCGCGGGTCGACGAAGCCGACGAGCACGTCGATGACGAGGTTGACCATGACGAAGAAGACGCCGGACACCATGACCACGCCCATCACGGCGTTGAGGTCCTTCTGCAGGATGGTGCGGATGCCGTAAGCGGCCATGCCCGGCCAGGAGAAGACCAGCTCGACGACGAAGGCGTTGCCGATCAGCGAGGCGAATTCCAGGCCTAGGATGGTGAGCGGCGGCACGAAGCTCGGACGCAGCATGTACTTGAACACCCGGATGCGTTCGGGGACGCCGAAGGCGCGCGACGCCTCGATGTAGTCCTGGCTGGACACGTCGATCATCGAGGCGCGCGTGATCCTGGCGATCTGCCCCATCGTCGCCGCGGCGAGCGCGGTCGCCGGCAGCAGGATGTGGCGCAGCCCCTCGGCGAAAGCGTCGAGGCGACCGTGGAGAAGGCTGTCGACCAGGACGAGCCCGGTCAGGTCGGGCGAGAAGACCATGGTCGGCGGTAGCCGTCCGGTCGTCGGCAGCACGTGCAGCACGTAGCCGGCGAGGATCTGCAGGAGCAGCGCCAGGAAGAAACTCGGGGTGACGGCGGAGAAGATGGCGAGCAGGCGCACCACATTGTCCGGCCAGCGGTCCTTCCAACGCGCCGCGGCAACGCCGAGCGGCACACCGAGCACGAAGGCGAAGGTGATCGTCACCAGGACGAGTTCGAAGGTCGCCGCGAAGGTGTTGCGGATGTCGTCGTTGACGGGCCGCTCGGTCAGGAGCGACTTGCCGAGGTCGCCCCTGGCCAGGCCGGAGACGTAGAGGCCGTACTGCTCGATCAGCGGCCGGTCGAGACCGAGCTTCTCGCGCAGTTCGTCGACCTGTTCCTGGCTGGCGCGGGGGCCCAGCGCCATGCGCGCCGGGTCGCCGGGCATGCCGCGGGCGATGACGAAGATGACCACCGACAGGCCCGCGAGGACCAGCAGCGACCACAGCATGCGCCTGATGAGGAAGAGTGCGAATTCCACCGTCGTGTCCCAGCAGCACGGTTGCGATGATCGACAATAGGGCGGGCGCCGGACCCCTCGCCAGCCGCTTCGGGGTCCTTCGCGGCGGCCGGCGCGGGTTTTGCCCCGCGCCGGCGCTTGGGAGGCGCTGTTACTTGCAGGTCCAGCTGTAGCGGGTGAAGTCGTAGTCGAACGACTGCATCGGCACCGCCGCGAAGCCCGTCAGGCACTTGTCCATGGCGTGCTGCACGGTCTGCGTCAGCAAGAAGACGTCCGTCTGCATGTCGACCAGCTTGTGCTGCAGCTTGCGGTAGATCTCGGCCTGCTTGGCCGTGTCGCCGGTGCCGCGGGCCTCGTCGATCATCGAGTCGACCTCCGCATCCTGCACCCATTCCATCGACGCCCAGGTGCCGGCCGCCTTCGAATGATACTGGGTGAAGAACATCGAGTCGGGCGACGGATAGGTCGGGCCGAAGAAGATCTGGCTGACCGCCGGCGTCGACTCGACCTTGGACGCGATCTCGGTGATGCGGTTCCACGGATCGGCCTGCTGGGTCACCTTGAAGCCGAGCTGCTCGAGATTGGACTGCATCAGCAGGCTGATCTCCTCCTCGAACTTGGTGCCGGCGACGTAGCCGAGCGTGATCGGGATCTCCTGCCCGGCATATTTCGACTTCGCCACCTCGGCCTTGGCCGCCTCGAGGTCGAAGGCCGGCTCGGGAATATCGCCGGCATGAAAGTCGGCGAAGGCCTTGGGCAACGGCGTCGATAGCACGCCGCCGGGGAAGATCACCTCGCGGATGGTCGCATAGTCGGTCGCGAACGCGAGCGCGCGGCGGATGTGGACGTCGTCGGTCGGCGCCACCTTCGTGTTGAGCTTCAGGTAGAAGGCGGTCGAGGTGTCTTCCTTGACCAGGGTGAAGCGGCCCATGTCGACCAGCGCCTTGTAGGTCTCAGGCGACTGGAACTGGCTGGTCATCGTCAGCTCGCCAGACGCGGCCAGCGAGCGGACGGTCGATTCGTCGTTGGTGATGATCCAGCGCACCTCGTCGATCGGGCCGTCGCCGAAGCCCTTGTAGTATTCGGGATTGCGCACGATCGTCATCTGCGCGCCGCGGTCCCAGCTCTTCAGCGTGTAGGCGCCGGCGCCGGCGACGTTGGTGGAAAGCCAGGTCTGACCGTCGTCCGATCCCGCGTTGGCCTTCACGAGTTCCTCGTTGAGGATCATGATGGCCGGAACGGTCGTGAGGAACGGCGCGAAGGTCTTCGACAGGGTGAACTTGACCGTCTTGGCGTCGACCGCGGAGACCGCTCCGGGCAGCAGCACGTCGGCGAAGAGGTTGGCCGGACCCTGGTTGATGCGCAGCAGGCGCTCGACCGTGTAGACGACGTCGCTCGCCTCGACGGGAGAGCCGTCGGAGAATTTGGCGTCGGCGCGTAGCTTGAAGACGACCTCGCGGGCGTCGTCCGACACGGTCCAGCTCTCGGCGAGTTCGGGGATCAGATTGCCCTTGCCGTCGACCGAAACGAGGCCGTCGTAGAGGTTAACGGCGGCCATGTAGTCTGTGTAGTCGGAGATCTTGGCCGGATCGATCGTGCCGAAGATCTGCACGGTGTTCATCGTCACGACCGTCGCGGCCGATGCCGGCGCCGCGCCGACGCCTGCCAGGGCAAGGGCCGCGACCGCGGTCGATGCCCAAAAGCGGTGCTGTTTCATATCGTTCCCCTTCGTTCTGGACGCTGTGCGTCGCGATCCGGATCGGGAAAATCTCTCCCCGTCCGGCGCACGTGTCGCGGCCGGCCAATTCGGTTTGTTCTGCATGTACGGCCGGCGGAGTTCCCATTCCGCGGACCTGGATCAGCATGACGCGCCATGACCGCGAGTCACAACAGCCCATTGGTCTAGGTTTTCGACTAAAAGGTCTAGGTTTTGCGTCGGAGAGGGCGGGTGCCGACCAGTGGCGCGAGCAGGATCAGGTCACCAGGCCCATCGCCCGCGCCGCGCCGATCGCCTCGCGGCGGCTCCGGCAGCCCAGCTTGCGGTAGACATTGCCGAGATGGAACTTCACCGTCGCCTCGCTCAGGCCGAGCGTGTTGGCAATGAACTTGTTCGCCGCGCCCTCCGACACCATCAGCAGCACCTTGGTCTCGCGCCGCGACAGGTTGCCGGCGCGGCCGAGCGTGCCGACCGAGACCAGCCCGTCGCGCAGGCGGCGCAGGACCTGGCGGGCCGGACCGGACGTGTCGAGGAACTCGGCGATGCGCTGCGTCGACAGGAGCTCGCCGAGGAAGTCGCGCTCCTCGGCGAGCGGCGCCATGGCGCCGAGCCTTGCCGCGCTCTCGAACGTCTTCTGCAGGATGGCCCGGGCGCTGCTGACGTCGCGGTTGCGCTTGGCGACATAAGCCGCCCAGATGTCGAGGCCGATGCGCTGGCGCTCGGTCAGGTGCAGGTTCTGGCGCATTGCCGCGAGCTGGACGGCGAGTTCGGGGCGCGTCGGCATTTCGTGGACATGTTGGCGCAGCCACAGCAGCGCCAGCCCGATGTCGTCGCGCTCGTGCAGCCGCGCGAGTTCGTCGCCCGCCGACAGCACCCAGCCCTTGCCGATGATCGACGGGATGGAGGCCAGCTTGTCGGCTGCCTCCCGCCAGCGGTTGGCGTTCTGCAGGATCGCCGCCTCGCGCAGTTCGATGGCGTTGCGGAACTGCCTGTTGCGGATCTGGAAGACGCGCCAGCGGTCGAGGAAGCCGAGCGCGGCGATGGTCGAGAAATGCTCGCTCAGTGCCTGGCTGCCATAGAGCAGGGCGAACTCGATCAGGCTCGGCCAGATCTCGCCGTGCGTGAAGCCCTCGAGTTCGACGCTGAGGAAGCGGGCCAGCGGCTCGGCCTTGCCGCCCTCGTAGTCGATGCAGGCGTTGAGCAGCACGAGCAGCCGCTTGTCGTTCGGGCTGTCGAAGCTGACCTTGTCGAGCGAGCGCTTGGCGTCGGCGGCATAGGTGCGGGCGCTGAGTGCGTCGCCCATCATCATGCGCATGATCGCCTGGTGCAGGCTGATGTAGAAGGACAGCAGCGGGGCCCCGGCGCGCTCGTAGTGGAAGTGCGCGCGCTGAGCGAGGTCCTCGGCCTCGGCAAAACGCCTGCTCCGCAGATAGAACTCCAGCACCGAGTTGTAGAAGGAGCCGCGAAGCAGGTGCGCGTCGGCCGGATACTCGGCCAGCATGGCAAAGATGTTCTGCAGCAGCTCCTCGGTGAAGAACACGTCCTCGTAGATCAGCATGACCAGGCGGAAGGAGCGGAACTCGCGCGAGAACACCGACTTCGGCGAGAACACCTCGTCAGGATCGTTGGCGGCGTCGCCGAAGCGGTCGGCGAGAAGCCGGCGCGCCAGCGATACGTCGCCCCGCTTCAGCGACTGCACCGCCAGCCCCATGATGATGGTCTCACTCTGCATGGCGAAGCTGGTCGGGAAGCCGGCGAGGACCTTGTCGAGCGCCGCAGGCCCGTGGAGGTAGATGAAGAAGCGGCCGTAGGCGGCGGCGAAGGTGCGCAACGCGAGGTCGTGGAAGCCCGCGTTCTGATAGGCGGCGATCGCCTCCATCATCTCGCCGCGCGCGGCGTGGGCCTCGGCGATCGCCCTCGCCTCGGCTGGAATGACGGTGCGGTCGGCAAGGAGCAGATCCACCGCGTCGGCGATCGGTTTCCGCACCGCTTCGGCGACGAAATGAACCCCGCCGTCACCATCCTTGCGCACGAGGGGCACGAGGTCGTTGCCGTCAACGCGTATCGCGCGACCGGCGAGCAGGGCGCGAAGGTCGACCAGTTCCGCGGAGCTCAGCGGATCGAGCAGTTCCTCCTGAAGGAAGCGGCGCATGACGCCCTCGTCGGGCGTGCTGCCGGCGAAGCGGGCGACGAGCAGCGGCCAGCCGCCGCTCTCCTTCAGCACCGCCTGCGCCGACGAAGCGAAAGCCGCCTCGATCTCCTGCTCGTCGAACAGGAGTTCGCGGGGATCGAGGGCAAACGCGTGGCCATAGGCGGCGGCCCGCGACAGGCCGCGCAGGCGCGTGTGCGACCGCTTCGCCACGACGATGCGGTGCGAGCCGGCGACGAACGGTTCCGGCAGCGCCTCCGGCTCCGAGCCGGGCGGGATGTCCCAGAGAACCGGTACGCGGCCGTCGCCGACGTCCGGCGCGCGCTCCCGCGAATGGACCGTCGTACCCAGGCGGGCGGCAAGCTGCATGAGCAGCAACGTCTTCCCCATGCCCGGGGCGGCATCGATCAATACGACCGACTCGCGCCGGGCGAGCAGCCCGTCGACCAGGCGCCGGCGCGCGATGAGGCTGAAGGAGGCGGACTCGGTCATGTCGGTCGAGTGTCAGCCGAAACCGTCCGCTTGCCAAGCGGCGCCGCGGCCGCCTCACATCAGGCGCTGGGCACCGTCGACGGTGAGAACGCTGCCCGAAACGTAGCGGGCGTCGTCCGAGACGAGATAGGCAAAGGCGGCGGCGATGTCGGCCGGATCGCCGAAACCGTCGAGGCCGGGCAGCCGCGACCGGCGCATGGCGAGCTCCGGATCGGCGTCGGGCAGCGGCGCCGCGCCGCCCATGGCCGTGCGCACGCCGCCCGGACAGATCACGTTGGCGCGGATGCCGGCGGCGGCGAACTCGGCGGCGATCGTCTTGGTCAGCGCGATGACGCCGGCCTTGGCGACCGCATAGGCCGCAGCATAGGGCAGGCCGTCGAGCGCGGCGATCGACGAGGTGTTGACGATCGAGCCGCGGCTTTCCTTCAGCGGCCCGACGGCGCGCCGGCAGATGGCGAAGACGCTTGTCAGGTTGATCGCGATGACCCGGTTCCAGTCGTCGAGCGGCATCTCGGCGAAATGCGACCGCGTATAGATGCCGGCGATGTTGCACACGGCGTCGAGGCGGCCATGGGCGGCGAGCGTCCGATCGACCAGCGCCGCCGAGGCCATCGCATCGGCCGCGTCGTAGTCGAGAGCGACGGCCTGGCCGCCGAGCACCGCCCGCACGGTCTCCAGGCCGGCGCGGTCGCGGTCCGCCAGCACCGGAACCGCGCTCTCGGCAGCGAGACGCTCGGCGGTGGCTCGGCCGCTGCCGCCGGCCGCGCCGGTGACCAGGGCGATCCTGCCCGCGAGTCTGCCGGTCATGGTTGAACCTCCTCGCCCGGCCGATAGGCATAATGCCCGCGCCCGAAGATGCGGTCGAGGTCGTCGGGCGTGGCGTCGGCCAGGCGCGACGTCATCTGCGCGTGGATTTCAAGAGACCGTTTCACCGCCGGTCGCGCCTCGCAGCGCTCGATCCAGCGGGCGATGGAGGGGTGTTCGGGGCCGCTCCTGTCGAGGAAGGGGAAGGCAACGCCCAACCGCCGCGACTGGATCAGCACCCAGGGGAACACCGCCATGTCGGCGATCGTATAGTCACCGCCGCCGAACCAGGGCGCTTCGGCGAGCCGCCGCTCCATGACGCCGTAGAGTCGTTTCAGCTCGGTCAGATGGCGGCTCAGCGAATAGTCGTTGCCGGCCGGCGCGTAGCGCTCGAAATGGTTGAACTGGCCGTTGGCCGGGCCGAGATTGGCGGCCTGGAAGACCAACCACTGCAGCGCCTCGTAGCGGGCGGAACCTGCGGCAGGCAGGAAGCGGCCGGTCTTCTCGGCGAGGTACTGCAGGATGGCGATCGATTCGAAGACGACCGTGCGCCCGCCCGGCCCGTCCGGATCGACGAGCACCGGCACCTTGGCGTTGGGATTGAGCGCGACGAAGTCCGGCGCGAACTGCGCGCCGGCCCAGACGTTGACCGGCTTCAGTTCATAGGCGAGGCCGCACTCCTCGAGCATGAGCACAACCTTGAGAACGTTGGGCGTGGTGGAGGAATGGAGTTCGATCATTCGCGCCCCGCCTCGGGCCGCGGCGTGTAGCCGTCGGCGACGATGATCGGCAGGTGAGTGAAGTTCCTGCCGTCGGGCAACCGCATCCAGGCGCCGGCGGCGAGCGCGCCGCCGTCGACGAGGATGGTCGAGCCGGTCACCCAACCCGACAGGCGGTCGGACGCGAGATAGAGTGCCGCACCCGCCGAATCGATGCCTTCGCCGAAGCGGCCGATGGGAAACCAGCGCCTCAGATAGTCGCGGTTCTCCGGCGGGACGCGCGGCGTGGCGATGATCTGCGCCGTGTTGGTCGTCTCCGGCGCCACGGCGTTGACGCGGATGCCGTCGGCGCCGAGCTCGACGGCGAGGCTCTGGGTGAAGCCGGTGATCGCGGTCTTGAACGCGGCGTAGACGACCGTGTGCGGGATGCCGCGGAAGGCCTCGACCGTCGAGACGTTGATGATCGAACCACCCGCGCCGGACTTGCGCATCAGCGGGATGGCCGCCTTACTGACGCGGAACATGTGCAGGAGGTTGACGGCGTAGAGCGCGTCCCACTCGTCTTCGGTGGTCTCCTCGAACGGCTTCTTGATACCGAGATAGTCGCCGACATTGTTGACCAGCACGTCGAGCCGGCCGAAGCGGCCCTCGACCGCCTCCATCACGCGCGCCACGTCGTCGGCGCGGCGCACGTCGGCGACTTCGACGAGGCAATCGGCTCCCGCCGCTTCGAGCGCGGCGCGAACGCCCTGTGCGCGTTCGGGGACGATCTCGGCGACGGCGACGCGCATGCCCGCCCGCGCGAACAGTTCGGCCGTTGCGCGCCCGATGCCGGCGCCGCCGCCGGTCACCAGCGCCACCTTGCCGGCAAGGCCGAGAATCGATGCTTCTTCGTTCATGATTGGTCCTTTCCTCGCCTGTCGTCATCCACCGCGAACCGGTGCGTCGCCTCGACGATGAGCCGCCGATGCGCGATCAGCCAGAGGCCATCCCGGCGGACGAAGCGGTCGGCGTAGCGGATCGTCATCTCGTAGCAGGCCGGCCGCCCGTCGCGGTCGTCGTAGAAATGCCGGGCGATGCAGCAGGTCTCTCCCTCGCCGCCATCGCCGGCGAAGTCGACCGCCTGACCGAGCACGCCGTGCCAGGTGCGGCGGTAGAGGCCGCGCATCATCGGCGGCACGCCGGAAAGCGCCTCGCGACCCGCGAAGCTGCCGCGCGGCGCTTCGAGCACGCCGTCGGCGGTGAACTGTGCAGCGAAAAGCGCGCCGTCGCCGCGGTCGACCGCGACAGCGTAGCGTTCGGCGAGGCGCCGCGTCGCCAGCGCGTCGAGGAGATCGCCCGGCGCCGGCCCGTCCATCACCGGCTGACCGCGGCGACGACCTCGGCCACGGCGCGGTCGACGTCGCCGCGCCGGTAGCCGAGCAGCTCCGTCTCGGCCGGGTCGGGCTCGTAGGCGAGCACGACGCCGCGGCCGGGCACGATGAAGGCGTCGGGGAGCAGCGGATGTTCCTCGTCGCGCTCGACGAGGCGGCGCTGGCTGCCGATCGCGTCGAAGATCTTCTGGAAGAAATCGCGGAAGGTCAGGTTGGCGTCGCCGATCAGGTAGGCCCTGCCGCTCTCGGCACGCTGCAGCGCGCCCCAGATCGCCTCCGACAGCGAGCGCACCGACATGTAGTTGGTGCCGCCGGCGGGCGCGTAGTCGGGGATCTCCGGCCGCTCGCCACGCGCCCAGGCGGTCAGCGTCTCGTAGCGGCGTGCCGGAATGCCGGGAATGGCGCCGACGATCGACGGCGGGTTCAGCGTCGAGACGTTGAAGCCGGCCGAGGCGTGGGCCCGCGCCCCTTCGTCGGCGAGCGCACGGGCGCGGACATAAGCGTTGGTCCCGACCAGGTGCGGCATGACCTGGTGGTAGTAGGAGCCGAGCTGGACGAAGCGGCCGACGCCGGCGCGCTTGGCCAGCGCGGCGAAGTTCGGCACGCCCTCGATCTGCATGACGCGCCAGAACTCGGCCTCGTCGGCACCCTTCGGGATATGGCGGATGTCCTGGCCGGCGGCGAAGACGATCGCGTCGAACGGCTCGAGATCGCGCTCGGTAAATGTGCCGCGCGAATAGTCGCCAATGAGCACCGGCATCGACGCCATCGGCGTGCCCGCGGTGGCCGGCTTGCGCGCGGCAAGCGTCACCGCGTTGCCCTGCGCCTGCAGGTAGGCGGCCGCATGGCCGCCGATCATGCCGGTGCCGCCGACGATCAGGATCTTCAAGCCGCGACCTCCCCCTTTTTGCGTCGCGAAAGTCTGGGCCGCAGGGGCGGGCGCGGCATCGTCCGGATAGGGTAGGCGGACTCAGGGCCGGCCGGCGCCGGGCACGTCGACGCGCGCGACGTCGATGCGGCCGGAGCGGAGCGAAGGGGTCTCGTCGCGGCGGTGCGAGGCGGCGCAGCAGACATAGAGGTCGGGCCGGTCTTCGCCGCCGAGCATGCAGGCGAAGGCGCCGACGCCGGCGATGTCGACACGGGCAGTGATCTCGCCGCCTTCGCGGACGCGCACGACAGAGTTGGTGAAGGGCGAGGCGACCCAGACCTGGCCCTCGGCGTCGAGGCAGATGCCGTCGGGGATGTGGCCGGGGATCTCGGCGAAGACGCGCCGCGCGGAGACGCTGCCGTCGGCTGCGACGTCGAAGGCGGTGAGGCGGGAGGCGAGCGATTCGGCGACGATCAGCATACGCCCGTCCGGCGAAAGCACCGTGCCGTTCGGGCAGAGCAGGTCGTCGGCTACCGGGCGCACGCTGCCGTCGGGCTCGACGGCGACGAGCATGGTCGGTCGGGGCGCCTCGCCGCGGTCGAAGTCGAAGCCGATGTTGCCGACATAGGCGCGGCCCGACGCATCGACGACCATGTCGTTCGACTGCGCCACGTGGAAGGCGCCAAGGTCGGCGTGCAGGCGAAGGACGCCGCCGGACCGGCGCAGGATGCGGCGGCCGTCCATCGAGACGACGAGGAGGTCGCCGCCCGGCAGCCAGCCCATGCCTGACGGGCTGCCCTCGACGGGGAAACTCTCGAGCCGCTCACCCGCGGCCGACAGGCGATGCACCATGCCGGCGTGCTGGTCGGCGAACCACAGGCTGCCCTCGTGCCAGCGCGGCCCTTCCGGATAGGCGAAGCCGGAGGCGACGGTGCGCGCCGGGAAAGTTTTCATTCGGAAGCGTCCGGCTTCGGCGCGTTGCGCCGGACGATGTCGAGGAAATGCGGCTGCTCGCCGCCGCCGTGGACCTCGAGCGCCGCACCCGAAACGAAGCCGGCGAGCGGACTGGCGAGGAACAGCACGGCGTCGGCGACGTCCCGGCCGCGGCCCATACGGCGCATCGGCGTCGCCGAGGCGATCTCGCGCTGCGCCTCGACGGATCCGTAGGAATACTCGGCGTTCTCGGTCTCGACGAGGCCGACGATGACGGCGTTGACCCGCACCGCGGGACCCCATTCCTGGGCCAGGCTGGTGGTCAGGCTGACCAAGCCGGCCTTGGCGGCGCCGTAGACGGCGGTCCATGGCGAGGGGCGGCGCGCGGCGACGCTGGCGATGTTGACGATCGAGCCGCCGCCCTCCTGCGCCGCCATCACCGCATGGGCGGCCTGCGACAGATGGATCGGCGCCAGAAGATTGAGCGCCACGATCGCCTCGGAGAAGCGCGGCGAGGCGGTGGCGGCGTCGGCCTGCGGCGAGCCGCCGGCATTGTTGACGAGAAGGTCGAGCCGGCCGTGGCGGGCGGCGACCGCCTCGACCAGCGCCTTGCACTGGTCGGCCCTACGCACGTCGCAGGCGAGGAATTCCGCGCCGCGCCCGCCGGCCGACGGCAGGCTGTCCGGCTCGGTGCGGGCGCAGACGACGACCGCGGCACCCGCCTCGAGCAGGCGCTCGGCGATGGCCCGGCCGATGCCCTTGGTGCCGCCGGTGACCAGCGCCACCTGGCCCTCGAGCGACAGGCTCAACGAGTTTGCGTCCGCCATATTGTCCCTTTCCTCGCCGGTTTCCGGTTATCGCGGACCATCCTTCGCGCATTCGTCTTTTCGGACGATGCCGCCCATATGACGGCCGCTAGCTTCGCGGCTATTGTAGCGGAGGTTCCGCGGCAAACGCATCCGCACGGGTCGACATGAAGAACATCCATGATTCCGGCTGGCAATTCAGCACAATCCCGGCGCTTTCGGCCCGCGCCGCCCAGACCTATGGCGACGCGACCGCCGTCGAGGACGGGGCGATGCGGCTCACCTTCGCCGAGCTCGACCGCGAGCGGCGGCGCGCGGCGAAGGCGATGATCGCCCGCGGCGTCAGGAAGGGCGACCGCGTCATGATCTGGGCGCCGAACAGCTGGCGCTGGTTCGTCGCCGCCCTCGGCCTGGTCTCAGCCGGCGCCGTGCTCATCCCCACCTCGACGCGCTTCAAGGGCCGCGAGGTCGAGGAGCTGATGCGGCGCAGCGGCGCGACCATGCTGGTCTGCTGCGGCGAGTTCCTCGGCCAGTATTATCCCGACCAGCTCGGCGACGCCGCGCGCGCGTTGCTGCACACGGTCGTCGTGCTCGACGAGCCGCGCCGCGGCGAACTCTCCTGGGACGACTTCATCGCCCGCGGCGAGAGCGTGAGCGACGCCGAACAGGCGGCGCGCGAGGCCGAAGTCGGCCCCGACGATCTGTGCGACATGCTGTTCACCTCGGGCACGACGGGCTATCCGAAAGGCGTCATGTACGGCCACCGCCAGTGCCTGATGGCCATCGACGCCTGGGCGACGCGCGTCGGCATCCGCCGCGGCGACCGCGTGCTGGTCGTCCCGCCCTTCTTCCACGCCTTCGGCTACCGCTCCGGCGCCATCGTCTCGATGATGCGCGGGGCGGTGCTGATCCCGCATCTGACCTACGACGCCGGGGAGATCCTGAAGCGCGTCGAGCGCGAGCGGATCTCCGTCATCCCCGGCCCCCCCGCCATCTTCCACGGCATGCTGCAGCACCCGCGGCTGGCCGAATTCGACCGCTCCAGCCTGCGCCTCGGCATCACCGGCGGCGCCGTCGTGCCGGCGACGCTCATCCGCCGCATGCGCGAGGACCTCGGCTTCGCCGGCGTGGTCAACGGCTACGGGCTCACCGAATGCGGCGGCTACGGCACCATGTGCTCGGCCGACGACACGGACGAGCAGATCGCCAACACCGCCGGCAAGCCGTTCCCCGGCACCGAGGTGCGCATCATGGGCGAGGACGGCCGCCTGCTTGCCGACGGCGAGCGCGGCGAGGTGGTGCTGCGCGGCTACATCGTCATGAAGGGCTACTTCAACGACCCCGAGGCCACCGCCAAGACCATCGACAGGGACGGCTGGCTGCATTCCGGCGACATCGGCTGGTTCGACGCCGACGGCGACCTGCGCATCGAGGACCGGCTGAAGGACATGTACATCTCCGGCGGCTTCAACTGCTATCCGGCCGAGATCGAGCGGCTGATGAGCGCGCATCCTGCCATCGGCCAGATCGCCGTGATCGGCGTGCCGGACGAGCGGCTGGGCGAGGTCGGCAAGGCCTTCATCGTGCTCAGGCCAGGCAAGACGGCTACCGAGGCCGAGCTGATCGCCTGGGCGCGCGAAAGCATCGCCAACTTCAAGGTGCCGCGCAGGATCGAGTTCCGCGACAGCCTGCCGACCAGCCCGCAGGGCAAGGTGCTGAAGACGCGCCTGCGCGAGGAGCAGAAGGCGGCGTAGGGGAGGACGCGGCGCCCCGCCTCCCCCTTGCGGGGAGGTCGACGCGCAGCGTCGGGTGGGGGGTATCTCGCGCA
>CAYJMY010000014.1:22187-43796 GCA_964371125.1 uncultured Mesorhizobium sp. | reverse complement strand
GACGGCGTTGGTGACAAGCCCCGTCACGGTCTCCTGTGCGGCAGCGAACTCGGCCGCGATCCGCGCCGCGAGCGTCTCCCCGGCCTCACGCCCGAGCGCCTCCATCTCGCCGGCATGGCGTTCGCGCTCGGCCTCCAGCATCGCCTCATACTGCGCGGTCAGCCGTTCGGTCAGATCGGTCTCGGCGCGCTCCACGGCTTCGTGGATCCGCTCCTCGATGTCGTCCGCCGCCGGCATCGGCATCGGCAGTTCGATCGCCGGAAAGGCGTCGGCGGGCCCGGCTTCGGGAAAGGCGAAGGGCACGACCTGCGGCGCGGGCGCGCCGAGGGAGCCGAAATCCTCCAGGTAGTCCGCCAGCGCGGGCTGGGACATCAGGCCGCCTCCGGATTCGTCCATTTACGCAGGATCATGGCGGTGCGCTCCTCGTTGAGGTCGACCATCTGCGCGAGGCGCTCCTGCGGTCCGCGGCGGATCTTCTGGCGAAGCTGCTCGATGGCGTCGGTATCCTCCGATGAATTGCCGAGGATGCCGGGCAGTCCGTTGCCGAGCGCGCCGCCGAGATCGCTGACCGTCGGCAGCGTCGGGAACTGGAAGTCGTTGGCGAAGTTCGGCAGCGCGTTGGCCTGCTCGAAGGACTCGCTCTCGGCCCCGCCGCCGGACTTTCCGAGCGCAGCGGCGAGCGGCCGCAGACCGAACCAGGCCATCAGGAAGGCGACGAGGATGAAGGCGCCGGCGTTGATCATGGTGCCGGCCTGCGTGCCGAGCCCGTCGAGGAAGCCGGCGGCCTCGATCGGTTTGCCGTCGAGCCCGTCGACGAATTCGACCGACGTCACCGTGATGGTGTCGCCGCGCGCCTGGTCGTATCCCGCGGCCGTCGAGGCGATCTTCTCGATTTCGGCGACGCGCGCCGCGATCTGTTCCTGGGTCGCGTCTTTGCCGATGAGCCCGGCCAGCCGCTGCTGGTTCACGACCACCGCGATCGACAGCTTGGAGACCGTGTAGCCGTTGCTGATCGTGGCGATCCGCTTGCTGTTCATCTCGTAGTTGGTGGTCTCTTCCTTCCTCTCGCTCTGCTGGGAGGACTGCGGCGAGTCCGGCGACGGCGCGTTCCCATTCGGAAGGTCCTGCTGCACGGAGGTCGGCGTGTTCTGCGCGCTCTTGTTGGAGGTGTCGTTGGCGCGCACGACCTGGATCGACCGCTCGACGCGCGACTCGGGATCGAAGATCGTCTCCTCGATCTGGCGCGTATCGGTGTTGACGTCGGCGCGGACGCTTGCGCGGAGATTGCCGTTACCGAGGTAGGGCATTAGCGCGCGGTAGATGTTGTCTTCGATCTGGCTTTCGATCGTACGCTCGACGCCCATCGAGCGGGTGAGCGAGCTGTTCGACGGATCGTCGCCGACGGCGAGCAGCGATCCGTTGGAATCGAGCACCGTCACCTTGTCCGCCGACAGGCCCGGCACGGCCGCTGCGACGAGGTGGCGGATCGACATCGCCGTGGTCGTGGCGTCGATGCCCGCCGCACGGATCACCACAGATGCCGATGGCTGCTGCTCGTCGCGGCGGAAGTTGGCGCGCTCGGAAACGACGATGTGGACGCGCGCCGCCTTGATCCCGGCGATCGACTGGATGGTCCTCGCGATCTCGCCCTCGAGGGCGCGCACCCGGGTAACCTCCTGCATGAACGACGTCAGGCCGAGCGAGCCGACATTGTCGAAGAGTTCGTAGCCGGCGTTCGTGCTCGACGGCAGACCCTTCTCGGCAAGCAGCATGCGCGCCTGGGCGGTCCTGCCGGCCGGCACGAGAACCGACGATCCGTCGGCGCCGACATCGAACGAGATCCCGGACTCGCTCAGCACCATGCCGATCTGGTTCACGTCGGAACGTTCCAGCCCGACATAGAGCGTCTCGTAGGCGGGCTTGTTGATGAGGTAGGAGCCGGCGCCGACGATCAGCAGGACGAGACCTATGATCGACCCGGCGATGGCGAGTCGTTTCGCACCAAGCCCGCGGAGATTGGCGACGATCTGCTGAAGTTGTTCAGGCAAGGAACACGGCTCCCGACTATCGGTTCCGGGAGACTAGGATTTGAAGCTTGTGCGAAAATGAAATCGGGCCGCGCTCGGTGGAGCGCGGCCCTATTGGATGTGTCGCTGTAGGTGGGCGGGGCAGGACGCCCTGGAGCCTTACCGGAAGAGCGACAGGATCTGCTGCGAGTTGCTGTTGGCGATCGACAGAGCCTGGATGCCGAGCTGCTGCTGGACCTGCAGCGCCTGGAGGCGGGTCGATTCCTCGTTCATGTCGGCATCGACGAGCGTGCCCACGCCGCGGTCGATGGCGTCCATCAGGCCCGAGACGAAGTCCTTCTGCATGTCGACGCGCTTCTTCGCGGCGCCGAGATCCGAAGCCGAGGTGGTCATGTCGGCGAGCGCCGTGTCCACGGCCGAGATCATCTCGTCGAGGTCGGTGTCGTCGATGCCGGTGGCGGTGATGTCGAGGTTCGAGACCGAGACCGTCACGGCGCCGGCACCGGTCGTGGTGAACTCGGTGTCGAGGATGCCCGACTGGTCGGCGGCGTCGAACAGCTCGGTGTTGGAGATGTCGATGTCGATGGTCGATACCGAGACCGTACCATCAGAGGCGCGGTTGAACGATGCGACGAGGCTCTTGGTCGCGGAGTAGGCCGCGTCCGAGGAGTCGACCGACAGCCAGTTTTCGCCAGAGAACGAGGCCGAGCCGGCGATGCCGACGAGCTGTTCCTGGAGCTGGGTGATTTCCGACTGGATCTTCGACTTGTCGACGCCCGGTTCCTTGGCGGCGACCAGCTTGGCCTTGATCTCGTCGACGACCTCGATGGCGGAGTTCGTCGCCGTATAGGCCGTGTCGAGCTTGGCAGCGCCGAGGCCGAGGGCATCCTGGACCGTCGACAGCGCCTTGTTGTCGGAACGCATGGTGGTCGCGATCGACCAATAGGCCGCGTTGTCGCTTGCTTCGGCGACGCGGTAACCGGTCGAAATGCGGGCTTGGGTGGATTCCAGGGACTTGTTCGTCGACTGGAGGCTCTTCAGTGCCGTCATTGCCGACACGTTAGTCATGATACTGGACATCGATACTGCCCCTACACTTACTCAACACAAGGGACATACCGGACTTCACCGGTAGGGCGGCTCGGCGTCATGCCTGTTGATCACACAATCAACCCGTCCTGCTTCCCCCGCTGTTATGGCGGAAAAAACCTACCAAATCGATAAGGACGGCACCGTTCCTAGGTGAACGATCTCACGAGGCTTCCGACGAGCAGGTTCCAGCCGTCGATGAGCACGAAGAACAGGATCTTGAAGGGCAGCGAGATCACGGTCGGCGGGAGCATCATCATGCCCATCGACATGGTGACCGTCGCGACCACGAGGTCGATTACCAGGAACGGCAGCACGATCAGGAAGCCGATCTCGAAGCCGCGCCTGATCTCGGAGATCATGAAGGCGGGGATGAGGATGCGCAGGTCGACCGCATCCCCCTCGACGACGTTCTGGCCGCGTTCGCGGGCGAGGTCAGCGAACAGGTTGAAGTCCTTCTCTCTGACGTTGTCCAGCATGAAGGCGCGGAACGGATCGGCGATCCGCTGCACCGCCTGTTCCTCCGTGATCTGGTTGTCCATCAGCGGACGCACGCCGTTGGCCCACGCCTGATCGAAGGCCGGGGACATGACGTAGAAGGTCATGAACAAAGCGAGGCTGATCAGGATGAAGTTGGCCGGCGTCGTCTGCAGGCCGATGCCCGCGCGCAGGATGGAGAAGGCGATGATGAAGCGCGTGAAGCTCGTCACCATGATCAGCAGGCTCGGCGCCAGGGAAAGCACCGTCAGCAGCCCGAACATCTGGATGATGTAGCCGATGGTGGTGCCGCTGGCCTGGCCGGCGATCGCACCGAGGTCGATCTGCTGGGCGGCCGACGGCTCCAGCATCGACAGCAGGAAAAGGACGACTGTCGCCGGCCGCCTCATTCGAAGATCATCGTCCGGAAGAGGACGTCCTTGACGAGGCCCTGGCTGCGGATCTTGGCTCGCTCGAGGATATCGGATTTGAGATGCTGGTAGCCGCTGGCGCCTTGCACCTGGATCAGTTTCACCGTGCGGATGTAGGCCATGATGTCCTGCTGGATCATCGAGGCGAGTTCCGGATCTTCCGGCTCCTTGTCGAACACGAGCGACAGTTCGAGCCTGATCCAGATCGTATCCGGCACGGCAAGGTTCGTGGTGATCGGCGTGAGGTCGACGATGCGGCTTGAACTCGCCGTGGCGGCGCCCGCGTCGCCGGCCTGGCCGTGACCTGCCACGGCCGCGGTATCGGCCGCGGGCACGTGGCTCGCCTCTGCCTCCGGCGTCTGGGTGGGCTGCTGTGACCGGCCGAGGAAGCCGCCGGAGAACCATCCGATGCCGGCCGCGACCGCCGTGAGCACCAGCAGCACCGCGATCTGCACGACCAGCGATGGGCCGCGTTTCGGTTCCTGCTCGGCTACGACTGTCACCTTGCCTGCTCCGTCTTTCCCTAGAGTGGCGATATCACGTCGACGATCTGCTGGCCCCAGGTCGGCTGCTGGACGTCGGTGATGCGTCCGCGGCCGCCATAGGAGATGCGCGCCTCGGCGATCCGCTCGTAGGAGATGGTGTTCGAGGCCCCGATGTCCTGCGGCCGGACGATGCCGGCGATCTGCAGCACGCGCATCTCGGCGTTGACGCGGACCTCCTGCGAGCCGCGGATGATCAGGTTGCCGTTGGGCAGGATGTCCGTGACGACGGCCGCGACCCTTAGATCGAGTTTCTCCGAGCGCGCGGTGGCTCCGTCGCCGGCGTAGGTCGACGACGACGAATAGTCGAGGTCGCCGCTTCCTTCCCAGCTGAAACCCTCGACGTTGGCACTGGCGCCCAGGCCGATCCCGCGGCCTTGGGTGCGCTTGCGGTCCGACTTGTTGCTGAACTGCGCCTCGTCGTCGACGGAGATCTTGACGGTCAGGATGTCGCCCTGCCTGAGCGCGCGCGCGTCGGTGAAGAGATTGCTCTGGCGGTCGTCCCACAGGGAGAAGCGCTTGACCGGCTGCGGCGGCATTTCCGGGTAGGTCGCGGTCGCCGTCGTCGCCGCGAGAGTCGGCGCGAGTCCGCTGCCGACCGGCGACATGGCAGGCTCGACGCCGATCTCGGTGATCGAGTTGCTGCAGCCGGCGAGCGTCGCCGCGGCGACGAGGGCGAGGGCGGCTCTCTTCATGACGGATCCTGCGTGTTGGCGGCGGCAGCCATGATCCCGGTGAGCTTGGCCGCCGACTTGCTGTTCATCTCGTTGAGGATGACGCCGGCCTGCCGCGTGTTTAGCTTCATCAGGATGCTGGCGGCCAGCATGGGCTCGACCTCCGAAAGGCGTTCGGCGGCCGCGTCGGCCTTCATCTTCGAATAGATGTCGACCACGCTGGCCTCGGCCTTGGCCATGAAATCCTCGCGGCGCTTCAGCCATTCCTCGTATTCGGTGCGCTTGGCTTCGAGCTTCGCGACGCGCGCGTCGATTTCCTTCTTCAGCTTCTCGAGTTCCATGACCTGAAGCGCGTAGCGGCGGTCCTTCGCCGCATCGGCGATGTTCGAGCAGAACTGGCGGATCTCGTCCGAGATCTGCGCGCCTGTGTTGGCCACCTCTGAAAGCGCGTCGGTGCTGTTCAGTGCCGCACCGCCGAGCACGAGCGCCGTCGCCATGGCGAGGCTGCGTATCTTCTGGAAGTACTTCTGCTGAGGGCGTTCGCTCATGTCATGCCTACTGGAGTACGAGTTCGGCCTGGAGTGCCCCGGCCGACTTGATCCCCTGGAGGATCGCGATGATGCCGTCGGGCTTCACACCGATGCGGTTGAGGCCGTTGACCAGTGTTTCCAGGTTCGGACCTTCGACGAGGACCACGTTTGTCCCTTCCTGGTTGGCCTCGATGACGGTGAAGGGCACTTCCTCGGTCTCGCCCTTGGAGAAGGGCGCGGGCTGGGACACCTCGGGCATCTCCGAAATGCGCACAGTCAGTTTGCCGTAGCTCACGGCGACGCGCGAAATCTTGACGTCCTGGCCGATGACGATGGTCCCGGTCTTCTCGTCCACGACAACCTTCGCCGGCATGTCGGTCTCGACGATCAGGTTCTCGAGTTCGGCGATGAAGCGCGCCGCCGATATCCCGTCGGGCTTGCGGATGGTGATCGTGCGAGCGTCCTGCTCGGCGGCGACGCGCTTACCGAAGCGATTGGCGGCATAGCCGTTGATGACGTCGGTGACCTTAACCGCGGTGGTGAAGTCGGCGTTGCGCAGCTGCAGCGTGACGAACTGCGAATCCTTCAGCTTGGCGGGGATCTCGCGTTCGACGATCGCGCCGTTCGGCACCCGTCCCGCCGTCGGCACGCCCTGGGTCAGGCTCTCGGCCTCGCCCTGCGCGGAGAATCCCGACACGAACATCGGCCCCTGCGCCACGGCGTAGATCTCGCCGTCCGGTGCACGCAGCGGCGTCATCACCAGCGTGCCGCCGGCGAGCGACGTCGCGTCGCCGAGCGAGGAGACGGTGACGTCGATGCGCGACCCCGACTGGACGAAGGCCGGGAGGTTCGCCGTGACGATGACCGCGGCGACGTTCTTGGCGCGCGCCTGGCCGCCTTCCGTGGCGATTCCGAGGTTCTGCAGCATCGCGCGGATCGACTGTTCCGTGAACGGCGCGTTGCGCAGCCCGTCGCCGGTGCCCTGCAGGCCGATGACGAGGCCGTAGCCGATCAGCTGGTTGTCGCGGGCGCTCTGGACCATGGCGATGTCCTTGATGCGCGAAGCCGTCCGGCCGGGAGGCAGGTTGCTCGGACCGCCCGATTCCTCGAACAGGCGGGCGACCGTTTCGGGATCGTATTCGGCGTCGACGTAGCCGCCGCCACGGGCGGCGAGTTCGCCCTTGGCCTTCTTGCTGAGCCCGTCCGCCCAGGCGGCCGGCTGCAGCGCGGCGAGGGCGGCGAGCGCGAGGATCGTGGCGCGGATCATGAGGCGCTGACTCTGACGGTGCCGTCGCTCATCACGGTGCCGGAGAAGGTGCGGCCGCTGTCCATGTTGCGAAGCGTGATCACGTCGCCGGCGGCGCCCGCTTCGAGCGGGACGGCCGTCGCGTTGATGACCAGGCCGCCGTCGTTGTAGATGACCTGCACGGGCTGGCCGACCTGGACGAGATAGGCCGGTCGGACGGCGTTTTCCGGAATGATGCGTCCCGGCAGGATGGTCCGCCGCGCGACCTTTCCGTCGATCAGGCCCGCCTGCTGGTAGATCGGCCCGAGATTGCGGTTTCCGCGCACCAGCGGCACTTCCTCGACCATGGTCATGGTGATGACCTCGCCCGGATAGACGACCCGGTTGGTGACCACCGCGAACTCGTCGGCAAGCGCCGGCGCCCCCGCGCAGGCGAGGGCGATCGCGGCTGCCGCCAGCAGACGAAGCCTGGACCTGGAGACGCGGCGCATTCTGGCTACCGTATGTTCTTCGACACCACCGCGGCCATTTCGTCGGCCGCCTGGATGACCTTGGAATTCATCTCGTAGGCGCGCTGCGCCGAGATGAGTTCGGTGATTTCCTTCACCGGATCGACGTTCGAGTTCTCCAGATAACCCTGTTCGATCGTACCGAAGCCCGGATCGCCCGGGACGCCGACGACGGCGGTGCCGGAAGCGGGCGATTCCTGGAACAAATTGTCGCCGAGCGGGGTCAGGCCGGCTTCGTTGGCGAAGGTGGCGAGGGTGAGCTGGCCGAGGTTCTGCAGCGCATTCTGGCCGTCGATGCGCGCGAACACCTGCCCTGTCTTGTTGACGATCACCTCGACCGTGTTCTCCGGGATGGTGATCGCCGGCGACACGGTGAAGCCGTCGGCGGTGACGAGCTGGCCTTCCGCGTTGGTGTTGAACGAGCCGGCGCGGGTGTAGCGGATCTGGCTGTCGGCGCCCTCGATCTGGAACCAGCCGTTGCCGACGATCGCCAGGTCGAATTTGTTGTCGGTGCTGATCAGCGATCCCTGGATGTGGATGTTGCGGATCGCGGCGGTCTTCACGCCGAGGCCGACATGCGCGCCTTCGGGGATGACGCTCTGGTTCGCCCGGTTGGGGACGCCTTCCAGCCGCTCGGCCTGGTAGAGCAGGTCGGTGAACTCGGCGCGCGCCCTCTTGAAGCCGGTCGTGTTGATGTTGGCGATGTTGTTGGCGATGACCTCCAGGTTCAGCTGCTGGGCGTTCATGCCGGTGGCGGCGATGGCGAGAGCTCTCATCGTCTTGTTCCTCAGATCGCCATTCGGCTGACTTCGAGATAGGCGGAAACGATCTTGTCGCGGATCGCGATCGCCGCCTGCAGCGACTGCTCGGCGCTCATCACCGCGTCGGCGACGTCGCGCGCCTGGACGTTGCCGCCGGCGAGCGCATCGAGCGAAAGCGACTCGGAGCGTTTCAGCGTATCGACGACCTTGCCGGCCACGTCGCCCAGCGCGTCGAGGAAGTTCGCTCCGCCGACAGGCGCCGCTGCCGTCGCATTGCCGGAGATCGCCTCGGCGATCGACGACAAGGCGCCGCTCTGCGCGATCCCGCCGATGATGCTTATCGGGTTCATCAGCCTTGGCTCCTCATGAGATCGATCGTCATCGAGATCAGGTCGCGGGCCTGCTTGATGACCTGAAGGTTGGCTTCGTAGGCGCGGTTCGCCTCGCTCATGTCCGCCATCTCGACCAGGGAGTTGACGTTCGGCAGCTTCACGTAGCCGGCGTCGTCCGCGGCCTCGTGGCCGGGATCGAACTCGACAGGGAAGGCCGTATCGTCGCGCGCGATGTCGGCAATGCGGACGAATTCGCCGCCGTTCAGCCGGTCGACTTCCGCGGCGAACGCGATCGTCTTGCGCTGGTAGGGATCCGAGCCGGGCGTGTTGCCGGTCGATTGCGCGTTGGCGAGGTTTTCCGAGATGATGCGCAGCCGCTCCGACTGGGCGTGCAGACCGGAAGCGGCGACCTTCAGGGCGGTGGCGATGGGATCCATTGCTAGGTTCTCGCGGCCATCAGGATCATGCGGTGGAATGCCTTGACGATGGCTGTGTTGAGCTCGAAGCCGCGCCTGATCTCGCCCGCCTTGACGAGTTCGTCCTCGAGCCGGACGGAGTTGCCGGACGGGCGCACCGGAACGTCGCCGTCCTGTTCGCTGAAGCCGACCGCCGAACCGAAGTTCTCGCCGCCGAGGTGCCGGGCGTCGGTCGCGGCCATCGACGGCGTCGTCTTGCTCAGCACCGTGGCGAAATCCTCGACGTCCATCGGCCGGAAGCCGGCCGTGTTGGCGTTCGCGACGTTGCCGGCAATCACCGCCTGGCGCACGGAAAGCCAGCGCGCCTGCTGCGAAGCGAGATCGAAGAGCTGGACAGGTTCCATTGCGGGTTTCCGTGAACTCGCATGGAACAGTAGGTGGGCAGTCTTGCGCGGGCCTTGCGCGAAAGCGGCTGCGGATCAGGGGGTGAGGGTCAGCACGCGCTTGCCGCTGGTGACGACGACCCAGCCGCCGTCGCGCTGCTCGATCGAAGTCACCTTGGTCATGTCGGGCAAAGTCGAGCCGCGCTGGACGATCCACAGCCCGGATTCGTCCTCGATCATGGCGCGGCCGTTCTCGATGTGGACGACGCGGAAATTGGCCTCGTGGTGGGGGTAGGGTTGCTCGACGATCGCCGGGACGCTGCCGGTCGCCTGCTCGTCCCGCTCGTCCTGCGGCGTCGTGCCGGTCGGCAGCCGGTCGAGCTCGAGGCTTGTGATCTCCTTTATCTCCGCCGGGTCGGCGATCCTGGTCAGTTGCGGCGTGCTCGACGAAAGGCCGCCCACCGACTGGACCTCGCCGTCGAGCTTGACGGCGCGGATACCGAACTTCTCCTGGTTGAAGAACACGTACCAGGGGAAGAACGCGCTGCCGAGGCCGAGTGCGACGCCGAACAGGCCGAGCAGGATGTCCTCGGTGACGCGGCCGCGCTTGGCCGGCGCGATGCGCCGCGGCGCCGGCGGCTTCGCCGAACCCGCGAGCGGCCTTTCCGTTTCGGCGGCGCCCTTGTCCTTAGCCGGCCTTCGCCACATTCGGTTTATCCTGCTTCTTCAGATACCGGGCAAGATCGCCGAAGGCGTCGGCCGACGGGCCGTCCTTGGGCGACTGGTTCAGCGCCTCGTAGATGACCGGCACCTGCGCCACGGCGATGTCGATCTCGGGATCGTTGCCGGGCTGGTAGGCGCCGATGAGGCGGATATCGCGGGTGTCCTCGAACCGGGCGATCATGGCGCGCAGCTTCGAGACGACCGTCTTCTGGTCGTCGCTCCACGCCTTCGGCGCGAGCCGCGATATCGACGACAGCGGGTTCACCGAGGGGTAACGCCCCTGTTCGGCGATCGCGCGTTCCAGCACGATGTGCCCGTCGAGGATGCCGCGCACAGAATCCGCCACGGGATCGTTGTGGTCGTCGCCGTCGACGAGGACCGACAGGATCGCCGTGATCGATCCCGTGCCCGCCCTGCCGGGTCCAGCCCGCTCCAGGAGCTTCGGCAGGTCGGTGAAGACCGACGACGGATAACCGCGCGCCACCGGCGGTTCGCCCGTGCCGATCGCCACCTCGCGCAGGGCGTGGGCGAAGCGGGTGATCGAATCGAGCAGCAGCAGCACGCGGTCGCCGCGGTCGCGGAAATGCTCGGCCACGCGCATGGCCGTGTCCGGCGCCCGGCGCCGCATCATCGCGCTCTCGTCGCTGGTCGCCACGACCGCGATGGTCTTGGCCATGCTTTCCGCGCCGATCGTGTCCTCGAGGAACTCGCGCACCTCGCGGCCGCGTTCGCCGACGAGCGCGACGACGACGGTGTCGAATGCGGAGGCCGCCGCCAGCATGGCGAGCAGCGTCGACTTGCCGACGCCCGATCCGGCGAAGACGCCCATGCGCTGGCCGAAGCACAGCGGCGTGAAGATGTCGATGACGCGCACTCCGGTGAGGAACGGCTGGTCGACGCGCTGCCGCGACAGGGCGCCGGGCACGCCTTCGATCGTTCCGGCGGGAATCGCATCGGGGACGAGCGACGGCCCGCCGTCGATCGGCCGGCCGAGAGCGTCGACGGCGCGCCCCCGCCATGAGGCGCCGGGCGACAACGTGAGCGGACCGTTGGTGAAGACGGCGTCGCCGACGCGCATTTCGGTGGATCGCCCGTAGGGAGCGACGACCACGGCGTCGAGCGTGATCTGGACGACTTCGCCGGACCCCTCGGAAGGATGCGACGGGCTGTAGACGATGTCGCCGAGGCGGACGCTGCTGGACAGGCCGAGCACCTTGTAGTGGGTGGCCGAGACCTCGCTGACGCGTCCGCCGCGCTTCAGCAGGGAGGGTCCCTTGTCGGAAAAGCCGCGGAAGGCGCGCTCGAGCGCGGCGAGCGGGTCGTCGGCGCGGAGCTCCGGTGCGGCTGCCGGCGCGTCCATCTGCTTCTTGGCCAGGGCGGCGCTCATCTTCTACCGGGGGCCTATTTCGAACCGAGCGTCTTGATGGCTTCCGTGTAGGTGGATTCGCTAGCCCGTACCATTGCCGCGGCGTTCTCGAAGGCGCGCTGGACCATGATCAGCCGCGTCATCTCCTTGACCGGATTGACGTTGGAGTCCTCGACGAAGCCCTGGACGACGCCGACGTCGCCGCGGTCGACGAGCGGCTGCGGCGGCTGGTCCGGAATGACGCCGGAATTGCCGTAGCGGGTGAAGTTCGGGCCCGGATCGAACTGGAACAGCCCGATCGCGCCAAGGAGTTGGCCGCCCTGGCGCAGCGAGCCGTCGGCGCCGGCCGTCGGCGCGCCTGCGCGCGGGTCGAGCTGGATCGCCGCCCCGCCGGCGTCGAGGACGGCGTGGCCCTCGAGCGTCACCAGGTCGCCGGTGTCGCGCATGACGAAGCGCCCGTCGCGCGTCATCACCGTGCCGGCGGGCGTCTGGATGGCGAACCAGGCGTCGCCCTGCACGGCGAAATCGAAGGGGTTGCCCGTCTCGCGCATCGGACCCGTGGCCTGCGACAGATAGGTATCGCCGGGAGAGACGTAGTCCATCGACTTGTCTCCGACGCCGAACACCAGGTCCTCGAACTTCACGTTCGTCGCACGGAAGCCGACGGTGTTGGCGTTGGCGACGTTGTCGGCGATCGTGTTGAGCCGGTTCTCAAGCGCCACCTGGGCGGAAAGGGCGACGGAAAGACCGTTTTCCACGCTCAGTTCCCTCCCAGCTTCAGGCTCTGGAGCGTCAGCATCACGTCCGACGAGATCCCGTACTCGACAGGCTGGCTGAACAGGGCGGCTATCGAGGTGCTCTCCGTGGAGGTCGGATTCTCCAGTTCCCACATGGAGGTGAAGCGGGACAGGAACTTGTCGAGCAGTTCGGGGTCCTGGAAGTCCTCCAGGTTGATGCGCTTCTCGATCATCGCCGCCTGCTTGTCGATGTCGGCGGTCGCGAACGAATCGGGCAGTCCGAGGACGGTGCGGACCACCTTGGAATAGGCCGTGTTCGCCAGGATGTCGAAGGCGGTTTCGATCTCGGCGGCATTGCGCGCGAAGTTGAGTGCGAGCCGCACGCCTTCGTTCGACGAGCCGGCATCCTCCTCCAGCGTCTGGCGCAGGTACTTGTCGACCGTGCCCTGCTGCGCGCGGGTGAACACGGTGGTCGCTTCGCCGTGGCGTACGAAGTTGAAGGTCTCGACGAAGTCGGCATAGCGTTTGTCGGTCAGCTTGTTGGCGAAGCTGTGCTCGTCGTCGAGGCCGCCCTCGAGCGCCTTGACCATGAAGGCCTTGGCATAGCTCATGTCCTCGAGGCCGTGCGCCTTCATCGCGTAGCGGAACAATCGCTCGTCGGCCATGAGATCCTCGATCGACTTAACCTTGGTGATGTTCTCCAGGTAGTACTCGGTCTCGCGCTCGACCTGCGGCTGGTTCTTGATGCGCTCGATCGACTTGGTCATGTCGGCGCTGATCAGGCGGTAGCTCGTGTAGGTGTTGATCACGCGGACGGTCTCCCGGCTTTATCCAGGTTGCGTCCTATCCCACTGTCCTTGCGCGAAGCTGATCGGATCTACCTGTCGGGTCGCCGGATTCAAGCCTCACACAAGGCACGGTTGCTACCCGTCCCCATCGTTGGCGAACTGCGCATAGGTGCCCCTTGGGAATTATCATCGGCATGGTCATCACGCTCGGTTGCGTGCTCGGTGGTTTCATGGCCATGGGCGGCCACATCGAGGTGCTGATCCAGCCGTGGGAAGTGGTGATCATCTGCGGCGCCGCCGTCGGCATCTTCGTCGTTGCAAACCCGATGAAGACGGTGAAGGACGCCGGCAAGGGCTTCGTCGAGGCCCTGAAGTACTCCGTGCCGAAGGAGCAGGAATACCTGGAGACGCTCGGCATCCTGCACGCCATCATGCGCGAACTGCGCACCAAGTCGCGCAACGAGGTCGAAGCGCACATCGACAATCCCGAGGAATCGTCGATCTTCCAGGCGTTCCCGACCGTGCTCAAGAACCACGATCTGACGCACTTCATCTGTGACTACTGCCGCATCATCATTATCGGCAATGCCCGGCCGCACGAGATCGAGGCGCTGATGGACGAGGAGATCCACACCATCCGCGCCGACCAGCTGAAGTCCTATCATGCGCTGGTGGCGATGGGCGACGGCTTCCCGGCGCTCGGCATCTGCGCCGCCGTTCTCGGCGTCGTGAAGGCGATGGGCGCGCTCGACCAGTCCCCGGAGATCCTCGGCGGCCTGATCGGAGCGGCGCTGGTCGGCACGTTCCTCGGCATCTTCATGGCCTATGCGGTCGTCAGTCCGATCGCCTCGCAGGTCAAGACCGTGCGCGAGAAGCGCAACCGCCTCTACGTGATCGTGAAGCAGACCCTTCTCGCCTACATGAACGGTTCGCTGCCGCAGGTGGCGCTGGAGTTCGGCCGTAAGACGATTTCATCACATGACCGTCCGTCGATCGACGCCGTGGAGCAGAGCACGCTGAACGCCGGTCACGCCGAGAGCAAGGCGGCCTGAGACGATGGCGAGCGCAGTCAGTCCGGCGGATGCGAGAGCCTACATCCTCGAGCGGCTCGTCGGCGACACGGGCGAACCCGACAAGGTCGTCGAGGCAGGCCGCAAGCTGGCGAAGCGGACGGTGGCGGAACTCGGCGAGCGGCTGAACCAACACCTCTCTTTTCCTCTGGAGTTCGAACTGGAGCGCATCGAGATCGCGCGGATGGCGCAGGCGTTGTCGCAGAGCGCCGAGAGCCATGCCGTCGCCGTCGCGGCCTCGCAGTCGTCGCCCGACGCGCTGTTGCTCGATATGGACAGCGACTGCGTTTCGCTGCTTGTCGGCGCCTTCCTCGGTGCAGATCCGGAGTTCCCGCTTGTGCCCATCGGCCGGCCGCTGTCCGATATCGAGCTGGACATGATGACGATCGTCTTCCAGGAGATCGCCCACGCGGCGGACGGCCCGTCGGCTGGCCTGAAGCTTCGACCGCCGGTGCAGAGGGCGTTCACCGGGCCCGATATCGCCAAGCACATCCTGCGCGACGGACCCGCCATCAGGATCCCCTTCCTGATCCGGTCCCCGAAGTCGACGGGGCGTGTCGTCATGACCCTTCCCCAGCGCGTGCTCCTGCAGTCGCTCGGTTCTGCGGACGGCGCCGCCGAGTTCCAGAAGGGCGGCGAATGGACCGAGAGGCTCGGCGAGGAGGTGCGCAGGTCGACGGTGACGCTCGACGCGGTCGTTCCGCTGCAGCAGATGTCCCTCGGGGCGCTTTCGACGCTGCGGGTCGGCCAGGTCCTTGAAATGCCGGCAGTCGCGCGCTCGACGACCAGGCTCGCCTCGCGCAACAAGGCTCTCTTCATTTGCGAGTTCGGCAAGCTCGGTCAGAACTTTTCCGTGCGGATCAAGCATCCGGTTGACGAGAATCAGGACATGATGGACGGCCTGCTCGCACGATGAGGCTTCCTCGCCGGCGGTGAGCGGGATTGGAGACGGACGATGAACGAGCCAATGCCAGCGATGGACCTCGATGGGCACCAGGAGGAGCTCGACAAGGCGATCGACGAACTCCGCGGCGCCCTCAACGGATCCGCCGCGCCGTCGATGTCGTCCATGCCGATGTCCGACTTCGGCGACGGTGCGCCCAACGCCAGCGTCATCATGGGGATCCTTGTCGACGTGCAGATCGTGCTCGGCAGCGCCGAGGTGCCGGTCGCCGATCTCATGTCGCTGCAGAAGGGCGCTACGATCCCGCTCAACCGGAGGATCGGAGAACCGGTCGACGTCATCGTCAACGGCCGGAAGATCGCACGGGGCGAGATAACGGTCCTCGAATCCGACCCGTCCCGCTTCGGCGTGCGCGTCACCGAAATCGTCAGCGGGCAGTCCGCGTGAAGGGTCCATCCGGTCGGAAAGCGGGGTAGCGATGATCGACGGCATGGAACTGACCAGCGCGCAGAAGGCGGCGGCTATCCTCGTCGCCATCGGCAAGCCCGCGGCCGGGCGGCTTCTCAAGTTCTTCAAGCAGGAGGAACTCAAGACCCTCATCGAGGGCGCGCGCAGGCTCAAGACCATCCCGCAGAGCGAACTGGAGAAGATCGTCGCCGAGTTCGAGGAGGAGTTCGCCGAGGGCGCGGGCCTTCTCGATTCGGCCGACACGATGGATACCCTGCTCACGGAGACGCTTTCCACAGACCAGATGGACGCCATTCTCGGGCGCGAACAGAGCTCCATCGTCCTTGAAGAGACGCCGCCATGGCCGGCGATCGAAGCCGCGGAGCCGCAGGAGGTCGCCACCGTGCTGTCGGGCGAGCATCCGCAGACCACCGCCTACGTGGTCTCGAATCTGGCCTCGTCGGCCAGTGCGAAGATCCTGCTGCATCTGACGCGCGAGTATCGCGGCGAGGTCGTCAAGCGGATGATGTCGCTCGGCGCCGTCACGCCGACCGCGCAGCGCATGATCGAGAACCAGCTGCGGGCGATCTTCCTCAAGGCGAGTTCGGGCAAGGCGTCGAAGGGAGGGCAGGCCAAGGTGGTCGGGCTCCTCAATGAGCTGGACAAGGCCGAACTCGACCAGATCCTCGACGATCTTGCGGTGGCCGGCGCGAGCGATCTCGACGCCCTCCGCGGTCAGCTGTTCTCCTTCGAGGACATCGTCCACCTCACGCAGAAGGCGCGCGTCGCGCTGTTCGACGGCGTCGACACGGATCTCGTCACCAAAGCCTTGCGCGGCTCGGATCCCGTCCTTGCCGAGGCGGTGCTGTCGTCGATCGGCGCGCGCACGCGCCGCATGATCGAGTCCGAACTCGGGCAGGGCTCCGACACGGTCTCGGCGTCCGACATATCGAAGGCGCGCCGGGAGATCGCCGCCCGGGCCATCCGCATGGCGAACGAAGGCGCGTTCGCGCTTCCCGGCGCCACGCAGGCCGCGGCCTGAGCCTGATCGCCCTCTAGATGGCCGACGCTCCGGACAAGGACAGCAAGACAGAACCGGCGTCGGAGAAGAAGATCCGCGACACGGTGGAGAAGGGGCAGTTGCCCTTCTCCAAGGAAGCGCCGCTGTTCTTCTCCTTCCTCGCCATACTGGTGTTCACCATCTTCTTCGCCTACGACCAGATCACGGGTTTCGGCGCTTTCCTTGCCGCCTTCCTCGAGCGGCCCGAGGAATGGTCGCTGAGCTCGGATGTCAACGCATCGTCGCTCTACGAGGCGGTGTTCCTCGAGATCGGCAAGCTGCTCGGCGTCTTCATCACCCTGATGATCGTCGCCGGCATCGGCGGATCGATCCTGCAGAACAGCCCGCGCGCCGTTCTCGACCGGGTGCAGCCCAAGCTGTCGCGCATCTCGCCCGCCGGCGGATGGAAGCGCCTGTTCGGCGCCCAGGGCATCGCCGAGTTCCTGAAATCCGTAGCCAAGCTCCTGTTCACCATCGCGTTCCTGGTGGGCACGATGCGGGGTGTCCACACGACGCTGCTCGAGGGCATGCTCGCCGACCCCGAATCCTTCGGCCTGGTGATCCGCGACATCCTCATCCAGCTGCTCGTCACGATCACGCTGGTGATGGCCGCGATCGCCGGCGTCGACCTGCTTTGGCAGCGCTTCCACTGGCTCCGCGACCTGATGATGACCAAGCAGGAGGTCAAGGACGAGCACAAGCAGGCCGAGGGCGATCCGATCGTGAAGGCGAGGATCCGTTCGGTCGCGCGGGACCGCGCCCGCAGGCGCATGATGGCGGCGGTGCCCAAGGCGACGCTGATCATCGCCAACCCGACCCACTACTCGATCGCGCTGCGCTACGTGCGCGACCAGGACGCGGCACCCATCGTCGTCGCCAAGGGCCAGGACCTGGTCGCGCTGCGCATCCGCGAGATCGCACAGGAGAACAACATACCGATCTTCGAGAACGTCGCGCTCGCGCGCTCCATGTACAAGCAGGTCACTGTCGACAGCATGATCCCGGCACAATTCTACCAGGCTGTCGCGGAGCTGGTCCGCATCGTTTACGCAAGGTCGGCACAAGCGCGGCGTAGCAAGGATCCGTCATGATCCGTCAGCCGCATACAACAGTCCGTGAGATGATTGTCGCCAAGGCGATCGAGGAGGTCGCCAGCGAATTGCGCCTGGTCGACATCGCCGACTATGTCGCCTACATCCGCCTCGAGCGCTTCGCCACAATCGCCGACATCGTCGATTCCGCGTCGGAGCTCTTCTTCATGCCGGGCACGCTGTGCTTCGGCCACGGCGGTTCCGCCAATGTCGACTGGTCGGGCAACCCCGAGATCCTGCTCGACATGCAGCTCAAGCCGGGCGGGGTCACGGTCTACTTCACGCTGAAGCTCGCCAATCTCACCGCCGCCGTCGACGTCAACTACGTCGCCTTCGAGGACTCCTCCGACGATCCGGAGGAGAACTCGCGCTTTCTCGAGACGGCCATCGCCGCCGCGCGGCTGAAGACGCGGCGCGGCGAGGCCCCGCGGCCGTCGGCCGCCGCCTGACGGCGACCCGCTCGGAACCCGCTCAGGTGATCAGGCCGAGCCGCAGCGCCTTCGCCACGGCGTGGGTGCGGCTCACCGCGTCGAGCTTCTGGGCGGCGCTGGTCAGGTACTGCGTCGCGGTGTGCATCGACAGGCCGAGCATCGCCGCGATCTCCTCGCTGGTCTTGCCGTCGGCGGTCAGCCTCAGGCAGTCGAGTTCGCGGTTCGACATCGCCGGGACGTCGCCCGCGGGCGACTGCGCCTTCTCCAGCAGGGACGCAAACAGGCCGACGCAGCGCAGGTGCAGGGCGACGGTCTCCTCGCCCGAGAGCGGCGCCGCCGCCCCGGTGAACACCGCGAGCCCGAGCCGGCCGGCGCCGGCCGGCAGCGGAAAGGCGATGCCGGCGCCGTCGAGCCCGAGCACGTTCTCACCGGTGGCCAGCGGGGAAGGGGCGGCATCGTGCCTGGCGCCCTTGCGCCACCAGAACGGAACCGACGATGTCTGCAGGCGTGCGGCGCCCGCCTCGATGGCCTTGCTCGCCAGCCGCCGGCTGAGACGCGACGTCCGCGGATGGTCGCCGTCGACCAGCGGCTGCAGGCGGCACCGCGACGGCGAGCATCCGACCAGGAATACGGCGAACTCCTCGCAGCCCGCCTCGCCGGCGATTTCGGCAAAGCGCGTGCGGAATTCGGCGAGCGCGCTCCTCGCCCGCTCCGCGGGTCCCGGCCGGGCAGGGCGCTTCTTCGTCCTCTTCGGCGTCGCGCGCGGCGCCATCACAGCATCCCGTTGCGGATGGCGACGGCGATCGCCATGGTGCGGTTCGCCGCCGACAGCTTCTGCGTGGCGTGCAGGATGTAGCGGTTGACCGTATTCGCCGAGACTCCGAGGATCACCGCCACCTCCTCCGTCGTCTTGCCCTCCGAGACCCACAGCAGGCATTCGCGCTCGCGCACGGACAGCGGGTCGCTGAGGGCGGCGCATTCGCGTCCGGCGTTGAGCTTCGACCACAGGTAGCTGCCAAGCATCTGCGCCGTGGGCAGCCGGCCGAGGTCGATGCTGCCTTCGACGTCCGAAGACAGGACCATGAGCCCTTCGGATATGCCCGCATGGATCCTCGACGAGGTCAGTTCGCGCAACCCGAAAGACGCGAGCCGCTCGCTCGTGCCCTCGTCGACGAGGCGGTCGAAGGCCGCGACCGGCAGCCGCCGGTGGTCGCGCGGCGAACTGCCCACCGCGGCGGCGCCGGCAGCCAGCGCGATGCTCGATATTGTCGGCAGGCCGAGGATCTCCACCGCGACGTGGGGCCAGTCGCAGGCGACGATGCGCGTGGCCTCGATCGCGTGGGTCTTGGGCAGGTCGAGCAGGAGATAGCGCGTGGCGCCGACATGGCCGGCGAGCAGGGACATCGCGGCCGCCACGTCGCCCAGCGACCGCGCCGAGGCTGCGGCGGTCAGCAGGACAGTGGGGATATGACCGTTCATTTCCAGGCGGCGTCGCTGGGCGCGGGGGGAATCGTTGCGCCAGTCTATGGGTCCTGTCGCGCAATTCCACCTGCGCCCGGCTGATCCTGCACAGCTTCCTTGCTGCCCAGTTCGCGCCTGGCCGCAAGGTCCGCGAAAGATAGGCGGCATATGAGACGAGTAGGGTGATCAGGCCTGTCGCCGAATCGCCCTGACGGGAAGCGGGCCCTTTGCCCGCCGGGGGAAACTGGGATGACCATTCTTAGAACGCTCGCGGTCGCCGGTGCGGTCGCGTTCCTTTTCGGCAATGCGGCAATCGCTCAGGAGGAACATGTCGGTCCGATCACCGACTATGTGAATGCCAACGTCGTCCCATGGCTTTCCGATCCGGTCGTGGTCGATGCCGTCCTCGCCCAGAACGCTAAGAACGCAGCTCTTGCCCAGGCCGACATCGACGCGCTCGACACGCAGTGGCGCGCCGAGATCGACGCCGCGAGCAAACCCATGATCGACGCCACGCTCGGCAACGATCTTTCCAAGTTCCTGGCGCAGAAGCGCGAGGCTTCCGGCGGATTGATCACCGAAGCCTTCGTCACGGACGCGAAGGGCCTCAACGTCGGCCAGAGCGACGTGACCTCCGACTACTGGCAGGGCGACGAGGCAAAGTGGCAGAAGTCGTTCGGCGCGGGCCCCGGCGCGATCTTCGTCGACGGCGTCGAGAAGGACGAGTCGACGCAGTCGCTGCAATCGCAGGTCAGCATCACCATTTCGGATCCGGCGACGAAGCAGGCGATCGGGGCGATAACCCTCGGAATCGACGTCGACGCGCTCTGATCCGGGACAGGTCGAGGTGGCGGGCGTAGTGGAATCGAAGGGGCCGGGGGGCATGCTGGGACGGGTGCCGACCACGGCAAAGCTGGTATTGGCCATCGTCGCCGTCAACCTTGTCGGCCTCGTCGCCTCGGTTGCCTACAACGACCGCACCGCGCGCAGCAGCCTGAACGACCTTGCCGTCGAGGGCTGGGTGATGCAGGCCGGCCAGATTGCCGCGGCTGCCTCCGGCGGCATCAAGTGGAAGAAGCCCGACGTGGTCGCGGAAGCCTATGCGGCCTATGCGCAGGGCGACAAGGACGACCTTCTGCGCGTGGTCGCCTTCGATGCCGCAAGCGCGGAACTTGTCGCCTATGCTGCTCCCGGCTTCGACGACGGTGCGAGCGACTCCGCCATGAAGACGCTGCTGCGCGCGGCGCCGGTCGACACGGCCGTCCAGCGGGTCGGCGCCAACGTCGTCATGGTCACGCCGGCGGGGGTGGACAAGACCGGTGCGCCGCTGGGCTATGTCGGCCTCGTCTGGGATACCGGCAAGGTCGAGGCCATCCGCTCGTCGCTCGGATTCCAGACGTTCCTCGCGCAGTCGGCGACGGCGCTCGCGCTGATGCTCGTCATCGTCCTCGCTGTCGGCGGGCTGATCGCGCGGCCGCTGCGAGCGATCACGGCGCGCGTGCAGAGCCTGGCCGGCGGCGACCTCGAGAGTCCCATCGCCTACCGCGACCGCGGCGACGAGATCGGCGTCATTGCGCGGTCGCTTGAGGGCTTCCGCATCTCGGCGCTGGAACGCATCGCCGCCGAACGCCAGATCGAGGCGGAACGCGCTGCCATGGAGGCCCAGCGGCAGGAGAACGACACGACGCGCACGGCGGCCGCCAAGCTGCAGGCGGCGGTGGTCAGGCTCATCGGCGCCGCGCTTTCCCGCGTCGCCGACGGCGATCTGACGTCGCGGCTCAAGGTCGATTTCCCGAAGGAGTACCAGAAGCTCAAGGAGGACTTCAATCTGGCGATGGACCGCCTTCAGGACGCGATGCGCGGCATCGTCGAGACGGGCGGCCAGGTCGAGACCGGCACGGCCGAGATCCTGCGCGCCGCCGACGAACTCGCCCGCCGTACGGAACAGCAGGCCGTCAGCGTTGAGCAGACCGTCGCCGCGGTCGACGAGATCACGAAGTCGGTGACGCGGACCGCCGAAGGGGCGGCCGAGGCGCGCGAGGCGGTCGCCACGGTCGCCGCCGACGCAGGTCAGAGCCAGGCCATCGTCGGGCAGGCGATCGCCGCCATGAACG
>CAYJMY010000014.1:0-22177 GCA_964371125.1 uncultured Mesorhizobium sp. | reverse complement strand
GGCCACAGCGACAAGGTGGTCGGCGCGGCCATCTCGGCCATGGGCGGCATCGAGAAGTCGTCCGAGGAGATTTCCAAGATCATCGGCGTCATCGACGAGATCGCCTTCCAGACCAACCTGCTCGCGCTCAATGCCGGTGTCGAGGCGGCCCGCGCCGGCGAAGCCGGCCGCGGCTTCGTCGTCGTCGCACAGGAGGTCCGCACGCTCGCGCAGCGGTCCGCCGAAGCCGCCAGGGAGATCAAGGAACTCATCACCACGTCGGCCGGGCAGGTGAAGAACGGCTCCCGCCTCGTTGCGCAGAGCGGGGAGACAATCGGGCGGATCAACGACAGCATGACGAACATCAGTTCGATCATCGCGGCGATCGCCAGGAGCGCCGGCGAACAGGCCATGGGGCTGAAGGGCATCAACGGCGCCATGAACAGCATCGACACGGCCACGCAGCGCAATGCGGCCATGGCGGAGCAGTTCACCGCCGCCAGCCATACCCTGGCGCGGGAATCCGAAGCGCTCGCCGCTTTGATCGCCCATTTCCGCACGGAAGCCGAGCCGGCGTTCGATCCGCGCGCGAACCGCGGCGGCGGGCGCGTGCCGGCGGCCGAGAACGCCAACCGGACGCCGCGAATGCCGCTGGCTTCGGTGCCGACATCGGCCGCGCTCGCCTATGACGACGCTGCGGACGCCTGGCAGGAATTCTAGACCGCGATTCGATCCGATCTGATCGCGGTCTGGTGCAAGCCGGTGTCCCTGCCGAAGCGGGGGTCATCATTGCCGCACCGGCCGCGTATGTCGGCCCGTCCGCCCAGTGCGGCCGCCGGCCCGCTCCGCTCAGAACTCTTCCCAGTCCCCGACCGGGTCGGCCTCGGGGACCTTGACCGCGAGCGCTCCCGAGACCGGCGCGCGACGGGCGGGGCTGTGGTGGGCAGCGTGTCTCGCCGGCGCGGCAGAGGTCGGCGCGGCAGCGGTCGTGCCGACGTCGAACTGGCCGATCAGGCGCACCAGTTCGCCGGCTTCGCGCGAGAGATTGTGGCTGGCCGCTGTGGTTTCCTCGACCATCGCCGCGTTCTGCTGGGTCACCTGGTCCATCTGGCTGACTGCGATGTTCACTTCGCGCAGGCCCGTCGACTGCTCGGAGGCGCTCGCCGCGATGTCGACCACGACCGCGTTGATGTCGTTGACCTGCGCCATGATCCGCTCGAGCGCGCCGCCGGTGTCGGCGACCAGGCGCACGCCGGCGTCGACCTGGACCGACGAATTGCCGATGAGCTGCTTGATCTCCTTGGCGGCCTCGGCCGAACGCTGCGCCAGGCTGCGGACCTCCTGGGCGACCACCGCGAAGCCCCTGCCGGCATCTCCGGCGCGGGCTGCCTCGACGCCCGCGTTGAGCGCGAGCAGGTTGGTCTGGAAGGCGATCTCGTCGATGACGCCGATGATGTTGCTGATCTGCCGCGACGACTTCTCGATCTGGCTCATCGCCTCGATGGCCTGGCGTACGACGGTGCTGCTGGTCTCGGCGTTGGCCTTGGTTTCGGCCACGACCTTGCGGGCGTGCCCGGCGCCGTCGGCGGTCTTGCGAACCGTTTCGGTGATATGATCCAGCGCCGCCGCCGTCTCCTCGAGGCTGGCCGCCTGCTGTTCGCTGCGCCGCGACAGGTCGTCCGATGCCGTCGAGATCTCCTGCAAGCCGGTCTTGATCGCCGCTGCGGCGCCATGGATGCCGAGCAGCGTCCGCTGGAGCTTCTCCACCGCGACGTTGAAGTCGGCGCGCAGCGGATCGGCGCCGGCGCTTAGCGTCGTTTCGATGCGGTTGACGAGGTCGCCCTCGGCAAGCTTGTGCAGGCTCTGGCCGATCGTCTCGACGGCGAACCTCGCCGCGCGCTGGCTCTCCGCCGTTTCGGCCTCACGCGTCGCGCGCTCGCCCTCGATTGCCGAGCGCGTCGACTCCGCTTCGGATTCCAGCCGGCGCTTCTCGAGGCCGGCCTCCCTGAACACGGCGACCGCCTTGGCCATCTCGCCGATCTCGTCGCGCCTCGCGGCGAAGGGGACGGCGTTCTCGTAGTCGTCCGCCGCCAGACGTCCCATGTAGCCGGCCATCACCGAGATCGCCTTCACCATGCGCCGGTGCAGCCAGACGAGCATTGCTCCGACGAGGACGAGCACCAATGCGGAGGTGCCGAACATGAGCGACTGGTAGAAGGCCTTGTCGGCCGCCGCATTCGCCTCGATCCCGGCCTGGTAAGCCTCGACCTTGGAGACCAGGCGGCTGATCTTGCCGGCGTGAATGTTGAACGTCTTGCTCAGTTTCTCGAAGGAACTGAGCATCGCCGCCTTGTCGCCGCGCTCGGCCGCCGCGAAGAACACCGTCTCGAGTTCCGTCCAGAAGGAGTTGTTGCCGATGATGACCATGTTGAGCTCGGTCCGCATCGGGCCGGACAGGGCGGCCTTGTCCCAGTAGGCCTTGCGCGCCTGGTAGGTTTCCTTCAGCGCCGCCAGTCGCTTCTTGCCGCCGTTGAACGACTCGATCCCCTGGTTGACCTGCATGGCGAGGATATAGGCCTCGACGGTGAAGATCGGCGGCGGCTGGATGTCGCCCACCAGTTCGGTACCCAGCATGATGTCGTTGTAGGCCGGGCCGTGGATCTCCAGCTTGGTCACGGTAATGTAGCCGGTCGCGACGACAGCCGCGAAACCGGCGACGAACAGGACGGCGAATGCAATCATGGCCCGGGATATCGTCAACCGGAACCGTGATATCCCCCCGCCCAGCTTGGATCCGAGGGTGGAGATACCGCGAAGGCTGAACGGGCGGCGATTCATGACTGCTCTCCAGTTTGGTCTTGGGGTGGCCGGTCGGCGGCTCTAGGGGCGGCCGCCGGTCGGCTCGGTCGCGGCGACCGTCGGCGCCCTGCGCTCCCTTCGCGGGGGCGGCCGGGACGAGACAGCGCGGGCAGGCGGCGTGGATTGCGTGATGCCGACATGAACCGGTGACTGGCGGAAGGACACAGAGCCCGGAGGCGGCGTCGAAGCGGCATCATGCCTTGGAGACGAATTCCATACGGCGCGGGATCTATTCTATTCGCTAAAGATCAAAAAGACGTTACCGATGGTCATTTCGGACGGAACATTCGAGAAAGATTGTCCTATATTATCAATTTGCTAATTATATATTTTAGCACGATCGATCGATGCCGGCCGCTGACTGCGCAGTTCAGAACAGGTCGAAGTCGCCCGCCTCGAACGCGGCTTTGTAATCCATCTCGCGGCCCTTCGCGCCGATCTTGTGCATCAGTTCGGCGAGGCGAAGGTTGCCCGTTGCGCGGTGCGTCTCCACGTGGAAGTCCGGAGGCACGGCGTCGGCCACGTTGCGCAGGAACTCGGCGATGCCCGCCAGTTTCTGCGAGATCAGGTCGGCATCCTGCATCGCCTTGACATAGGCGGGATCGGAACCGCCGGCGTCCCAGGTGAGGCGGGCGATGACCGACTGGTTGTAGTCGATCAACTGGGCGATGTCGCCGAGTTCCTCCTCGACGCGCGAGATGACGCTCGCCAGCGGCTCGTGGAATTCGGAGGCGTAAACAACGTTCTGCGCAGACTGCATGATACGATTTCCTAGAAGAGTTCGACGTCGCCGAGATCGACCGGAGCGGGGCGGCGGACCACCGGCTGGGCCGGCTCCACCGTGCTTCGCGGAAGGAGGAACTGGCGAGCCTTGCCCGTGGACGGCTGGAATTCGATCCGCCGGCCCTGGTCGCCGCCGCAGCTGCCGCCGACATACTTGATGGATTCGTTCTCGAGGAAGTGGCGGGCGAATTCGACGTTCTTGGCGCCGATGTCGGCAAAGCCCTGGACGGTCCGGGCGCCGCCGAACAGCTTCGTCTCCAGCGTGTGCCGGCTGGCGCCGCGCTTGAGCAGCCCGTTCACCAGGAGTTCCATCAGGTAGACGCCGAAGCGCTCGGCTTCGCCTGTCCGCGACCGCTCGCCGTCACCCGGCAGCAGGAAGTGGTTCATGCCGCCAATGCCCAGGACCGGGTCGCGCATGCAGGCGGCCACGCAACTGCCGAGCACGGTCGTCAGCACCGTGTCGGGCTCGTCGGTCACGTAGCAGTCGCCCTGGATGATGTGGATCCGGTTGGGACGTGCGCTTGGGATCAATGAAGCCTCCCGACGATCGCTTCCAATGATCGCCGCAGGTTGTCGGGGGTGAACGGCTTGGTGAGGTAGTTGTTGAGGCCCAGCTTGGCGCCGTCCTCGAGCACCTTCCGGTCGGCGTTGCCGGTGAGGATGATGAACGGGGTCCGGCTCAGCGGCTTGTACTCGCGGATCGCCTTCAGGAGCTGAAGCCCATCCATCTTCGGCATGTTGTAGTCCGAGATGATCAGGTGCGAGGGTGCGGTGAGCATGATCTTCATGGCCTCTTCGCCGTTCGCGGCGACCTGGATGTGCCGGAAGCCCAGATTCTCCAGGGCATCGCGCAGCAGAAGCCGGCTTGTCGTGGTGTCGTCGACGACGAGTATCTTCAGTTGGGCTAGGAGTGACACATCAAGCTTCCTTCGTTCCGGACCCGGCTCGGGTCTAGGATTTCCTGGCTTATTCTCGTCAGGTGAACCTGCTTTTCGACCGCGCCGACCTCGAAGGCCACGCGCGGCATGCCGTAGATCAGCGAACTCGCCTCGTTCTGGCCGATGGTGCGCGCCCCGGCCTGCCGCATCTGCAGCAGGCCCTGCGCACCGTCGCGTCCCATGCCGGTGAGGATGACGCCGACCGCGTCGCGTCCGGCGGCGCGCGCCACCGACGACATCAGCACGTCGACGGAGGGGCGGTGGCCGGACACCGGCTCGCTGTCGCGAAGCCGGCTTTCGAAGCCGTCGCCGCGGCGATGGACCTCGAGGTGGTACTGCCCGCCCGGCGCGATGTAGACGTGGCCGCGCGACAGCACGGCGCGGTCGACCGCCTCGCTCACCGCCGGCTTGCACATGCGGTCGAGCCGGTCGGCGAAGCTGCGGGTGAAGTTCGCCGGCATGTGCTGGGTGATGACGGTCGGCGGGCAGTCGGCCGGGAAGCCGCTCAGCACGGTGATCAGCGCCTCGACGCCGCCGGTCGACGCGCCGATGGCGATGAGCTTCTCGGTGGCGCGGTAGGAACCGGCCGGGGCGTGCGCCGTGGCGTGGGCGGCGGCATGCGCGGCGCCGTGGGAGGCGTCGGCCGGCACATGGCCGCGGTCGCGGCGCTGGCGGCGCATCTCGCCCGCGGCACGGACCTTGTCGACCAGTTCGCTGAAGGTGCGGTCGTCCTGGAGGGAGGGCTTGCCGACGCAGTCGAAGGCGCCGTTCATCAGCGCCTCGATGGTCACGGCGGCGCCGCTCACCGTCAACGTCGACACCATGATCACCGGACGCGGCCGGTGCTTCATGACGCGGCGCAGGAAGTCCAGTCCGTTCATCTTCGGCATCTCGACGTCGAGCGTGATGACGTCGGGATCGAGCGTGTCGACGAGGCGGAACGCCTCCGTCGGGTCCGGCGCCTCCCCGACGACCTCGATGCCGGGCGCGCCGTTCAAGGCGTAGGAGATCAGCTTGCGCATGGTGGCGCTGTCGTCGATGACCAGCACACGGACGGGACTCATCGGATGCTCCCTTGCGAGCGGCGCCATGTCGTGATGCCGTCGTTGGCAAAGATGTCGGTGGCCGGCCCGGTTATGCGCTCGGAATGGCCGATGTAGAGGTAGCCGGCGGGCAGCAGCGTCTTGGCGAAGCGCGCCCACAGTTCGGCCTGCTTGGTCTTGTCGAAGTAGATCGCCACGTTGCGGCAGAAAATGATGTCGAAGGGCCGCTTCATCGGCCACTGGGCGAACAGGTTGAGCTCGCGGAAGCTGACCAGCTGCATCGCCTCGTCGGCGACCTGCCATTCGTCCTCGCGCACCTTGCGCAGCCAGCGCTTCTTCAGCTCCGGCGGAACGTCCTCGACGGCGGTCGAGCTGTAGCGGCCGACCCTGCCTTCGGCGATCATGTTCGGATCGATGTCGGTGGCGAGGATCTTGAAGTCGTGGGAGAGCACTTCCGGCATCATCGACAGGATGACGACGGCGGCCGAATAGGCCTCCTGGCCGTTGGAGCAGCCGGCGGACCAGATGCGCACCTGGCCGCCCTTGCGGGCGCGCTCGATCAGCGCCGGCAGCGCCGTGCGCTGGAGATGCTCGAAATGGTGTTTTTCGCGGAAGAACTTGGTGACGTTGGTGGTCAGCGCTGCGACCAGCTTCTGGCGCTCGTCGACGGCGTTGCCGTCGGAGACCAGCGCGCAGTAATCGCGGAACGATGACAGGCCGAGGGCGCGCAGGCGTTTCGCCAGCCGCGCGTAGACCAGCGCGGCTTTCGCCTCCGACAGGCTTATGCCTGCGTCGTCGTGGAGGATCGCCGCGATCTGGCGGAAATCGGCGGCCGTGAGCAGGTATTCGCCCGGAACGATCGCCGCATCCTTTTGGGCCGGTAGTGTGCTCAATGCACGGTTCCTGCCGATTCGGAGTTCTGGGGCAGCACGCAGTCCAGCGAGATCAGGCTGATCATGCGGCCCTCGATCGCCAGCACGCCGCGCATGAACATGCGGGCGAGGTCGGACGCGACGTCGGGCGTCGGCTGGATCGCGCCGGCGTTGATCGTCAGGATGTCGGAGACAGCCTCGACGAGCAGTCCGACGCTCTGGTTGTTGACCTGGGTGACGATGATGACGTGGCGGGCCGTCGGCTCCGTCGCCCTGAAGCCCAGGCGGGCGGCGAGGTCGATCACCGGCAGCACGGAGCCGCGCAGGTTGATGACGCCCTTCACGTATTCGGGCGAGTGGGGAAGGGGGGTCGTCTGCGTCCAGCCCCTGATGTCGCGCACCGACATGATGTCGACGCAGAATTCCTGGCCTCCCAGCCGAAACGCGATCAGCTCGCTGTTTGCGGACAGGTCTTTCTCGCTCACGTGCATCATGCTGCGTTCCTCTTGCGATTTGAGTTGTCGGACCTGCCGGTGTCGGCCCGCGAACCGGCGACGACGGCATCGACGTCGAGGATCACGGCAACCCGGCCGTCACCCAGGATGGTTGCCGCTGCCACGCCGAACACATGGCCGTAGTTCGTCTCGAGACTCTTGATGACGACCTGCTGCTGACCGATGATCCCGTCGACGAGCAGCGCGCTCTGCGACCGGTTCTCCGATTCCACCATGATGGCGACGCTGTTCAGCGGATCGGCCTCTTCCTGGCGGTAGCCGAGCTCGCGGCCGATGTCGATCAGCGGGACGAACGAGCCACGGATGGCGATGACCCGGCTGGTGTCGCCGAGGCCGTGCACGTCCTGCTTCTTCGGCTGCAGCGTCTCGACGATCGCGGTCAGCGGCACGACCAGCGTCTGGCCGGAGACCGTCACCACCATGCCGTCGAGGACGGCGAGCGTGAGCGGCAGGCTCAGCGTGAACACGGTGCCGCGGCCGGGCCGCGAGGTGATGCTGATGCGGCCACCCAGCGCCTGGATCGAACGCTTGACGACGTCCATGCCGACGCCGCGGCCGGAGACGTCGGAGATCGAGCTGGCCGTTGAGAAGCCGGGATGGAAGATCAGGTCGTCGATCTCGCTGTCGGAAAGCTGGGCAGTGGCTTCGATCAGCCCCTTCTTCACAGCGAGTTCCTTGACGCGGGCGCGGTTGATGCCGGCGCCGTCGTCGGAGACCTCGATGATGACGCGTCCGGAACGGTGCGCCGCGGTCATGCGCACGATGCCCTGCTCCGCCTTGCCTGCCGCGACGCGCTCCTCCGGCCTCTCCAGCCCGTGGTCGATCGCGTTGCGGATCATGTGCGTCAGCGGATCGGCGAGGCGCTCGATGACTGTCTTGTCGACCTCGCAGCCCTCGCCCTCGGTCACCAGGCGGACCGATTTTCCGGTCATGTCGGCGACTTCGCGCACGACCCGCGACATGCGCTGGAAGATCGGGCGCACGGGCTGCGCGCGGATGGCCATCACGCTGTCCTGGATCTCGCGGGTCAGGTGCTCGAGATCGTCGAGGCCGACGGCGACCTCGGACAGCCGGGCGATGCCGGCTTCGGTGACGCGCTGCGCCAGCATCGACTGGTTGATCACCAGCTCGCCGACCAGGTCGATCAACCGGTCGACGCGGTCCAGGTCGACGCGGATCGTGGTCTGCTGGCTCGCCGCTGCGGCCTGCTGCGTCTGTCCGGCCTTGATCAGGCTCTCGGTCGGCGTCATTTCGCGGTCCGGCGCCAGCTGGATGACCGTCGCGGTCTCGGCCTGCTGGACCGGGGCCGGCGCGAAGGCGGCCTCGACGACGACCGCAACCGGTTCGGGCAGCGTCAGGATGGTGGCGGAAACCGGCTCGGGCGCGGTTCCGATGTCGAGATCGCAGTCGAAGACGACGAATTCGAAGATTTCCCGCACCGAGGCTTCCTCGATCGCCGGATCGAGCTCGACCGTCCAGGAGAGATACGCTCCCTCGGGATCGAGTTCTGTGAGCATCGGGATTTCCGACGTGTCGCAGGCGATCTTCGCCTCGCCGAGCCGGCGGATCTCGCGCAACAGCACGACCGCGTCGTTCGCCTTGGCGTAGAGTTCCGGCTTAGGCCTGAAGCGCACCGTCAGCGGAGCGTCCGCCGGGGTTTCTTCGGCGGAGAACGCCGGCCCGCCGATAAGGTCGTCGAGCGAGAAGCGGATGGGGACGAAACCGTTCTCGTCGGGTGCCGGTTCGTCCGCGACCGCCGGCGCGGCCGGCGCGGGCGCCTCGAATGCCGGCGCTGCGGCTTCGCCGGAGGCGGCGCGCGCCAGTTCGCCGTTGAGCTGGGCGATGCGCGCGCGGTCGAGGTCGGCGCCGTCGCGCGAGAAGCGCACGAGGTCGGCGAGACCGTCGGCGGCGCGCAGCATGAGCTTGACCAGCCCCGGCGTTATCTCGAGTTCGCTGCTGCGCATCAGGTCGAGGGTCGTCTCGAACGTGTGGGCGAAGCGCACGAGGTCATCGAGGCCGAACGCTCCGGCGCCGCCCTTGATGGAATGAACCGCGCGGAACACGGCATTGATCGTCTCGTGGTCGCCTTCCTGGCGCTCGATCGCCAGCAAGCCGTTCTCCAGTTCGGCGAGCTGTTCCTCGCATTCCTGGAAGAACGTCTGCTTGATTGCCGCCATGGTATCCATGCGCAGGTGTCTCCGGGTTTCAGGCAGCGACGCGGTTGATGGCGCTGACGAGCTTCACGGGATCGAACGGCTTGACGATCCAGCCGGTGGCGCCGGCGCGGCGGGCGCGATCCTTCTTCTCGTCCATGCTTTCGGTGGTCAGGACGAGGATGGGGATGGCGCGATACTGGTCGTTGCTGCGCACGGCTTCGATGAAGCCGAAGCCGTCCATCCGGGGCATGTTGATGTCGGTGACGATGACGTCTGGCATCGCCGACTGCAGGACTTCGAGGCCGTGCACCCCGTCCTCGGCCTGGAGGACGTCCATGCCGGCGTCGGCGAGGGCGGTGCGCAGCATTTCGCGGATGGTCCGCGAATCGTCTACCGTGAGAATGACTTTCTTCATTTAGCTATTCCTTACCGAAAGGTTTTCTAGGCCTAGCCCCGAGGTTTCCAGGGCTTCGGTGAAGTTCGTAGAAGGGTCGACGAGGTCCAATTCCATTCCGTCATGTGCCCAGGTCGCGGCGGCCGACAGCAGGACCTGCAGGCACTGGCCGCCGACGCGTTCGACCGCGGAAGCATCGACCTGCACGTCCTTGCCCCTGAGGAGCAGGAATTCGTTCGTCAGGGGAGCCGCGGCAGTGATGTCCATCACCGGCGGCAGATTGATCTTCTCGCTGATTGCGCTTCTCATTCCCAGGACCTCAGAATTCACGCCAGCCATCTCCGCTTTCCGTCGCGAGCGCCGTGTTGCCGTCGGTCAGGTGACCGGACCGGCGCGCAGCCGTGCGCCCGCCGCGCTCGGTTCTTGTTTGTGCCACCGGCAGCACGTCGTGGATCTTGAACCGGCTCACCGTCTGCACCAGCTCCTCGGCCTGGTGGCGCAGCGAATGGACGGCCGCCGTGGTCTGCTCGACCATCGCGGCGTTCTGCTGGGTGGCCTGGTCCATCTGTGTGATGGCGACGGTCACCTCGGCCAATCCGGTCGACTGTTCTGTGGAGGAGTTGGCGAGTTGCGCGACGCCGCCGTCGATCTCCGCGACCTGCGTGATGATCTTCGCGGAGACGGTGCCGGTCTCGGCGATCAGCTTGACGCCGGCCATCACCTGCGAGGTGCTCGCCGCGATCAGCTGCTTGATTTCCTTCGCCGCCTCGGCCGAACGCTGCGCCAGGCTGCGCACTTCCGAAGCCACCACGGCGAAGCCGCGGCCCGCCTCGCCGGCGCGTGCCGCCTCGACGCCCGCGTTGAGCGCGAGCAGGTTGGTCTGGAAGGCGATCTCGTCGATGACACCGATGATCTGGCCGATCTCGGAGGACGACTTCTCGATCTGGTTCATCGCGGCGACGGCGCTCTTGACGATGTCGCCGGAAATCTCGGCCTCCTTGCGAGTCGTCACGACCCTGGTCGCGGTCTCGGCGGCGTCGACGGTCGAACGCTTCACCGCCGACGTGAGCTGGTTGAGCGCTGCGGCCGACTGCTCCAGGCTCGCCGCCTGCTGTTCGGTGCGCCGCGACATGTCGTCGGCGGCCTGGCCGATTTCGGCGGTGCCGTCGCTGATGGCGGCGCTGGCCACGGCGACGCTGGTGATGGCCTGCTCCAGCGCGGCTGTGGCGTCGTTGAAGTCGGTCTTGAGTTGTTCGAACTCTGCCGCGACCTCGGCGGTGAGCCGGGTCCGCAGGTCGCCCGCCGCGAGCCGATGCAGTGCGTCGGTAAGGGCGTCGAGCGCGTGTCTCTGGTTCTTTTCCGCCTCGGCGCGAGCAGCTTCGGCCTTGCGCCGCTGCGCGTCCAGTTCCTCGAGGTAAATGGAGATGGCGAGATCCATGTCGAGGAAGATCGCCTTGACGAGCACTGCCAGCGAAGCGGCGAGGTCCTCGCGCTTGCCCGAGCGGTCGAACAGGCCCGTGCGATTCTGGCCGACGAGCGCCTTGATCAGTTCTTCTGTGATGAGGGCGTATCCGCCGATGTAGAGTCGGGGCTCGAGGCCCAACCGGGCGTGGGCGTGACCGATCGCGCGAACCGCAGTCTCGTAGGCGACGCCGTATTCGGCGTCGGCGATGACGCCCCAGTGAGCGACCTGGCGGTTCTTGGCGCCGGAGAGATGCGCCTCGTCGCGGAAGAACGTGCGGGCTTCCGGATTTGCGCGCACCGCTTTGTAGAAAGTGTCGAGCGCCGGCGAGATGGCCTTTTCGATGAAGGGCTTCATCTGCTTGAGGCGCTGGCGCGCCGCACCATCGAGCCCAACGAAGTCGAGGCGTTCCTGCAGCGAGGAGCGCGAGTCTGCCTGCGCGACCATTTGATATCCGGGTATTTGGGAGGATCATTCCGGGCCGGCCGGATCCGGAGCGCGGCATCATGCCTTTGGCCGCTTCGCGCCCTAGCCCCGATATGTGCAGTATCGGTCACGAATGGTTTCGGGCTGATTAACGTTACCCCCGCGGTCCGGGGGATTGCTGCCGGTTCCTGATAGTTGCTGGCGCGCGGGCGCAACGCCCCGGGGCAAGCGGCAGGTTAACGAATTGTGGAGCCGGCGGCATTTTTTCCGCGCTCCCGCAATTATGGTTAACCGGATGTTGCTATTAGGCTTTTGTTAAGGATGTTCGTTCATAGGTGTTAACAGCAGACGGCTGCTCGGCTCCACTTGGGGGGTAACGGCCCATCTGCACCTTCGGACCGGAACTGCCGGCCCGGCGGCGTTGCAAGATCCAGGAGTCGGTGCCAAATGGCCAGCATCTTGACGAACGTTTCCGCGATGACGGCTCTGAAGAGCCTTCAGGCGACCAATCGCAGCCTTGAGGAGACCCAGGCGCGAATCTCCACGGGCTACAGGGTGGCCGGCGCGAGCGACAATGCCGCCTACTGGTCGATCGCCACCACGATGCGGTCGGACAACAAGGCGCTGCTGACGGTCCAGGACGCCCTCGGCCTCGGCGCTTCCAAGATCGACATCGCCTACACGGCGACCAACAGCGCCATCGACGTGGTCGACGAGATCAAGTCCAAGCTGGTCGCGGCCCGCGAGCCCGGCGTCGACCGCGCCAAGGTGCAGGCCGAAATCACCCAGATGCAGCAGCAGCTGATCGGCATCGCCTCCTCCGCCTCCTTCTCCGGCGAGAACTGGCTCTCGGTCGACTCCAGCGATCCGGACTACAACGACACCAAGGCCATCGTCGCTTCCTTCGCCCGTGCTTCCGACGGCACCGTCTCGATCGGCACCATCACGATCAGCGTCAACTCCGCGAAACTCTACGACGCGGCCGACCAGTCGGGCCTGCTCGACACCGAGACGACGACGACGAACGGCGGCGTGACCTACTCGGTGTCGACGCTCGACATTTCGACCCTGGCAAGTTCCGACCTCGATCTCGCCGATCTCGACGAGATGATCTCCTATGTCGACTCCGCGCTCCAGGCGATGACCAACTCGGCTTCCGACCTCGGCGCCGCGAAGAGCCGCATCAGCCTGCAGGTCGACTTCGTCAACAACCTCATGGACGCGATCGACCGCGGCGTCGGCACGCTGGTCGATGCCGACATGAACGAAGAATCGACCCGCCTCCAGGCCCTGCAGGTCCAGCAGCAGCTCGGCATCCAGGGCCTCTCGATCGCCAACTCCAGCGTCCAGGGCATCCTCTCGCTCTTCCAGAACTGACGTTGACGGGCCCGTCGGCCTGACCCCGACGGATCCATCCCTTCTCCGGGCCGCCGCAATGCCGCGGCCTTTTAGCATGAGCGCCGCCGTTATTGCGGCCGCGGAATTTGCGACCGCGTGGGGAAGGCGGAGCAGGCACGGTCGAGGCACCCATGAAGCGTTCGCACATCAACGAGATCATCCGCGAGGGCGATGCCTTCATCCGCTCCTTCGGCTTTCGCCTGCCGCCCTTTGCCTGGTGGACGCCGCGGGAACTGGCGGAGCGGCGGCCGGAGGGCATCGTCGGCGCGCGGCTCGGCTGGGACATCACCGACTACGGGCAGGGCCGCTTCGACGAACTCGGCCTGTTCCTCTTCACCCTGCGCAACGGGCGGGCGGCGGATCTGGCGCGCGGTTCGGGCATGCTCTACGCCGAGAAGATCATGATTTTGCGCAAGGACCAGCTGTCGCCGATGCACCGGCACGTGGTGAAGGCCGAGGACATCATCAACCGCGGCGGCGGCAGGCTCGTGCTCCGGCTCTACGCGTCGCGCGCGGACGGCGGCATCGACGCGGATGCGCCGGTCACCGTGCCCTGCGACGGCGTCGAGCGGTCGTTGTCTGCCAGCGAGCTCCTGTCGCTCGAACCGGGCGAAAGCGTCACGCTTTTTCCGGGAATCTGGCACGCTTTCTGGGCAGAAGGCGCCGATGTGCTCATCGGCGAGGTGTCGACGGTCAACGACGACCTCACCGACAACGTCTTCGCCGTCCCCATCGGCCGATTCTCGTCGGTGGAGGAGGACGAGCCGCCCTTGCGCCTGCTCGTCTCCGACTACGACCGCTGGATGGCGGGCGGCGGCGGCTGAAACGTCATCCGGCGATCAGCGCCTTCAGCTCGCCCACCTTGCGTTCGAGCAGGGCCGCGTCGCCGCGGGTCTCGACGTTGAGCCGGAGCAGCGGCTCGGTGTTCGAGGCGCGCAGGTTGAAGCGCCAGTCGTCGAATTCGAGGCTCAGCCCGTCGATCGTCTCGACCTTCGGTCCGTGGCGCAGGTAGGCGTCGGCGACGCGCGCCTGGCTCGCCCTGGCGTCGGCGACGGTGAAGTTGATCTCGCCGGAGCACGGATAGGCGGCGATGCAGTCCTCCATGATCCCGGCGAGCGTGGCGCCGCTCTGGCAAAGATCGGCGACGGCCACCAGCCAGGCGAGCATGCCCGAATCGCAAAAGGCGAAATCGCGGAAATAATGGTGCGCGCTCATCTCGCCGCCGTAGACGGCGTTCTCGGCGCGCATCTTCGCCTTGAAGAAGGCGTGGCCGGTCGGGCAGACCTTCGCCACGCCGCCTGCCCGCGAGACCTTCTCGATCGTGTTCCAGGTCAGCCGCGGGTCGTAGAGCACGGTGGCGCCCGGCGCGTCGCGCAGCAGCGTCTCGGCGATCATGCCGACGAGGTAGTAGCCTTCGACGAAGCGGCCGCGATCGTCGAAGAAGAAGCAGCGGTCGAAGTCGCCGTCCCAGGCGATGCCGAGATCGGCGCCGTGGTCGACGACGGCCTGCGCCGCCTTGGTGCGCTTCTCGGGCAGGAGCGGATTGGGGATGCCGTTGGGCAGCGTCGGGTCGGGCTGGTGGTCGATCTTGATGAACTCGAACGGCAGGTGCGGTTCGAGCAGGTCGATGATCGGTCCCGCGCAGCCGTTCCCGGCGTGGCAGACGATCTTCATCGGCTTCAGTGTACGTCCGCGGACTTGGCTCAGCAACCGCTCGATGTAACGCGCGCGGTCGAGGTGCGGCGACAGCCGGCCGCGCGCGGCGTAGTCGGCGACGGACGGGAAGGGGTCGCCCGAGAAGACGGCGTCTTCGATCGCCGCCAGCGCGTTGTCGCGGGTGGCCGCAGCCGCGCCCTTCAACACCATTTTGATGCCGTTGTAGTCGGCCGGGTTGTGGCTGGCCGTCACCATCAGCCCGGCGTCGGCGCCGCTGTCGGCGGTATGGAAATAGACCTCCTCGGTGCCGCACAGGCCGACGGGCAGCACGCCCACGCCGGCGTCGAGGAAGCCTTGCGCCATCGCCTCGGCGAGCGCCGGGCTGTCCTGGCGCATGTCGTGGCCGATCACCACGGCGCCGGGCGCCAGCACGTTCGTCGTCGCCTTGGCGAAGCGGTAGGCGAAGGGCGCGTTGATCTCGGCCGGGATGCGGCCGCGCAAATCATAGGCTTTGAAAGGCGGTCTCAAGGGAGTCCTGGTGTCTGTGTCGTCGTCGTCGGCGCCCAAGAATGCCGGAGGCGCGTTAACAAGCCATGCAGGTCGGACGAGCCGCGGCGGGGCGCCGCCGCTGCCGCCGCACCTGAACCTATCCGACCGGCACCACGTCGACCGCGTGGTGGATCGCCTGGCCGCCGGTGGTCTTCAGCACGCCGACGATCGGGGCGACGTCGCCGTAGTCGCGGCCGTAGCCGACGGTGATGTGGTCGTTGCCGGCGAGGATGCCATTGGTCGGATCGAACTCCCGCCAGCCGGCGTCGCGGCCGCACCAGACCCGCACCCAGGCGTGCATGGCATCGGCGCCTTCGAGACGCTGCTTTCCCGGCGGCGGGATGGTTCTGAGGAAGCCGGAGACGTAGCCCGCCGGCACGCCGAGCCCGCGCAGACCGGCGATCATCACGTGGCTGAAGTCCTGGCAGACCCCGCTGCGCAATTCGAAGGCCTCGACGGCCCTCGTGGAGACCGTGGTCGCGTCGCCGTCGTAGACGAACTCGTCGTGGATACGCCGGCACAACGCTTCGGCGAGGCCGGCCGCGGAGGTTTCCGGGGACAGGCATTCGCGGGCGAACGCCGTGATCGCGTCGTCGGGGGGCGCATGGCGGCTCGCGGCGAGGAAATGGTGCGGCGTTTCCGGCGCCAGCGAGCGGACCGACAGGATCTCGGATTTCAGCGCGTCCGGCGAGGGCGAGAGGTCGATGCCCGGTTCCGGCCGCGTGACCGAGACGCGGGCGCTCATGCGCACGTCGAGTTCGTCGTGGGGGTCGCGAAAGGCGATCGACGTGACCGGATTGCCGAAGAAATCGGCGAAGTCGGAACGTTCGGCCGGCCGCGGCGCGAAATCGACGGCGGCGGCGACGACCCGCTGCTCGCCCGGCAGCGTGCGCGGCGACACGCGCACCTGGTGGCGCCCGCCGCCGACGGGTGCGTCATAGTCATAGGATAGCCTGAGCCTGATGTCGTATTCCACGGGCGGGTTCCGTCGGGAGGCGAGGTCGCCGTCCGTTGGTAGCGGCAAAGGGAAGAAATGGGTAGAGGCGCATCGCGCCGCCGCGCCGCGGACGGCCGGCCCATCCCCTGCGTTCAGGCGAAGTAGAACCGGGCCAGTTCGTCATAGATCCCCGCGAGGCCGCCGACGAGCCCGTCCAGCGTCTCGGCCGTCAGGTCGGCCGGCTCCTTGATGGCGAGCGCGGTGTGCAGCCGCAGCACCTCCTTCGACGCCGCCGTCATGTTGCTCGGCGAACCGCCGGGCAGAAGCTCGACCTCGGTCTTCAGCCGGTCGAGCTGGAAGAGCAGCGAGCGCGGATTGAGCGGGTCGAGCGCCAGCAGGTCGAGCACGGTGCGCCGGCCGGAGCGCACATTGTACTGGCGCCGGTGGGTGAGCACGCTGTCGCCGATCTCCAGCATCATGTCGAGCGCGCCCTCCGGCGCCGCCTTGGCGGTGAGGCGGCCGAGCGAGCGAGACATCTGGATGCCGCGCTCGATGCGCCGGCCGATCTCGAGGAAACGCCAGCCGGTGAAGCGGTACATGTTCTCGTGCAGCAGGCCGGTGAAGCCGGCGAGCTTGCGCAAGAGCACCGTCATGGCGCGCGTCGCGTCGTCGCCGGGCGTGACCTTCTCGGCGAAGTCGTGGATGGTCTTCGACAGGTCGCGCAGCGCCAGCCAGCCGTCCGGCGAGAAGCGGTCGCGGATGCGGCCGGCGCTGTAGGCGGCGCTGTCGAGCGAGGCCACCAGCGCGTCGGGGATCGCCTCGCCGACGTCGATGCCGTAGGGCGCGAGGCTGTCGCGAACGTATGCGAGCAGCGGCAGGTCGGGATCCGACGTCTCGGCGAGCCGCACGTGGTAGGCGCGCAGGATGCGCACCGTCTCCTCCGAGCGCTCGACGTAACGGCCGAGCCAGAGCAGGTTCTCGGCGGCGCGGCTGGGCAGGCTGCCCGGCACGTTCCTGCGGAACTCTTCGCCCTCGCGCGGCAGCAGCGTGTCCTGGGGAACCGGCCGGTCGCTGACCACCCAGACGTCGGCCGCCTGGCCGCCGCGCTGCATGGCGATCGCGGTGGGGTCGAGCGAGAAGCCGATGCGGGCGAAGCCGCCCGGCATGACCGCCCAGCCGTCCGCCGTGCGGGCGAGATAGACGCGCAGCGTCGCCGGCCGCGGCTCCAGCCATCCGTGCACGTAGACCGGCGTCGTCGACAGCTTCACCGCCTCCTGGGCGACAAGTGAGCCTCCGTCGCGCTCCAGCCTGTCCAGCAGGTCGGCGCGAGCCTCGGCGTCGAGCGCCGAACCGAGGACCGTGGCGTCGTCGTCCTCGAGGGCGAGCCTCGTCGACAGGGCCGGGCCGACCATCATGCGGTCGAGGTTGTCGCGCACGTGCCGGCGCTCGCGCTCCTGTCCGCACCACCACGTCGCGATCGACGGCAGCGCCAGGTCCTTGCCGTTCAGCGCCCTCGCGATCGTCGGCAGGAAGGCGAGCAGGGCGCGCGTCTCGAGGATGCCCGAACCCAGCGCGTTGACGACGATCGCCGAACCGCGGCGCAGCGCCTCGGCCAGTCCCGGCGTGCCGATCCGCGATTCCGGGTTGAACTCCAGCGGGTCGGTGAAGGCCGCGTCGAGGCGGCGCCAGAGCACGCCGATCGGTTTCGGGCCCGACACGGTGCGCACCATCAGCCTGCCGCCGGAGACCGTGAGGTCCTCGCCCTCGAGCAGCATCATGCCGAGATAGCGGGCGATGTAGGCGTGTTCGAAATAGGTCTCGTTGTGCGGGCCGGGCGTCAGGATCGCGGCGCGCGAACCCGCTTCCGCCCGCGCCAGCAGCGCGTCGCGGAAACCGCGAAAGAAGCCGGCGAGGCGGTGCACGTGCATGTCGCCGTAGATGTCGGAGAGCGCCCGCGTCGTCGCCACGCGGTTCTCCAGCGCGAAACCGGCGCCCGACGGCGCCTGGGTGCGGTCGCCGAGCACCCACCATTTGCCGTTCGGCCCGCGGCCCAGTTCGAAGGCGCAGAAATGGAGGAAATGGCCTCCGGCGGGCTTCGTGCCGACCATCGGCCGCAGGAACTCGGGGCTCGCCGCGACGAGCTCGGCCGGCAGCAGCCCGTCGCGCACCAGCCGGCCCTCGCCGTAGATGTCGGCGACGATCGCCTCGTGGAGATCGGCGCGCTCGACCAGGCCGGCGGCGATGCCGTTCCATTCGTCCTCGGCGATCAGCAGGGGAACGTGGGCGAGCGGCCATTCGCGCTCGATCTCGCCGCGCTGGTCGTAGACACGGTAGTAGACGCCGGCATCGCGCAGATACTGGTCGGCGCGGCCGAAACGGCGGGACAGTTCGTCGACGCCGAGGCGCTCGAGCGCGTCGATGAAGAACGCCCATGCCGGCCGCGGATTGCCCGCCTCGTCGACCATCTCGTCGTGGACGCCGGGCACGGGCTGGTAGTTGTCGAGCAGCGGCGCGGCCGGCGGCCGCGCCTCGCTCCGGCCGAGCGGACGTCGTTCCACGGTCAGATCCCCGCGGGACGACGCAGGTCGAGCGTCATCGGGAAATCGGACGGCGGCTGCTCGCGGGGAAGCGCGAAGGCCCCGGCGGTGTGGTTCACGTGCTCGAAGCGGGCCAGCCGTCGCGCCTCCGCCTCGTTGGCGTTGACCGGGAAGGTCTCGTAGTTGCGCCCGCCGGGATGGGCGACGTGATAGACGCAGCCGCCGAGCGAGCGGCCCGACCAGCGGTCGTAGATGTCGAAGACGAGCGGCGTGTTGACGGGAAGCGCCGGGTGCAGGCCCGACGCCGGCTGCCAGGCCTTGTGGCGGACGCCGGCGACCGCCACTTCGCGGTTCTCCGTCTGGCGCATGGGCAGCGGCCGGCCGTTGCAGGCGATGGCGTGACGTTCCGGGTTGAGCCCTTCGGTGCGCACCTGAAGGCGCTCGACCGAGGAATCGACGTAGCGCACGGTGCCGCCGATGGCGCCCTGCTCGCCCATCACGTGCCAGGGCTCCAGCGCCTGGCGCAGTTCCAGCTTCACCCCGCCGTACTCGACCTCGCCGCAGAAGGGGAAGCGGAACTCGAGCTGCGCGGCGAACCATTCCGGGCGGAAGCCGAAGCCGCCGGCGCGCAGTTCGGCGAGCACGTCGAGGAAGTCCTGCCAGACGTAGTGCGGAAGCATGAAGCGGTCGTGCAGCGCCGTGCCCCAGCGGACGAAGCGGCCGTCGAGCGGGCTCTTCCACAATTTCGCGATCAGCGCCCGGACCAGCAGCTGCTGGGCGAGGCTCATGCGCGCGTTGGGCGGCATCTCGAAGCCGCGGAACTCGACCAGGCCGAGACGCCCCGTCGGGCCGTCGGGCGAGAACAGCTTGTCGATGCAGATTTCCGAGCGGTGCGTGTTGCCGGTGACGTCGACGAGCAGGTTGCGGAACAGGCGGTCGACCAGCCACGGCAGCGGCGCCTGGCCCCTGTCCGGGGCGGGCACCTGCGCAAGCGCGATCTCCAGTTCGTAGAGCGAATCGTGGCGCGCCTCGTCGATGCGCGGCGCCTGGCTCGTCGGGCCGATGAACAGGCCGGAGAACAGATAGGACAGCGAGGGATGGCGCTGCCATTCGAGCACCAGGCTCTTCAAGAGGTCCGGCCGGCGCAGGAACGGGCTGTCGGCGGGCGTCGCCCCGCCGACGACGACGTGGTTGCCGCCGCCGGTGCCGGTGTGGCGCCCGTCGATCATGAATTTGTCGGCGCCGAGCCGGCTCTGGCGTGCTTCCTCGTAGATCGCGGACGTCGTCGCCACGCAGTCCGCCCAGCTCGACGCCGGGTGGATGTTGACCTCGATGACGCCGGGGTCGGGCGCGACGCGGATGACGTTGAGGCGCGGATCGTGCGGCGGCGCGTAGCCCTCGATGTGGACCGGAAGGCCGACCCGGCGGGCGGCGTTCTCTGCCGCCGCGACGAGTTCCAGATAGTCCTCCAGCGCCTCGACCGGCGGCATGAACACGTTCAGCCTGCCGTCGCGCGACTCGACCGAGAGCGCGGTGCGCACGGCGCCGCCGATCTCGCCGAGATGCTGCTCGACGCGGTCCTGCTGGTCGCCGGCAGGCGTGAACGAGGCTTCGGCCTGGCGGTGCGCCATGGCGTCGGCGTTGGCGGCCTCGGCGAGGATCGCCTCGCGCGGCGGCAGCGGCTGGCGCGGCAGCGAGGGGTCCATCGGCACGATGTAGGGGTACTGCGCCGGCGGCACGTAGGGCAGCGAACCGAGCGGCAGGCGATAGCCGACCGGCGAATCGCCGGGCACCAGGAACAGCCGGCCGCGCCGCGTCTTCCAGCGTTCGGACTGCCAGCGCGGGCCGGAGGCGGCGGCATTCCAGCGCTGCACCGGCAGGACGTAGCCGGAAGGAGCCGTCAGCCCGCGCTCGAAGACGCGCGCCATGCGGCTGCGCTCCTCCGCATCCTCCAACTTCGAGTTCGACGGATCGACGTTGTCCGGCAGCTTGCCTTCCTTGAGCAGCCACTCGGCAGGGTCCTCGTAGGCCTCGGCCACCATCTCCGCCTCGATGCCCAGTTCGCGGGCGATCTCGGTCATCAGCCTGCCGGCCTCGGCGGGCGCGGGATTCGCGCCGGCCGTCTCGGCGGCGATCAGCGAAGGGTCGCGCCACACCGGCTCGCCGTCGGTGCGCCAGTAGAGCGAAAACGTCCAGCGCGGCAGGGTCTCGCCCGGATACCACTTGCCCTGGCCGTAATGCAGGAAGCCGCCCGGCGCAAAACGCTCGCGCAGGCGGCGGATCAGCGCGTCGGCCTTCTCGCGCTTGGTCGGGCCGACGGCGGCGGTGTTCCATTCCGCGCTCTCGAAATCGTCGATCGAGACGAAGGTCGGCTCGCCGCCCATGGTCAGGCGCACGTCCTCGGCCTTCAACACTGCGTCCACCTCCGCGCCGAGGCGGTCGAGCGCCTCCCACGATTCGTCGGAGAAGGGCTTGGTGATGCGCGGATGCTCGGCGATGCGGTCGACCCGCATGTCGAAGGCGAAGTCGACATTGGCGAAGCTCGCCATGCCCGAGATCGGGGCGGCGTTGCGGTAGTGCGGCGTCGCCGCCAGCGGCACGTGGCTCTCGCCGGTGAGCAGGCCGGACGTCGGGTCGAGGCCGATCCAGCCGGCGCCGGGGAGATACACCTCGCACCAGGCGTGCAGGTCGGTGAAGTCGACCGCGGTGCCCGGCGGGCCGTCGAGCGCGACGAGGTCCGGCTTCAGCTGGATCAGGTAGCCGGAGACGAAGCGGGCGGCGAAGCCGAGATGGCGCAGCACCTGGACCAGCAGCCACGAGGAATCGCGGCACGAGCTCCTGGCGACGCGCAGCGTCTCCTCGGGCGTCTGCACGCCGGTCTCCAGGCGGATCACGTAGCCGACCTCGCGCTGGATGCGGGCGTTGAGGTCGACGACGAAGTTCACCGTGTTGGTCGGCGTGCGGTCGATCGTCTTCAGGAAGGTGTCGAGCAGCGGCCCGGCCGGCTCCGGCGTGCGGTAGATGGCGAGGTCGTCGCGGATCTCCTCGGGGTATTCGAACGGCCAGGTTTCGGCCGACGGTTCGACGAAGAAGTCGAACGGGTTGTAGACCGTCATGTCGGCGACGAGGTCGACCTCGATCTTCAGCTCGGTGACCGGCTCGGGGAAGACGAAGCGGGCGAGGAAGTTGCCGTAGGGGTCCTGCTGCAGATTGACGAAGTGGTTCGCCGGCTGGACCTTCAGCGAGTGGCTGAGCACCTTGGTGCGCGAATGCGGCGCGGGCCTGAGCCGGATCACCTGCGGCCCCAGCACCACCGGCCGGTCGTAGCGATAGTGGGTCAGGTGATAGACGGCGGCAAGGATTGCCATGGCGCTCCGGTCATGTCGTGCGTCGGCTTCGGAACCGCCACCTTTTCACAGATGCCGCGCTTTCTCCAGACCGATATTGCACTGCGGAAAACCCGTGCCTGCCGGCGCCGGTTCACTGGCGCCCATCCTCTCCACCCGGAACGGGGGGGAGAGGTGCCGAGCTCAGCGAGGCGGAGAGGGGGGCCTGTCGCCGCCCCGCGCCTCCGTCATTCCACGGCAGTGACCACGCAATGACGAAGCGGGCGAGGCCGGCGCCCCCCTTCTCCCCCTGCGGGAGAAGGTGCCCCGAAGGGGCGGATGAGGGG
>CAYJMY010000013.1:41289-44853 GCA_964371125.1 uncultured Mesorhizobium sp. | reverse complement strand
GGTGTTCCACGCCAAGGAGCCGGCGCCGATCGGCTTCTACTACGAGATCGAGCTCAGGGTGTACGACCTGATGTGGCGCTGCCTCGCGCCACACATGCCCGACCGCCTCGCCGCCGGCCACTTCGCCTCGGTCTGCGGCACCTTCATCGGCGGCATCCACCCCGACACCGGCCGCCAGTACACGATCATCGAGCCGCAGATCGGCGGCTGGGGCGCATCGCGCGGCCGCGACGGCAACTCGGCGATCTTCTGCGGGTTCCATGGCGAGACCTACAACTGTCCCGCCGAGATCAACGAGGCGCGCAACGGCCTCTACGTCGACCGCATGGAGCTGAACACCGAGCCGGGCGGCGAGGGCAAGTATGCCGGCGGGCGCGGCATCGTCATGGACTACCGCATCCGCGGCGACAACGGCTTCCTGACCGCCGGCTACACGCGCTCGAAGTTCCCGCCCTGGGCGCTCGACGGCGGCCGCGAGGGTTCGCCCAACTACGTCCGCTACATGGGCAAGGACGGCACCGACCAGCGCTACGCCTTCGTTTCCGGGCTGACCACCCACAAGGACGACGTCATCCGCGTCGTCACCGGGACCGGCGGCGGCATCGGCGATCCGAAGGAACGCGACCGCGCCGCGGTGGCCGAGGATGTCCGCAACGGGCTGATCACGCCGGAACGGGCGCGCGAAGTCTACGGCTACACCGGCTGAGCCCGCGACGAAGGCGGCGAGAACTGGAGGAAACGACGATGGCGCGCGAAAAGCCGCTGAAGGTCATGTATCTCAGCCCGGTCGCCCACACCGGGGCTCATGACCCTGTATTCGCCAGGATGGCTGCGGAACACAAGATGCCCGGCACCGAGGTCCACGTCACCTCGCTGCCGGCCGAGGAGGGCGGCTTCACGCATATCGAGTACCGCTCCTACGAGGCGATGGTGACGCGTGGCATTATTCGCGCAACGAGGGCGGCGGCGCGCGAGGGCTTCGACGCGCTGGCGATCGGCTGCTTCTACGACACCGGGCTGCACGACGCGCGCGAGGTCTCGGAGGGCATGGTCGTCACCGCGCCCTGCGTCGCCTCCTGCGAGATCGCCGCCAGCCTGTCGAACCGCTTCGGCATCATCGTCGGCCGGCGCAAATGGGTGCACCAGATGCACTCCACCGTCCGCGAGCACGGGCACGAGCATCGCCTGTCGGGGTTCTATCACGTCGAACTCGGCGTCAACGACTTCCAGAAGGACCATGCCGAGACCGAGCGGCGCCTGATCGAGGCCGGCCGCAAGGCGGTCGAGGAGGACTATGCCGAAGCCCTGATCCTCGGCTGCACGCTCGAGGTCGGCTTCTACAAGGATGTCGAGGAGCGGCTCGGCGTGCCGGTCATCGATCCGTCGATCGCGGCACTGAAGCGCGCCGAGTATGCCGCCGTGCTGCGCCGCCAGTGCGGCTGGAAGCCGAGCCGCAAATGGTCATGCGAAGCCCCGCCGGAAGACGAGATCGCCCGCTTCGGCCAGTTCGACACCAATGAGCCGTTCGGCAACCGCATCGTCGTCGAGGCGGCGTAGGCGAAGGCCCTCCCGCCGCCCGGCAGCCGGGAACATTCAGGCGAGGCCGCGGCTTCGCGCCAACAGCTAGAGACGAGGACACCCATGACGCATCCCACCGCCGACCGCCTTGCCCGCTTGCGCGCCAGGATGAAGGAGACCGCCACCGGCCTCGTCGCGGTCGCGCCCGGCTCGCATATGGACTGGCTGCTAGGCTTCCACCCGCATCCCGACGAGCGGCCCTGCCTGCTGCTCGTCGGTGAGCGCAAGGAGACCTTCCTGATGCCCGTGCTCAATGCCGAGGGTTCGCGCGAATCGACCGACATCTCCTTCTTCACCTGGGCCGACGCCGAGGGGCCGAATGCCGCGCTCGCCGCCGCGCTGGCCGACATCGAGGCCGGGTCGGTGAGTAAGGTCGCGCTGGACGAGACCATGCGCGCCGACTTCGCCCTGCTCCTGCTCGGCATGCTGCCCGACGCAAGGCACGCCTTCACCGGCGAGACGCTCGGCGCGCTGCGCATGAAGAAGGATACGGCCGAGTTCGTCAAGCTGAAGATGAACGCAGGCATTGCCGACCGCGCCATGCAGAAGGCCTTCGCCTCGATCCGCCCGGGCATGACCGAGCTGGAACTCGCCGCGGTCATCAAGGACCATTTCGCCTCCGAAGGCGCCATGCCGGCCTTCTGGATCGTCGGCGCCGGCGGCAACGGCGCCTTTCCGCATCACCAGACCGGCCAGCGCAAGCTGGAGGAGGGCGACGCCATCGTCATCGACATCGGCGGGCGCAAGGCGGGCTTCCCCAGCGACATCACCCGCATGGCGGTCGTCGGCCGTCCGCCGGAAGGCTACGGCCAGATCCACACCATCGTCGAAAAAGCCGTGCAGGCAGCGCTCAAGGCGGCGCGGCCGGGCGTGCTCGCCCGCGACGTCGACGCCGCCGCCCGCAACGTCATCGCCGACGCCGGTTATGGTGAGTTCTTCGTCCACCGCACCGGCCACGGCATGGGCATCGATGGCCACGAGCCGCCCTACATCACGTCCGCCTCCGACACGGTGCTCGAGGAGGGCATGGTCTTCTCCATCGAGCCCGGCATCTACCTGCCGGGACGCTTCGGTATCCGCCTGGAGGAGATCGTCATCCTGCGCGACGACGGACCGGAGATCCTGTCGTCGCTGCCGCGCGACCTCCACGTGGCGAGGACCTGACGATGCCGGCGCGCCCTGCCGATCCGATCACCGCATCGGTGATCCAGTCGGCGCTCGTCGCCGCCGCCGACGAGATGTTCGCGGTGCTGAAGAAGACCGCGATGAGCCCGATCATCTACGAGGTCCTCGACGTCGGCACCGGCATCACGGATGCGAACGGCGAGCTGGTCAGTTCCGGCGCCGGCATCCCGACCTTCGTCGGCGTGCTCGACAAGGCGGTGAAGCGCATCGTCTCCATCCACGGCCTCGACGCCATCCGCGACGGCGACTGCTTCGTCACCAACGATCCCTACTACGGCGGCGTCACGCACCTGAACGACGTGGTCATCGCGCAGCCGGTGTTCGCCGAAGGGCGCTGCGTCGCATGGGCGGCCTCTATCGCCCACTGGAACGACGTCGGCGGAAAGACGCCCGGCTCGATGGCGGTCGACGTCTCGGAGATATTCCAGGAGGGTCTCAGGCTTCCGGCGGTGAAGCTGTTCGAGGGTGGGCGGCCGATCGAGGCGGTGCTCGACATCATCATGGCCAACTCGCGGCTGCCGGACTTCGTCCGCGGTGACCTCTGGGCGCAGGTCGCCGCCGGGCGCAAGGCGGAGGCGCGCATCCGCCAGATGGTCGCGACCTATGGGCGCGAAGCCTACGATGCCGCGCTCGCCGACCTCTTTGCCGAAGGCGAGAAGCGCGGCCGCTCCGGCCTGGCCGCGCTGCCGCACGGCGAATTCGCGATCGAGGAGGAGCAGGACGACGGCGCGATGTGGCGAGCGCGCATCGAGATATCCGCGACCCGTTTCCGCGTCGACCTCTCGGGCAATCCGAAGCAGA
>CAYJMY010000013.1:33440-41279 GCA_964371125.1 uncultured Mesorhizobium sp. | reverse complement strand
CTACAACACCAGCCGTGACGGCGCCGTGATCTCCTGCCAGATGATCTTCAAGGCGCTGACCGACCCGACGCTGTTCGCCAACGCAGGTTCGTTCCGCGCACTGGAGGTCGTCACCGAGCCCGGCACCATCTTCCACGCCGAAGGCACCGCGCCGCACGGCTACTATTTCGAGACGCGCATCCGCCTCTACGACATGCTCTGGCGCTGCATGGCCCGCGCCATGCCGGAGCGGCTGCCGGCCGGCCACTTCGCCTCGATCTGCGGCACGGTCATCGCCGGCGACCATCCCGACACGGGCCGGCGCTATACGATGGTGGAACCGCAGATGGGCGGCTGGGGGGCAACGGCAAGCCGCGACGGGCTGGACGCCATGTATTCGACCAGCCACGGCGAGACCTTCAATTGCCCGGTCGAGATCTGCGAGGCCCGCTACGGCATCGACGTCGGCTACAAGCGGCTCGCCGAGACGGGCGAGGGCAGGGGTCTTCATTCCGGCGGGCGCGGACTCGACGTCAGCTATCGCCCGCGCGGCCGCGCCGTGCTCTCGGCCGGCTACAGCCGCAACCGCGTTCGCGTCTGGGGCTCGGCCGGCGGCGGCGACGGGGGCACCAACGGGCTGTCGATCCTGCGCCGCGACGGCCGCCGCGAGGACCATGCCTTCGTCTCCGGCGCCGTCGTCGAGCCGGGCGACGAGATCCTGATCCACACCGCCAATGGCGGCGGATGGGGCAGCAAGGCCTGACGCTCCGGCCGGTCGGTTCGATTCGGGCAATTGCTATGCTGTAGAGCAATTGCGCATTCTTTTGCTTTCCGCCAAACTCCGGTCTGCTGGTGTCGAGCCCGTGCGAGCGTTGCGCGGCGTGGCCCGGCCGTGCTTTTAGGAGGCGGGGCAGTCGCGAGGTGGGTAGGTCGTGAACGGCAGGCAGGACGGCGGCAAGCCGCGGCTCGACGATGCGGCGCGGGCCGGCTGGCTTTATTACATCGCCGGCAACACCCAGGACCAGATCGCCGCCAAGCTCGGCGTGTCGCGCCAGAGCGCGCAGCGCCTCGTCTCGCTGGCCGTCAGCGAGGGGCTGGTGAAGGTGCGCCTCGACCACCCGATCGCCAACTGCCTCGACCTCGCGGCGCGGCTCGGCGCGCGCCATGCGCTGGATCTCGTCGAAGTCGTGCCCAGCGATCCGGGGTCGTCGTCGACAACGCTCGGCCTCGCCGAAGCGACCGCCGCGGAGATCGAGCGTCGCCTGCGCCACCCCGAGCCGATCGTGCTCGCCATCGGCACCGGCCGCACGCTGAAGGCGGCGATCGACCAGATGTCGCCGGTCGACTGCCCGCAGCACAAGGTCCTGTCGCTGACCGGCAACATCGCCCCCGACGGCTCGGCCGCCTACTACAACGTCATCTTCGCGCTGGCCGAGAAGATCAGCGCGCGCGCCTTTCCCATGCCGCTGCCGGTCATCGCCACGTCGCCAGCCGAGCGCGAGATGCTGCACGGCCAGCCGATGGTGCGGCCGACGCTGGAGCTCGCCGCGCGCGCCGACGTCACCTTCGTCGGCATCGGCGACCTCGGTCACGACGCGCCGCTCTACACCGACGGGTTCATCACCGAGGCAGAGCTGAAAGCGCTGCAGAAGGCCGGCGCGATCGGCGAGATCGTCGGCTGGGCCTTCGACCGCGACGGCAGGCTGATCGAGGGCCTGACCAACGACCGCGTCGCCTCGGCGCCGCTGCCTTCGCGCGAACGCTCGCTGGTCGTCGCCGTCGCCATGGGCGAGCGCAAGCTGCCGGGCATCCGGGCGGCCCTGTCGCGCCGCCTAGTCAATGGCCTGATCACCGACGAACGGACCGCCGAAGCGTTGCTCGCCGGCTGAGCCGACGATTCCGCGCGATCGGATGAGGCGCGGGTTCCCGCCCGCCGGACGGTTCGATCGTCCGGCAGCTATTTCGACAGGTAGAAGCTCGTCTTTCCCCCGCCCGAGGAGAGTCCCTCGTATTTCCAGTTCGCCGAGTTGACGATGAGCGTGTTGACGACCATCGAAATCTTGCTGCCGCTGACATTTGTCGTCGAGTTGTAGGTGACGTCCCGGTAGGGCAGGTAGATGGCACCTTCGAGGTATTCGCTCTTCGAACCGTTGAAGACATACTGCTGGGTCCAGGGATTGTTGGCCGCATCGCTCCATTTCTCGAACATCAGGATGCCTTTGTAGGTACCGCTGGTCGGCGCCGTCGCCTTCATCGTCAAGGCGCCGTTCGCCTGGATCTTGCTGTCGCGGTCGGCGAAGTAGAACGTGACGCCCTCGGCAATCACGGTCGAGCCGTTGTTGATGTTCATCGATCCACGGATGATGTGCAGGCCGGGCTTGAAGGTGATCGTGGGGCTGCCGTTGAAGTTCACCCAGCAATGCGCGCCGGGATTGAGCGTGTGCGACGTGCCGTCCTTTGCTCCGGATGTCTGGCAATTGGTGGGAACCGTCGGCTCGGGGATCTTTCCGGCGTAAGGATCCGACGCCACGGCGCAGCCGGTTTCGAGCTTGGTCACCGTGCCGCCGTTCTTGATGTATTTCGTTCCCTTGACGCAAAGCTTCGAGATCTTGAGGTTGACGCCGGCGTTCATGATGAAGGCCGGGTCCTTGGTCGAGTGGACGTGGACCTCGCAGTTGGGCGCGTCCATCTGCGCGCCGCTGTTGAGCAGCAGCGCCTGGCCGGAATTGGCCAGCACGGTGATGCAGGGTCCTGCGGCCGCGGCCTTTTTCAGGCGAACCTGGGCCTCCACGGATATGTCGACATGCGAACCGCCGACCACCGACTGGATCGGCCGGGCGAAGGTCTGGGTGACGGTGCCGGCAAGCGTGTCGCTATTGAGCACGAACTTGATCCGTCCCTTGCCGGACAGATCGGCATAGTCTTCTGCGCTCATACCGGTCGTCTGCAGGAAGAAATTCTTGGCGGCGCCGGTCGGATCCTGCGCATCCGCCGCGCCGGTCAGCACCGCGCCATCGAGAAGCGCCTGTAGCTCGCTCTTCTTCCGCAGCGCGTCGGCATAGTCGATTCCCAGCGCGATGCCGGCGAGCAGCGGCAGCGAGCTGAGCGCAAAATAAACCGCGATGTTCCCGGTCCGGCATGCGCCGAACGCGCCAATCTGGTCGCGAAACCATGCGATTGGCTTCGCTGTAAAACGTCCCGTCACGACTGCAGCCCCCTTGTCTGGCGCGGCCTTTCCGTCTCGCCGCGTCGCCCCTGGGTACCCTCATACGCAAAGCCAAAAAAATAGTTATCCAATGAAACAATATTCGCCGCATCTGCCGCCGGTCGCTGCGCAGCCGCCGGCATATGCTGCATCGCAGCAACGAATCCCACTTGACTTAAATCACGAAGAATGAGTAATTGCTCACAGACAAGGCAATTGCTCACTCTGCCTGTTTGGGAGGAATTCGAAATGAGACTTCGCACGCTCGTATTGGGCCTGTGCTCCGCAAGCGCGTTCGTACTTGCGGCGCGCGCCGAGACGCTGACCATCGCCACCGTCAACAACGGCGACATGATCCGGATGCAGAAGCTGACGGACGACTTCGCCGCGAAGAACCCCGGCATCGACCTGCAGTGGGTCACGCTCGAGGAAAACGTGCTGCGCGAACGCGTGACCACGGACATCGCCACCAAGGGCGGCCAGTACGACGTCATGACCATAGGCACCTATGAAGTGCCGATCTGGGCCAAGCAGGGCTGGCTTCTGCCGCTCGACAACCTCGGCGCCGACTACGACGTCGACGACATCCTGCCGGCGATCCGCGGCGGCCTGTCGATGGACGGCAAGCTCTTCGCCGCGCCGTTCTACGGCGAGAGCTCGATGGTCATGTATCGCAAGGACCTGATCGAGAAGGCCGGGCTCGCCATGCCCGACGCGCCGACCTGGGAGTTCATCGCCGACGCCGCCCGCAAGATGACCGACCGCGCCGCCGACATCAACGGCATCTGCCTGCGCGGCAAGGCCGGCTGGGGCGAGAACATGGCCTTCCTCAGCGCCACCGCCAACTCGTTCGGCGCGCGCTGGTTCGACGAGAACTGGCAGCCGCAGTTCGACCAGCCGGAGTGGAAGGCGACGCTCGACTTCTACGTCAAGCTGATGAACGACGCCGGCCCGCAGGGCGCCTCGTCCAACGGCTTCAACGAGAACCTGGCGCTGTTCCAGCAGGGCAAGTGCGGCATGTGGATCGACGCCACGGTCGCCGCCTCCTTTGTTTCCAACCCCAAGGATTCGACCGTCGCCGACAAGGTCGGCTACGCGCTGGCGCCCGACAACGGGCTGGGCAAGCGCGGCAACTGGCTGTGGGCCTGGTCGCTCGCCATGCCCGCCGGCACGCAGAAGGCCGCGGCCGCGGAGAAGTTCATCGCCTGGGCGACGAGCAAGGACTATCTCGCCCTCGTCGCCTCCAAGGAGGGCTGGGCCAACGTCCCGCCCGGCACCCGCACCTCGCTCTACCAGAACCCGGAATACCTGGCGGCGGCGCCCTTCGCCAAGATGACGCTCGACTCCATCAATTCGGCCGATCCGACCAAGCCCACCGTCAAGCCGGTGCCTTATGTCGGCGTCCAGTTCGTCGCCATTCCGGAGTTCCAGGGCCTCGGCACGACCGTCGGCCAGCTCTTCTCGGCAGCGCTTGCCGGCCAGATGTCGGTCGACGACGCGCTCGCCCAGGCGCAGTCTGTTTCGGTCCGCGAGATGACCCGCTCCGGCTATATCAAATAGGGCTCCTCCCGGTGCCCTGGCCGCTCGGGCTCCGGCCCGGGCGGCCGCCCTGCAACACCGGCGCTGGGCGACCGCAGATCAACCGACAGCGCGCACTTTCACCGTTGCCGGACAGGCATGGAGGCGGAACATGGCTACCAGGCAGACCCGGACGCTGGCGCGCTTCATGATGGCGCCTTCGATCGTCCTCCTCCTCGCGTGGATGATCGTGCCGCTGGCAATGACGCTGTGGTTCTCGTTCCAGAACTACAACCTGCTCAACCCGGCCAACGTCTCCTTCGCCGGCCTGTTCAACTACAAGTACTTCTACACCGATCCCGCCTTCTTCCAGTCGATCGCCAACACGCTGGTCCTGGTCGGCGGCGTGCTCCTGATCACCGTCGTCGGCGGCATCCTGCTGGCGCTGCTGCTCGACCAGCCGATCTTCGGCCAGGGCATCGTCCGCATCCTGGTCATCTCGCCCTTCTTCGTCATGCCGCCGGTGGCCGCACTGGTGTGGAAGAACATGATTATGCATCCGGGCTACGGCGTTCTGGCCGACGTCGCCCGGTTCTTCGGCGCCACGCCGATCGACTGGTTCGCCCAGCATCCGCTGCTGTCGATCGTCATCATCGTCGCCTGGCAGTGGCTGCCCTTCGCCACCCTGATCCTCTTGACCGCGCTGCAGTCGCTCGACCTCGAGCAGAAGGAGGCGGCCGAGATGGACGGCGCCGGATTCCTCGACCGCTTCCGCTACCTCACCATGCCGCACCTCGCCCGCGCCATCACCGTTGTCATCCTGATCCAGGCCATCTTCCTGCTCGGCGTCTACGCCGAGATCCTGGTCACGACCAATGGCGGGCCGGGCTACGCCTCCACCAACCTCGCCTTCCTCATCTACCGCACGGCTCTGCTCGGCTACGACGTCGGCGGCGCCTCGGCGGGAGGCGTCATCGCCGTCATCCTCGCCAACGTCGTCGCCTTCTTCCTGATGCGCGCCGTCGGCAAGAACCTGGACCGCTAAGGGAGAACGACCATGGCACGCCGGGTTTCGACACAGAGCAGGATCGCCTGGACGATCGCCGCATGGGCGGTCGCGCTGCTGATCTTTTTCCCGATCCTCTACGCCATCCTCACATCGTTCAAGACCGAGTCGGAAGCGATCGCCGGCGTCAGCCTGATCCCGTCGGGGACCTTCGAGAACTACGTCGAGGTCCAGTCGCAGCGCGACTATTTCAAGCCGTTCATGAACTCGGTGGTCATTTCGGTCGGCTCGACGCTGCTCGCCCTCCTGGTCGCCATCCCCGCCGCATGGTCGATGGCGTTCTCGCCGACCAGGCGCACCAAGGACATCCTGATGTGGATGCTGTCCACCAAGATGATGCCGGCAGTGGCGGTGCTCGTCCCCATCTACCTGATCTTCCGCGACTGGGGCCTGCTCGATTCCCGCCTCGGCCTCACCGTCATGCTGATGCTGATCAACCTGCCGATCGTGGTGTGGATGCTCTACACCTATTTCCGCGAGATCCCGGGCGAGATTCTCGAGGCGGCGCGCATGGACGGCGCCTCTCTGATGGGCGAGATCGTCTACGTGCTCACCCCGATGGCGGTGCCCGGCATCGCCTCGACGATGCTGCTTAACATCATCCTCGCCTGGAACGAATCGTTCTGGACGATCCGGCTGTCGACGACCAACGCCGCGCCGCTGACCGCCTTCATCGCCTCGTTTTCCAGTCCGCAGGGTCTGTTCTGGGCAAAGCTGTCGGCGGCGTCGACGCTCGCCATCGCACCCATCCTGATCATGGGCTGGTTCTCGCAGCGGCAGCTCGTCCGCGGCCTGACGTTCGGCGCGGTCAAATAGGCTCGCGGGGAGGAAACCATGGGCAATATCGTCCTGAAGAACGTGTCGAAGTCGTTCGGCGCAACGACCATCATCCCCGACATCGACCTCGACATCGCCGACGGCGAGTTCGTCGTCTTCGTCGGCCCTTCGGGCTGCGGCAAGTCGACCCTCCTGCGCCTGATCGCCGGCCTGGAGGATACCAGCGCCGGCACGATCGCCATCGACGGGCGCGACGTGACCGCGGAAGCGCCGGCCAGGCGCGGCCTGGCGATGGTGTTCCAGTCCTACGCGCTCTACCCGCACATGAGCGTCTACAACAACATCGCCTTCCCGCTGAAGATGGCCGGCGAGACGAAGGAGACTATCGACAGGAAGGTGAAGGACGCGGCGCGCGTCCTCAACCTCGGCGCCTATCTCGACCGCCGGCCCGGCCAACTCTCCGGCGGCCAGCGCCAGCGCGTCGCCATCGGCCGCGCCATCGTCCGCCAGCCGAAGGCGTTCCTCTTCGACGAGCCGCTGTCCAACCTCGACGCCGCGCTGCGCGGCACCATGCGCCTGGAGATCAGCGAGCTGCATCACCAGCTCAAGACGACGATGATTTACGTCACGCACGACCAGGTCGAGGCCATGACCATGGCCGACAAGATCGTCGTGCTCAACGCCGGCAACATCGAGCAGGTCGGCTCGCCGCTCGATCTCTACCGCAAGCCGAAGAACCTGTTCGTCGCCGGCTTCATCGGCTCGCCGCGCATGAACTTCGTCGAAGGCGCCGCCGCTGCGCCCTACGGCGCGCCGACCGTCGGCATCCGTCCGGAGCACATCGTCGTGACGCGGGCGCAAGGAGAGTGGCAGGGCAGGGTGGGCGTCACCGAGCATCTCGGTGCCGACACGTTCCTGCACGTCCATGTCGACGGCATCGGCACCATCAACGTGCGCACCGGCGGCGACGTCGAGTTCGGCCACGGCGACACGATCCACCTGACACCCGACGCCACGAAGCTGCATCGCTTCGACGGCGAGGGGAGGGCGATGTGAGCGGACGGCTCGCCGGCAAGTCGGCGCTGATCACCGGCGCGGCGCGCGGCATCGGCAAGGCCTTCGCCCAGGCCTATGTCCGCGAGGGCGCGCGCGTGGCGATCGCCGACATCGACCTCGACGCCGCGGAACGCGCCGCCGCCGAGATCGGCGATCGAGCCCATGCGGTCCGTCTCGACGTTGCCGATCAGGTGTCGATCGATGCTGCGGTCGCCGCGGTGGAGGAGCGCGCGGGAGG
>CAYJMY010000013.1:0-33430 GCA_964371125.1 uncultured Mesorhizobium sp. | reverse complement strand
GCTTTGTTCGATCTCACGCCCATCGTCGAGATCAGCCGCGCGAGCTTCGACCGGCTGTTTGCCGTCAATGTCGCGGGCACGCTGTTCATGATGCAGGCGGCGGCGCGCTCGATGATCGCGCGGGGCAAGGGCGGCAAGATCGTCAATATGGCCAGCCAGGCGGGGCGGCGCGGCGAGGCGCTGGTCGCCGTCTACTGCGCCACCAAGGCCGCCGTCATCAGCCTCACCCAGTCGGCCGGGCTCGACCTCGTCCGGCACGGCATCAACGTCAACGCCATCGCGCCGGGCGTGGTCGAGGGCGAGCACTGGGACCATGTCGACGCGCTGTTCGCCAGATACGAGGGCCGCCCGCTCGGCGAGAAGAAGCGCTTGGTCGGCGAGGCCGTCCCCTACGGCCGCATGGGCACGGCGCAGGACCTCGTCGGCATGGCGGTCTTCCTCGCCTCGGCGGACGCCGACTACGTCGTGGCGCAGACCTACAACGTCGACGGCGGCAACTGGATGAGCTGAGGCTCCCTTCTCCCGCAAGGAGGCAAGGGATCGCGAACGCCGGCCCCCGATGAACTGAACGGACGATGTTAGACATGACCCACCACCTCTCCCTCGCCAGCCTCGCCGGGCTTCCCGCGACCGTGGCGCGCCCCGCCTACGACCCGGCGAGCCTCAAGGCCGGCATCCTGCATTTCGGTGTCGGCAACTTCCACCGCTCGCACCAGGCGGTCTACCTCGACGACCTGTTCAACCCAGGCCGCGACCTCGACTGGGCGATCGTCGGCGCCGGCGTCTTCGCCGGCGAGAAGGCGGGCCGCGACCGCCTCGCCGCGCAGGACTGGCTGACCACCGTCGTCGAGCAGGACAGCGGCCACGTGGCGGCGCGGGTCACCGCACCGATGGTCGATTTCCTCGCGCCGGGCGACGGCGCGGCCATCGTCGCGCGCCTCGACGACCCGGCGATCCGCATCGTCTCGCTGACCATCACCGAGGGCGGTTACTTCATCGATCCGGCGTCGCACCGGTTCAATCCGGCGCATCCGGACATCGTCGCCGACGCTGCGGCTCCCGACCGCCCGAAGACGGTCTTCGGCATGATCATCGCCGGGCTGAAGCGGCGGCGCGCACATGGCATCGCGCCGTTCACCGTCATGTCTTGCGACAACATCCCCCACAACGGCCACGTCACCAGCGACGCCGTCGTCGGCTTGGCGCGGCTGAGCGATCCCGGCTTGGCCGACTGGATCGCCGGGAACGTCGCCTTCCCCAACGGCATGGTCGACCGCATCACCCCGGCCACGACAGACCGGGAGCGCCGGCGGCTCGCCGACGAGTTCGGCATCGACGACGCCTGGCCCGTGTTCTGCGAGCCGTTCCGCCAGTGGGTGCTGGAGGACCGCTTCCCCGCCGGGCGACCGGCGCTGGAAGCGGCCGGTGTCACCTTCGTCGACGACGTCTCGCCCTTCGAGCTGATGAAGATCCGCATCCTCAACGGCGGCCACGCCACGATCGCCTATCCCGCCGGGCTGATGGACATCCTTTTCGTCCACGAGGCGATGGAGGATTCGCTGGTGCGCGCCTTCCTGACGAAGGTGGAGACAGAGGAGATCATCCCGACCGTGCCGCCCGTCCCCGGCGTCGTGCTTTCCGAGTACCACGAGTTGATCCAGCGGCGCTTCGCCAATCCGCGCATCGGCGACACGATCCGCCGGCTGTGCCTCGACGGCTCCAACCGGCAGCCGAAATTCATCGTGCCGACCATCGCCGACCGGCTGAAGGCCGGGCAGGGCGTTGCCGGGCTGGCGCTGGAATCGGCGCTCTGGTGCCGCTACTGCGCCGGCACGACCGACAGCGGCGCGGCGATCGAAGCCAACGACCCGAACTGGGACCGCCTGCAGGCGAGGGCGCGTGAGGCGAAGGACAATCCCGGCGCCTGGCTCGCCATGGACGATATCTACGGCGCCGTCGGCCGCTCGCCCGTGTTCGCCAAGGCCTTCGCCGCAGCCCTCGCCGCATTGTGGCGCGACGGGACCGCCGGGACGCTGCGCCGCTACCTCGCTGCGCCGTGAGGCGAGGCGAAGCCTGACTGGCGGCCGGGCTGGACAGGTCGCCGCCGGTCCGCTACCGGCCTTGGCAACGTGCCGCGCCGCATCGGGAGCCGCAACCGTGACCACGACTCCGGTCGAACTGGTGATCTTCGACTGCGACGGCGTGCTGGTCGACAGCGAGCCGATCTCGATCGGCGTGCTCCTCGACACCATCGCCGCGGCCGGCGGCAGCATCGACGAAAGCCTCGCCTACGACCGCTTCCTCGGCCGCTCGATGGCGACGATCTGCGCCATGCTGCGCGACGATTTCGGCCTGGTCGTCACCGACGCCCACCTCGCCGGAATGCGCACCGCGCTCAACGCACGCTTCCGCAGCGAACTGCAGCCGATCCCCCGCATCCGCGAGGCGATCGAGGCGATCCCGCTGCGCCGCTGCGTCGCTTCCTCGTCGAAACCGGAACGTATCCGCCTGTCGCTCGAGGTCACCGGCCTGCTGGAATTCTTCGAGCCCGACATCTACAGTTCGACCATGGTCGAGAGAGGCAAGCCGGCGCCCGATCTGTTCCTGCATGCCGCCGCGGCGATGGGCGTCGACCCGGCGGCCTGTGTCGTCGTCGAGGACAGTCCGGCCGGCGTCGAGGCGGCGCGCAAGGCGGGTATGCGCGTGCTCGCCTTCTCCGGCGGCTCGCATGCAGCCGGCCCGTCGATCCGCGCGGCGATCGCCGCGCTGCGGCCCGACGCCGAATTCGCCGACATGCGCGACCTGCCCGGCCTGATCGACCGGTTGGCCGCGACTCCCCGGATCGTCTGATCATGCGTTTCGTCTGCGCTGTCGACGTCGGAACCGGCAGTGCCCGCGCCGGCATCCTCGACGCGTCGGGGCGGCTGCTCGCCCGCGCCGAGAGGCCGATCGTCATGAACCGGCCGCGCCCTGGCCACGCCGAGCACGATTCGGAAGACATTTGGCAGGCCGTCTGCGCGGCGGTGCGCGAAGCACGTACGGCCTCCGGCGTCGCCACCGAATCGGTCGCCGGCATCGCCTTCGACGCCACCTGCTCGCTGGTCATGCGCGGCGTCGACGGCAGCCAGGTCGCCGTCTCGACCAGCGGCGACGATCGCTGGGACACGATCGTCTGGCTGGATCACAGGGCGCTCGCCGAGGCCGACGCGTGCACCGCCTCCGGCCATGTTCTTCTCGAGCGGATCGGCGGCGTCATGTCGCCGGAGATGCAGACGCCGAAGCTGATGTGGCTGAAGCGCAACCTGCCGGCAAGCTGGACGCGCGCCGGCCGTATCTTCGACCTCGCCGACTTCCTCTCCTGGCGCGCCTCAGGTTCGAACGCGCGTTCGCAGTGCACGCTGGTCTGCAAGTGGGCCTACCTCGCCCCGGATGGCGGCTGGCAGCACGACTTCCTCGCCGCGATGGGCATCGCCGACCTGCTGGGGCGAGGCGGCCTGCCTGACGTCGCCAGCCCGGTCGGTTCCGATCTCGGCCCGCTCAGCGCGGACGCGGCCCGCGAGCTCGGCCTGACCACGGCGTGCCGCGTCGCCGCCGGCGTCATCGATGCCTATGCCGGCGCGCTGGGCACGTTGGGCGGCCTTACCGGCGAGCGCGACGGGCTCGACCGTCATCTGGCGCTGATCGCCGGCACGTCGAGTTGCGTGATGGCGTTGTCGGACGAGCCGCGGCCGTTCCCCGGCTGCTGGGGTCCGTATTTCGGCGCGGCCCTTCCCGGCCGATGGCTCACCGAGGGCGGCCAATCGGCGACGGGTGCGCTGCTCGACCATATCATCGGCTGGCACGGCCAGGGCGGCGAGCCGACGGCCGAACTGCATCGCCGCATCGCCGCCCGGGTGATGGAACTGAGGGCGCAGGAAGGGCCGGACCTCGCCCCGCGCCTTCATGTCCTCCCGGATTTCCACGGCAACCGCTCGCCGTTCGGCGATCCCCATGCCGTCGGCGTGATCAGCGGGCTCGACCTCGATTCCTCCTTCGACAGCCTCGCCCGGCTCTACTGGCGCACCTGTGTCGCCATCGTGCTCGGCGTCCGCCATATCCTCGACACGCTCAACGCGCGTGGCACCGCCATCGACACGCTGCACGTTACCGGCGGCCACACGCGCAATCCGCTTCTCATGGAGCTCTACGCTGACGCGACCGGCTGCACCGTGGTCGAGCCGGCCGCGCCCGACGCCATGCTGCTCGGCACGGGCATGCTCGCGGCGACGGCGGCGGGGCTTCATGCCGACCTGCCGTCGGCCTGCGCCGCGATGGTCCAGGGCCGCAGCGAGCGGCGGCCCGATCCCGCCGCGCGCACTCGTTTCGACCGGGATTATCGGATATTCCTGGAGATGCACCGCCAGCGGAAGGCGCTCGACGCGATGTCGTGAAGGCGGGCGATTCGGACCTCGGAAAAAACAGCGGGCAGGAGAGGATCATTGCGTATCGCGCACAGCGCCGTCGCCGGTCTTTCCGTGACCTGTCTTTCGGCATTGCCGGCGCTCGCCGAGACCGTGGAACCGCCGATGGAGACGGTCGGCGTCGGCACCATGCTCGGCATCGGCCTGTTCCTCCTCGTTGCCGCCCTCATCGTGGTGTCGTTCGTCTGCAAGCTGCTCGTCGTCTTCGGCCTCGTACCGATGAAGAAGACCAGCCGCCTGCGCCGCACGATCCTGTGGCTGACCAACGTCGCCGGGGAGGTCAGGGTAACGCGAGGTAGGCGCGACAAGGGCGGCGGCCGCGCCTCATCGGCGGGTGGCGGCGGCGGATCGTCGGGCGGCGGCGGCGCGTCGGGAGACTACTGAATACGCGGGCGGCCGCAAGCCGTCGTTCTACCGGGGCTGGGCCGCGGCCGCCCGCATCCGTTCGTAGTAGGTCGCCAGCGCCGGCAGCCGCCGCGCCAGCCGGTCGATCCTCGCCGCAGCGTCGGCCTTGCGGCCGGCGTAGAAATCGTCGAGGAACGCCTGGTGCGCGACGCGGGTTTCGGCATCGATCGAATCGGCGCCCGTCTCGCGCAACACGGTATGGACGACCGCCGCCTCGGTCTTGCCCTTGACCAGCACACGGTCGAGTTCGATCACCGCGAAACGGCCGGGTAGCCGCCGCGCGGTCTCGCCGCCGAGCAGGATCGGCACGCCGTAGACCTTGGTCTCGCCCTCGAGCCGCGAAGCGAGGTTCACCGGGTCGCCGAGCACCGAGTAGTTGAAGCGCACGTCGGAGCCCATGTTGCCGACGACGCAATCGCCCGTGTTGATGCCGATACCGATTCGGATCTCGATCGGGACTTCGCCCGCCGCCTGTGCTTCGGCCGCCAGTTCGGCGTTGAGCGCAGCGACTGCGGCGAGCATGCCGATCGCAGCGCCGACCGCCTTCTCGGCGTGCTCCGGCTCGTCGAGCGGTGCGTTCCAGAACGCCATGATGGCGTCGCCGATATACTTGTCGATCGTTCCTCCCGCGGCGAGGATCACCGACGACAGCGGGTTGAGCAGGCGGTTGATCAGCGTGGTCAGACGCTGCGGGTCGTCCTTCAACCGCTCGGAAATCGTGGTGAAGCCGCGCACGTCGCAGAACAGGATCGTCAACGTGCGCCGCTCGCCGCCGAGGCGAAGCTGTGCCGGGTCGCTGGCAAGGCGTTCCACGAGCACCGGCGAAAGATACTGCGAGAAGGCGCGGGTGATGCCTTGCCGCAGCCTGAACTCGGCCGCGTAGTCGCGCGCGCCTTGTGCCGCGGCGACGGCGACGAATGCCACGGACGGACCGATTGGCGGGATGAACAGGCGTCCGAAACGCAGCAGCAGCCAGCTTCCCGCGACCAGGGCCGCCACAGCGCCGGCACCGAGGACGGCGGTTCGCCAGCCGGTGGCGCGGCGTACGGCCAGTCCCGCGAGGCCAGCGACCAGGGCGATCACACCGAAGAGCGCCGCCGGCGCGGCCGGCCGCACGAACAGGCCGGCGCGGAGGTTGTCGTAGATGGTCGCGTGGATCTCGGCGCCCGCGACGAGCCGACCGGTGCGCAGGGTCTGTGGCGTGGCGAAGGCGTCGGCGCCGCCTGCCGCGGTGGTGGGCGCGGACTGCATCGACAGGCCGACGATGACGGTCCGACCGACGAAGATGCCCGGCGGCAGGAACGAAGCGGGCTCCAACGCCTGGTAGTAGGAAACGGTCGGATATGTCCGCGCCGGACCGAAGGACTGCAATAATGCCCCCGCCGAAGGGCGCGCATAGGCAGTTCCTATGCTGTCGAGGAGAACGGCGGCGAAGCCGTCCGGATAACGCGGCACCCGCCGCAGGGTGCCGTCGCGGTCGAGCACGATCGAGGCGATACCCGACCTGGCGCCCGCGGCGGTGAATTCGGGCAGCGGCTCGACGCGGATCGTCTGGATCGCATGCGGCGTATCGATCAGCGTCTCGTCCGCGGCGAGCACGACGTCGGCGCCGAGCGAGGCCGCCAGCGCGCCATCGGCGCCCGGTTTCGCCGACGGCTCGGCGAAGATGATGTCGAGGCCGATCACCTTGGCGCCGGCGTCGCGCAGCGCTTCGACCAGCCGGCCGTGGATGTCACGCGGCCAGGGCCATTGCAGACCGAGCTCGGCGAAGGACGGTTCGTCGATGGCGACGATCAGCGGGCCGTCGTCGGGGCGCGGCGGCGGCGACAGCGTCGACAGATAGTCGAAGACGCGCGCTTCGAGGAGGCGCCAGGGTCCGGAGAAGGAAGCGGCCGTCAGAATCGCGACGACGGCGACGACGATCACAGCGATGCCGCGCGAGCGGCTACGCGCCTTGGCGCCGGGCGAAGCCTCGGCCGAGGACAGCGCCGTCCACCACCGGCGGGTGGCAACCATCAGAACCTGACCTTGAGCGAGCCGGCCAGAGTGCGTCCCCAGCCCGCTGTTTCGTGGGCGACCGAGAAGCGCTGGTCGAAGATGTTGTAGGCGGCGAGTTCGAGCTCGAAGCGCTTGTCGAAAGGCTCCCAGGTCAGCATCGCGTCGGCGGTCCAGTAGCCGTCGAGGCGGTCGCCGAAGACGTTGCCGTTGCGCGGGCCGACATAGGTCGCGGCCGCCGTCACCTTGACGTTGGCGGGATTGACCCAGGTGAGGCCGATGCGGCCCGCAAGCTCCGGGATAAAGGGCAGCGCCCCGCCGAAGCCCGGGCTGGCGGCGTCCCGGTCGCGCGAGTCGGTCCAGACGAAGGTGCCGAAGGCGCCGAAGCCGCCACCGAGCCAGGCATTGGCAGTGGCGCTGACCCGGTCGATGCGCCCGGCGGCGATGTCGATCGTGTCGAGCGAAGCCGGCACCGGGATGCTGAGACCGGTCAGGTCCTGGTGCTGGTAGTCGAGCGTGGTGAAGAGCCGGTCGCTCCACTCGGCGTCCCAGCGCAGGGCGAAGGTATCGGAATAGCCGCCGATGCCGAGCGGAACCTGGTTCGACTGCAGCCCGAGCACCCCGATCGGGGCGAGCGTGGTGGAATTGGCGGCCGACGTCTCGCGTAGGAAGCCGGCGCGAAGCCAATGGCCCTCCGTCGGCGTCCACGCCGCGGCGAATCGGGGGTCGAGGCGCGTCAGCGATCCGCCGTCGCCCGAAAGATGCGTGGCGAACAGGGCGGCCTCGAGCTTGAGCTCAGGCGTCACCTCGTAGAGCGCGTCGACATAGGCGCGGCCCATGGCCACCACGATATCGGTCGTATCGATCGTGGTCGTCGGGATCGGATCGAAGATCGTGGCGATCGTGTCGACTTCACGCCGGGTCTGCTCGATGCGGCCGCCCTCGACGCCGTAACGAAGCGTCAGGTCTTCGATGCCGACGCTGTGGTTCGCCGCGGCGAGGTAGGCGCTCTGCCGCATGGTCGTGTCGAGCACGCGCGTGCCGAACGGAGCTGGGCCGCCGCCGAAATCGACGAAGAGGATCGCTTCCTCGTGGCTGTTGCGGCGGAAACCCGAGCCGAAAACGGCCACGTTGCCGACGTTTCGGTAGCCGAATGTGTGGCTCCAGGCGATACCCGCCTCGCCGGTCTTGTCGTCGACCGTGCGGTCGTAGCTGATCGCGTCGAAAAGTGGCACCGGCGGGAAGGGCACGACGACCGCGTCGGTGAGGCTCGATTCGTTGTCGCGCACGTCGACATAGGCGACGATCCGGTCGTAGGGCGTCGGTCGTGCCGTCAGGTATCCCGTCCCGGCGATATTGTCGAAGCCGAGGTCGAACTGGACGTTTGGGACGGTCAAGCCCGGCGCGGTGCTGGTGCGGAAGTCTCCGCTGCGGCGCCACTTCAACTGGCCGAAGAAACTCCACGGTATCGCGCCCGCCTGGTAGGTCTGCAGCTCCGCCTCGGTCATCCAGCCCCAGTCGCTGCCGGTTCTGACGAAGCCGCCTCCCACCGATCCTTCGAGGAAGGGTCGGCGGAAAAGGTTGGCGCTGCGCGAGCGGCCGGAGAGCATGGCCGGGTCGAGCATCAAGCCCTGGAAGAAGGACGAGAAGCTCGCGTTGTTGCCGACGGGTTCGGTCGGGAGTCCGCCAAGGTCCAGCGCGTTGACGAACGGGCTGGGGCTGCCGGCAAGCGCCTGGTCGACGTAGCCCGTGGCGTTGAACGGGTCGAAGACGGCGGCGCCGTAGTATCGGCCCCAGGCGTCGAGGCCCTGCAGCCGGAAGGCGTCGTTGAGCACAGAGCCGGCGTCCCTGTTGGCGCTGAGCGGGCGGTAGACGCCGCCGCGCGCCCGCGACCGGTTGAGCGCTTCGCGCGCGTAGGTCAGCGCAGCCTCCGAATCGTAGTCGTCGATCGCCACCACGGTGCGGAAGTTCGAGGTGACCGGGTCGTTCGGATCGAGCCGGTCGGCATTCTCCATCGCCTGCGCAGCCGGTTCGCGATCGCCGCTTTCGTAGTAGGCCCCGGCGAGCAGCAGCAGCGCCTGGGCGTGGGCCGGATTGGCCGTCGTCGCGGCGAGGAGATCGCGCATCGCCTTGTCGAGTTCGCCGGTCTGCAAATGATAGCGGCCGCGCGCGACGAGCGCGATGTCGAAGGCCGGATCGAGCGCGATCGCCTTGTCGATTTCCGCCTTGGCCTCCTTCAAGCGGTCCTGCTCGAGGTAGAAGAGCGCCAGGTTGGCGCGCGAGGCGGGATCCTGCGGGTCGAGCTCGATCGAGCGCTTCAGCGCTGCCTCGGCTTCGCGGTCGGCGCCACGGGCGGAGTGGACGAGCCCCAGCGCGTTCCAGATCGTCGTCGAACCCGGCGCGATCATCGTCGCGCGCTCCAGGTCGCCCAGCGCTCCGTCGAGGTCGCTCTCGATGCCAGAGCGGTAGTTGGCGCGGGCCTCCAGCGCCGTCGGGCCGTCGGGATCGAGCGCCAGCGACCGATCGATCGCCTCCTTGACCTGCTCCCGATCGTCCATGAGCAGCGCCAGCTGCGCGCGGGTGGCGGGAAGCGTCGGGTCGTCGGGATAGCGGGCCTCTGCCTCCTTCAGCACCGCGATCGCTGCCGGTATGTCCTTCAGGAAGCCGGCCGCCAGCGCTTCGGCGAGCGCCGCATATGGTCCGCTCGCCCGCACTTTGGGCGGAGCCTCGGCGCGGTCCGGATTGGCGAGCGCCCGGGCGAAATAGCCGGCATAGGCGGCGACGGCGCGCCGTTCGCGGTCGAGACGTGGTGCGGCGCGGGCGAACAGTCTCGCCGCCTCGTCGTAGCGCCCCTCCGCGGCCGTGATCATGGCGTCGACGAGGTCGTAGCGGGCCCTCTGGGCCGCCGTCAGGCGGAAGGCTGCGGCCTCCCCCAGCGCGTCGAGCGCCGCTCCACGTCCCTCGTAGGAATGCGCGACCTCGGCGAGCGTCAGCCAGTCGTCGGCGGTCCGCGCCGCGTCCGGCTTCGCGGCGATGCGCGCGCTCGCCGCGCATCTGTGGGCTGGGCAGCGGCGAGGTCGGCAGCCAGTCGAACGAGCCGCGCAGCGCCAGATAATAGAGCATCTGCTCGCGGTCGTCGGGGTCGACGATGATCGTCTTGGTCGGTGCCTGGCCGATCCGCGCCGAAGCCGCCTCGCCGCGCGTCACGGTGACCGAGCCGTAGTCGTTGTAAAGCTCGACCACGCCTTCGAGCACGATGAGCGAGGTCTTGTCGCCGTCGACGGTCAGTGTCCAGTCGGTGCCGCGAATGGCCGCCGCGGCAGCCGGCGTCTCGATGGTGACGCCTTCCTCGCCGCGTTCGGCGCGACCCCAGATCGTGCCCTCCTCGAGGCCGAGCACCGTGTCCTCGGCGCTGCCGATCTTCTTCACCACCATGGTGGAGTTGCGGCCGAGGCGGATCTGGGTGTTGTCGACGAAGAGGACGGCGAGGTGGCCGTAGGCGTTGGTGCGCAGCGCGTCGCCGACCAGCAGCTCCTGGGCGATGTCGACGCCGCGCCAGCCGTCAACGTCGATGAAGCGCGCCTCCTCGCCCGTCTTCCGCGCGATCACCGAGGCAGTGGCCGCCGACAGGCGCGGAAAGACGTCTGCCGCCGCCGGCATCGCGCTTCCCAGCACCGCAAGCGCGGCAATGCCTGCTCCAAGTCTTCGCATGATGATATTTGACGCAACCCTCGGGCGGGATATGCGAGCAAGGCTCGGGACCTGTCAAGAATCCGTTGCCGACGGCGCGCGCATGCGGCAATCATCTGGCAGATAGTTGTGGACGGCGAGGGGCGGACATGGCGACCAGAAGAAAGAGCGTCGAGGCAGTCGCGCCAGCGTCGGCTGCGACGGGGACGATCGGTTCGCCGCAATATCTGGATCACCTGAAGAAGATCAACGACATCTACTACGACCAGATTCGCATCGCCGACCAGAAGGCGGCCTACATCTTCACCTTCATGCTGGCCTTCCTGGTCTCTTCGGCCGAGGGGCGAGGTGTCTTCAAGCTGCAGCGCTATCTCACCGGCGATCCGCTGGCCATCGCCCTGTCGGCGATCCTGGCGCTCGCCGTCGTCGTTTCGCTGGTCAGCGCCATCCTCGTCGTCCTGCCGCGCCACCGCGCCACCTCGACGTCGCTCTACTGGGGCGGCTGGCCGACGAACCGCGAACTGTTCCTTTCCGCCAACGCGTCGCTCGACCAGGCTTATCTCTTCGAGCAGTACCTCGGGAACGTCGACAACCTCTCGGCGATCAACCGGGCGAAATATCGCTTCGTCGGCTTCGCGTTTCGCGGCCTGCTGGTCGCCGTCGTCACTTACGTTCTCCTGCTCGGCGCCGGCGTTTCCGCGACCACGGTCCACTGACGTCGTCCTGGCCGCCCGCGGCGGGCATGCCGCGACGGAATCCGGATTGCAGGGCTTCCGGATTTCTCATAACGTTGACCAAACGATAAAAAAACGACGGGGTTCGTCAGAACGTTCCAACCAGCCAGAGGGCCGATAACATGAGCAATCCAGCAAGCAGGATCCTGTCCGGCGTGAGCCGCCGCACCCTTCTCAAGACGGCCGGCGCGGGCGCGGCGATGGCCGCCGCCGGAGCCTTCCCGACCCGCCTCTTCGCCGCCGACCCGATCAAGGTCGCGGCCATCTATACCGTCCCAGTCGAGCAGCAGTGGGTGAGCCGAATCCACAAGGCGGCGATGGCCGCCAAGGACCGCGGCGACATCGAGTACGTGTTCTCCGAGAACACCTCCAACAACGACTACGAGCGCGTCATGCGCGAGTATTGCGAGGCCGGCCACAAGCTGATCGTCGGCGAGGTTTTCGGCGTCGAGGATGCTGCCCGCGCGGTGGCCAAAGACTACCCGGACGTCGCCTTCCTCGAAGGATCGAGCTTCAAGCACGACGCAGCGCTGCCCAACTTCGCGGTGTTCGACAACTACATCCAGGACGCGTCCTACCTGTCGGGCATCATCGCCGGCGCCATGAGCAAGTCGAAGAATATCGGCATGGTCGGCGGCTATCCGATCCCCGAGGTCAACCGCCTGATGAACGCCTTCATGGCGGGCGTGAAGGAGACGGCGCCGGACGCGAAGTTCCAGGTGGCCTTCATCGGCTCGTGGTTCGATCCGCCCAAGGCCAAGGAGACCGCCTTCGCCCAGATCGACGGCGGCGCCGACCTGCTCTACGCCGAACGCTTCGGCGTCTCCGACGCCGCCAAGGAGAAGGGCGTGCTCGCCATCGGCAACGTCATCGACACGCAGGCCGACTATCCCGACACGGTCGTCGCCTCGGCGCTCTGGCACTTCGAGCCGACGCTGGACAAGGCGATCGCCGAGGTGAAGGCCGGCACCTTCAAGGCGGACGACTACGGCGTCTACTCCTTCATGAAGGCCGGCGGCTGCTCGCTCGCCCCGCTCGGCACCTTCGAGGGCAAGGTCCCGGCGGAGGCCGTGGCGCTGGTTGCGGCCAAGGAAGCGGCGATCAAGGACGGCTCGTTTGCCGTCGCCATCGACGACAACGAGCCGAAGTCGAGCTGAAGCCCGTGCGACGCAGCGGCTCGGCGGCGCATCAACACGCTTCGCCGTGTCGCATACGGATGGTGTTCAGGTCTCGGGGGGCGCGACTAGAATCCGCGCCGTCGGGCTCCCCGCGAGGCCAGGCGAATTCGCCGGCACGCTCCAGACACGGGCTTCCAGAAACGACCGGAAGCGTTCGGCCTGCTCGACGCTCGGAAAGTCGAGCTGGACGAGGATGTAGTGAGGATCGTCCTTGGGCTGCTGGATTCGGGTGGCTAAAACGCCGGCCTGCGCCCGGTTCTCGGCAAAGCGGTCGAAGGCCGCTTTCCACGTCCCGTAGTCCTTGATGGGGTGTTCGATATGAAGTGTCGCCATGGGAGATCTCCTCGCGGCAGGACGCGGATACCTTCCCGCCGCCTCGGATCGCTGTCAATACGGGAACTGGGGCGGTCGTCGGCCGGCTGGTCGGCGCTCCTCTGCGTCTCGATGCGAAGTCCAGCATGACGCACGAAGCCGTCCTCCGCCTGTCCCGCATCACCAAGCGTTTCGGCCCGCTGGTCGCCAACGACGCGATCTCGTTCGAATTGATGCGCGGCGAGGTGATCGCCCTGCTCGGCGAGAACGGCGCCGGCAAGACGACGCTGATGAACATCCTCTTTGGTCACTACGTCGCCGACGAGGGAATGGTCGAAGCCTTCGGCGCGCCGCTTCATCCGGGCGACCCCAAGGCGGCGCTGGCTGCCGGAATCGGCATGGTCCACCAACATTTCACGCTGGCCGACAACATGACGGTGCTGGAGAACATCGCGCTCGGCACCGAGCCGCTGTGGCGCCCGCGCCTCGATCGCGGCGCGGCACGGGCGCGTATCCGCGCCCTCTCGGCCGATTTCGGCCTTTCCGTCGATCCCGACGCGACGGTCGCCGCGCTCACGGTGGGCGAACGCCAGCGCGTCGAGATCCTCAAGGCGCTCTACCGCGACGCGCGCATCCTGATCCTCGACGAGCCGACCGCCGTCCTGACGCCCGGCGAGACCGAGGCGCTGTTCCGCACGCTGAAGCTGCTCGTCGCCAAGGGCCTGTCGATCATCTTCATCTCGCACAAGCTGGCCGAGGTCATGGCGGTCAGCGACCGCGTGCTCGTGCTGCGCTCGGGTCGTCTCGCCGGCGAACGCGTCACGGCATCGACCGGCCGCGCCGAACTCGCCGCGCTGATGGTCGGCCAGGAAGTGGTGTCGCCTCCGGTGCCGCCGCAGCGCAGCGGCACGCCGCTGCTGGTGCTGAGCGAGGTCTCGACGGCAGGGCGCGGAACCGGCGCACGCCTCGACCGGGTCTCGCTGACGCTGCGCGCCGGCGAGATCACCGGGCTCGCCGGCGTGTCCGGCAACGGCCAGTCGGCGCTTGCCGGCGTGATCGCCGGAACCGAGACGCCGACGACGGGCGAGATCGAGATCGGCGGCACCATCGTCTCCGACTGGTCGCCGCGCGCCGCGCTCCGCCTCGGCATCGGCCGCATCCCGGAGGACCGCCACGCCGTCGGCACGATCGGCGACATGAGCGTCGCCGAGAACGTCATTTCCGAGCAGTACCGGTCGGCGCGCTTCGCCCGCCGCGGCTTCCTCGACTGGGCGGCCGCGCGCGCCTTCGCCGAGGAGATCATCCGCGACTACGACGTCAAGTGCCCGGCACCGGACGCGCGCATCCGCCTCCTCTCCGGCGGCAACATGCAGAAGCTCATCCTCGGCCGCGCGCTCGATCCCGAGCCGGCGATCATCCTCGCCAATCAGCCGACGCGCGGCCTCGACGTCGGCGCGGTCTCCTACGTGCACCGGCGGTTGCTGGAAGCGCGCCAGCGCGGCGCCGCGATCCTGCTGATCTCGGAAGATCTCGAGGAGATCCTGGCGCTGTCCGACCGCATCGTCGTCATGTCGCGCGGCCGCCTCTCCGGCGCCTCGGCGCGGGGCGAACGCACCATCGCCGAGCTCGGCGAGCTGATGGCGGGTCACCAGGGGGAGGCGGCGTGATGGCGGGTACGGCGCTTTCCCTCCCCCTCGCGGGGAGGGTGGCCGGGCAGGGCTCGGCCGGGTGGGGTGCACTCAAGCGGCACGCCACCATTCCGACGATACCTTGGTGCCCGTCCTCCACGACCCCACCCGCCTCGCTTCGCTCGGCACCCTCCCCTCGTGGGGGAGGGAACTGATGCGCCTTGAACCGAAACCCGCGCCGTCGCTGGGCATGCTCCTGCTCTATCCGCTCGGCGCCGTGGCGGCGACGCTGGTCTTCATCTCATTTCTGGTCCTGGCCGCCGGCGCCTCGCCCTTTTCCGTCTTCTACCTCGTCGCCAAGGGCGCGGCGGGATCGCAGTTCGCCGCGCTGGAGACGCTGACCCGCGCCACGCCGCTCATTTTCACCGGGCTCGCCGTCGCCGTCGCCTTCCGCGCCAAGCTGTGGAACATCGGCGCCGAGGCGCAGCTCTATGTCGGCGGGGTCGTCACCGTCGTGCTTGGCACCGGCGCGTTGGCCCTGCCGCAACCGGTCCTCCTGCCGGTCATCGCCATTGGCGCGATGGCCGCCGGCGCGGCTCTCCTGCTCGGACCGGCGCTGTTGAAGACGCGCTTCGGCGTCGACGAGGTGGTGACGACGCTGCTGCTCAACTTCATCGTGCTGCTGTTCGTCTCGATGCTGCTCGAAGGCCCGCTCAAGGACCCGATGGGCCTCGGCTGGCCGCAGTCCTCGAAGGTGATCGCCGACGCGCAGCTGCCGCGCGTCGTCACCGGAAAACGCCTGCACTACGGCTTCGTCCTGGCGCTCGTCGCGGCGATCGCCATCTGGATCGTGATGAAGAAGACCGCGCTCGGCTACGAGATGCGCGCCGTCGGCCACAATCCCGAGGCGGCGCGCTTCGCCGGCATTCCAGTCAATCCCGTGCTGATGAAGACGGCGCTGCTCTCCGGCGGTCTGGCGGCGCTGGCCGGTTTTTCCGAAGTCGCCGGCCTGAAGGGCAACCTCACGCTCGATCTCTCGCCGGGCTACGGCTATTCGGGCATCGTCGTCGCCATGCTGGCCATGCTCAATCCGCTCGGCGTCGTCGCCGCCGCGATCTTCGTCGCCGGCATCTTCGTCGGCGCCGACGCCATGAGCCGCTCGGCCGGCGTTCCGAGCTACATCGCCGACGTCATGGTGGCCACGGCGCTGCTCACCATGGTGACGGCGATCCTGCTGTCGCGGTTTCGGGTGCGGTGGAAATGAGGGAGCTGGTCGTGGGTCGTCGGTGGTTGGTGGCGAGGGGGGAGGCGCATTAGGTCGCATCAGCAATTCGACCCACGACCCCCGACCGACGACCGACGTTTAATACGGCGCGAACGCGTGGGGTGCCCGCATGACCGAAGCCCTCGACATTCTCGTCACCACGTCGTTCTGGGTCGCCGCGATCCGCATTGCCTCGCCGTTGATCTTCGCCACGCTCGGCGAGCTGGTCTGCGAGCGCGCCGGCGTTCTCAACCTCGGCATCGAAGGCATCATGACGGTCGGCGCCTTCGCTGGCTGGTTCACCGTCTATTCGGGCGGCGACCTGTGGACCGGCGTCGTCGTCGCGGCACTCGCCGGCGCCGCCTTTGGCCTTCTCCACGCCACGCTCACCGTGCCGCTCGGCCTGTCGCAGCACGTGGTGGGCATCGGCATCACCCTGCTCGCCACCAGCCTGACCTACTTCACCTACCGCCTGGCCCTGCCGCAGGTGACCTCGCCGCCCAAGATCGAGCCGTTCCAGCCCTTCCCGATTCCCGGCCTGTCGCAGATCCCGGTCGTCGGCGAGGCGCTGTTCTCGCAGACGCCGCTCACCTACCTCGCCTTCGTTTCGGTCGCGGTCGTCGCCTGGGTGCTCTACCGCACGCCGCTCGGCCTCGCCGTCCGCGCCGCCGGCGAGAACCCGTCCGCGGTCGAGGCGCAGGGCATCTCGGTCACCGGCATCCGCATGGGCGCGGTGATGGCCGGCAGCGCGCTGATGGCGATCGGCGGCGCCTTCCTCACCATGTCGGCCTTCAATTCCTTCTTCTTCCAGATGGTCAACGGCCGCGGCTGGATCGCCATCGCCCTCGTCGTCTTCGGCTCGTGGCGGCCGGGCAAGGCGCTGCTCGGCGCCATCCTGTTCGCCGCCTTCGACGCCTACCAGATCAGGCTGCAGCAGCTCGCCGGCGGCGTCCTGCCTTACCAGGTATTCCTGATGCTGCCCTATGTCCTGTCGATCCTGGCGCTGGTCCTGGTCGCCCGCCGCGCTACCTATCCCAAGGCGCTGATGGTGCCGTATCAGAAGGGGGAGCGGTGAGCGTCGCGTGCAGGGCCGTTGCTGCTCCGGTTCAAGCGATGATGTCCTCGATCAGGCCGATCAATGGTTCTTCGTTGCCGGAAAAACTCTCGATCATCGCGCCGATGACGCGTTCCTTCTGAAGGACGTCGGCGTCGAAGGAAAAGCCACCATGTTCCGCCAACATCGCCAGGAAGGAGAGTTGCGTCCGGCCGTTGCCTTCCCGAAACGGGTGGATCGCGTTCAGGTCCGCCAGGAAGTGGCCCGCTCGGCGTGCGAAGTCCAGCGATGGCATGTGCTGCAGGGCGTCGACGTCGCCCAATTCGGCAAAGACGCGCTGCATTTCGGCGGCGATGTACTCGGGATAGCAGAACCAGTTGGCTCCCATGCCGATCCGGATTGCGCGAATCCGACCTGCCCAGGCGTAGACATCCTGGAAGAGATGGCGGTGAAGCCGAAGATAGTGTTGCGCGTCGAGTGCGCCGGCCGGAAGCGGTTCCTCTGCACGGGTCATGAAGAACGCGAGTTCCGCTTCTTCCAGAAGCGTCTGGTCTCGGATGTCGAGCAGGTTGATGAGCACGGTCGAGCCCGGATAGCACGCTGGATCGGGCTCGGCGGTGTAGGTCACCGGCTACTTTCTGCTGATCTGTTCCCGTATCAAAGCGCGCTGCTCGTCCCCGCTCAGCCCATCGCGCGCGCCGCGATCCAGAATCGCCTTCATTCGGGCCGAAAGTTGCATGCCCTCCACCGCGCTGATCTTCGCCGCGCGGGTACTGTCGAGGACGAAGCGGCCGGTCTTCGAAGAACGCGGCGGCCGGAGCGTAGAGCTTTTCATGGGCGTAGGATAACACACTCGACGTGCGAACAATATCGCTGTCGGCCTGCGGGCGCCCGGCACGCCGGCGGCCGGTGAGCACCTTGTAAGTCCGCGGCAGCGGAGCAGGCATGGAAGGACAACAGATGAGTTTCGACCTGATCGTCAAGGGCGGCACGCTGCCCGACGGCCGCACGGCCGACATCGGCATATCCGGCGAGACGATCGCCGCCATCGAGCCGAACCTTGCGGCCGAGGCCGGCCGCATCGTCGACGCTTCCGGCTGCCTGGTCTCACCGCCCTTCGTCGACCCGCACTTCCACATGGACGCCACGCTCTCCTACGGCATCCCGCGCATCAATTCCTCGGGCACGCTGCTCGAAGGCATCGCGCTGTGGGGCGAACTGAAGCCGCTGCTCACCCACGAGGCGGTGAAGGAACGCGCGCTGCGCTACTGCGACTGGGCCGTGTCCATGGGCCTGCTCGCCATCCGCAGCCACGTCGACACCTGCGACGACCGGCTGCTCGCCGTCGAGGCGCTGCTCGACGTCAAAAAGGAGGTGGCGCCCTACCTCGACCTGCAACTCGTCGCCTTCCCGCAGGACGGCTTCTACCGCAGCCCGAGCGCCATGCGGAATACGGTTCGGGCGCTGGATATGGGCATCGACGTGGTCGGCGGCATTCCGCATTTCGAGCGCACCATGCCCGACGGCCGCCGCTCGGTGACCGAGCTCTGCGAGATCGCCGCCGAGCGCGGCCTCATGGTCGACATGCATTGCGACGAGACCGACGACCCGATGTCTCGGCACATCGAGCAGCTCGCCTACGAGACCCAGCGCCTCGGCCTCCAGGGCCGCGTCGCCGGCTCGCACCTGACCTCGATGCACTCGATGGACAACTACTACGTCTCCAAGCTCCTGCCGCTGATCGCCGAGGCCGGCGTCTCGGCCATCCCCAACCCGCTGATCAACATCGTCATCCAGGGCCGCCACGACACCTATCCGAAGCGCCGCGGCATGACCCGCGTGCCGGAGATGATCAGGGCCGGCATCCGCGTCGGCTTCGGTCAGGACTGCGTGCTCGACCCGTGGTACCCGCTGGGCACGGCCGACATGCTCGACGTCGCCTTCATGGGACTGCACGTCGCGCAAATGACCAGCCCGGCCGACATGGCGTACTGCTTCGACATGGTCACCAACGTCAATGCCGCGATCATGGGCCTTGATCATCTCGGCCTGGAAACAGGCAAGCGGGCGAGCCTCGTCGTGCTCGATGCAGGCGATGCCGTCGAGGCGATCCGGCTGCGCGCCGAGCGGCTCTGCGTGGTATCGCGCGGCAGGATCGTCGCCGAGCGGGAGAGGCGCGTCACGCGGCTCTCGCTCCCCGGCCGCCCGGCCAACGTCGAACGCCGGCATCGGGTCGTGTAGGCGGGCTGCCGAGCGGCATCCTGTGCGATTGTCCGTCCAGCTGGCTCGGCTATAGTCTTCCGAGGGTAAGTCGGGGACGGCGGATATGGGACGAGCGGTCATCCTGAAGATCCTGCGTGGGCTGACGCTGGGCGCTGTCCTGGCCTTGGTCCCCATTGTCACGCATGGCGCCCATGCGCACGCCGCCCCCGCCTGCGACGCGCTTCCAGCCTTCGCCATCGCCGAGCGTTATGTCGTCAACGATGTTCATCGCCAGGCTGTCGAACTCATCGCCGACGAGCAGGCGCCCGACCGCGCCGCCCGTGCCGCTGAGATCCTGCCGTCCCTGGCCACTGCGATCAACGCGCTCGCCAAGACACAGGGCGCGACGCCGGGACGCGTTTCGATGGCCGCTGCCGACTGGGCGAAGCTCGCTAAGATCGCCGACTGGGCGCGGTACCAGACCGACGCCGACCGGATTCTGCGCGAGGCTTTCGCTGCCTTGTTGAATGGCGCGGTCGACGCGGTCGAGGCCGACTATCTGGTCGATCTCGCCGCCACGCAGGCGACAAGCCTCGACGAGAAGCTGGACGCGGTACGCCGACACCGGAGGGTAGCGGGCTACGACGTCCGCCAGATCTCGGCGCTTCGCGATCTGATGCGCAACCACGAAGACGCCGGGGAGCAGCTGGCTTTTGCCCGGCTGATGCGCGAGATCGCGCCGGGGACCGGCAACGCGCGTGCCGCCTACACGGCCGACGGCACCTACATTCGCGCCGTGGCGGCCGGGGCGAGCGGCGAATCCGCCCGGGAGATCGGCGCCGCGCTCATGCCGGCAGCGAAGCAGCGCCTGGAGCGGACCCGCGCGGCGGCCGAGCGCGGCGAGATCGAGTTCGCCGACGACGGATGCCTCGCCGACAACAGGATCGTCTGGGCGATCAACGAGGTTCTCAAGGACAGCCTGCCGCAGGCCGATATGGAGGCGAACTACGAGGTCGAGGCCCTGGAGGCCGTCACGTTCGGCGAACTTGAAACCGACTACGCCGGCGCTTCGGAAGTCTACTTCGAGCTCCTGACGTTGAGGGCGATTGACGAGGCGAAGTACCGCGACCTCATGCGCTACTTCGCGCGCATCAATCCCGGCGCCAACGGGGCCGATTCCGGCGAGGTCGGAATGGCCGTGACGGGCGCCGACATCTTCGAGTCGATACTCATGCCGGATCTCGCGCGCGAGTTCCTCCGTGACGCCAAGGCCTGGTCGGCCGACGGCGCCGAACCGCGCATGCGCTTCACGACGCTGCTGCGCTCGCTGCGCTTCGAATGGAAAGCCGGCGGCACGTCGCGGCTTGACGGAGATCTCGCCGAGGCCCAGGCACTGATCGCCGCGCGCGGCGCGGAAATCGATCCCGTCGAGCGCGTCCAGTTCGCGATCTTCGAGGCGGAATTTCTCGATTCCCGCCTCGACGACAGGGGCGCGACAGAGGCGCTGGCGCGCGCGGTGGACGTCGCACTCGGCGAGGTCGAAGGGACTTTCGACGCGCGCAACGTGACGATGGAGTTCCAGGGCGACATCTCGCGGCTGATCGTCGATCACCTTCGCGGGCGCTTCTGCGAAGGCTGCGACGTGCTGATGTCGCCGATCGTTGGCAGGTACTGGCGCGCGGCGGTGCTCTACGACATCGAGGCGATCGAAAGCGGCATGAGCGACAGCAGCATCTCGAAGGACATGACCGCCCAGCTCGCCGCTTCGATCGGCCCGATCGCCGGGGACCTGCGCGGTGAGATCGATGCCGAACTCGATCGTCTCGCTTCGTTCGTCGCCGAGCGGATCCCGCGATCCTCGCCCGCCCGCAAGATCATAGATCGACTGAAGCCGGACGAGCGCCGCACCATGCTTGTCGCGGCCAGCCTCTTTCCCGTGCCGATGGGGATGCTCGGCAGCGAGGACCCGTGGGGCGAAGTCATCCCGCTCCTCGCCGAGCGTGACCTCAGGAAGAAGCGCCGCGCGCTGGAGCCGATAGTGGCCATGATCGCAGAGGACATGAGCCAGTTCGGCGCGGACATGTCGGTGTTCGATCGGCTCGATGCCTACGGCCGCATCCTCGCCGATCTGAAGCTGCCGCTATCCGCCCGCGTCTTCTTCGAGAATGTCACCAGGCTGGCCGAGCCGGACCACGGCATCGAATACTGGAACGAACCGGACCAGGTCGGGCGGCGGCAGCTGGCGAAGACGCTGGCGCCGGTCTATGCCCGCCTTGGCCGCTACGCGTTCGAGGACAAGGACTGGAAGGCCGCCGCGGCCAGGCTCGACGAGGCCGCCACCCTGACAACCGGACGCCTGCAGCAGGAATGGCAGGTCGGCAACGAGCAGGTCGGGCTGCTCTACCGCGCCTTCCAGCCGGCGCTCAGGCTCGCCGCGCAGTTGCGCTTCTTCCTGGCCACCAACGACAAGGCCAGGAAGATCGTGCCCGATGCGACAGAGCGGACCTTCGCCGACCTGCAGTTCGCCATGCTCGGCGACACGGCGCTCGCCATGCAGGCTTCGATCCGCAACAGCATCGTGCGCGACGCCGGCCTGCGCGAGGCCATCGAACGGCGCGACCGCGCACAGGGCAGGCTGGCGCAGATGGAGGCCACGGAGGCGATGGTGCCGTCGAAGCTGCCCTGGGTGATCGCGGCGCGCCGCGCCGCCGCCGAACGCGATATCGCCGAAGCTTCGACCGTGATCGCCGAACGCCTCACGATCTCCGAGGATTTCGCCGCGCTCGTCCCGGCGACGATCGGTCAGGCCGGGGCGGTTCTCGCAAGCGACGAGGCCCTGGCCGTCCTCCACGCCGGTTCTAGCAACGTTTTCGGCTTCGTCCTGCGCCCGGGCCGCAAACCCTTCCTCTTCGTTTCCAAGATCGACCAGGCGGAGCTTTCCGACCGCGTCGCCCGGCTGCGCCGCGATGCGGCCTCGTTCGGCGCGGTGGACATGGCCAACGCCGCCGCGCTCTACGACGTGCTGCTGAGACCGGCGGAAGCCGAATTCGCTGGCGTCGGCCATCTCGTCGTCATCGCCGACGGCCCGCTTCCCGGTCTCCCCTGGGCGATGCTGTCGACGGGGGCGTCGCCAGCCCGGGTCGGCGGCGGCAAGGCGGCGGACACGCGCGGCGCCAAGCCGATTGTAGGCGGCGACGATGCCGGGGGCGCCGACTGGGCGTCACAGCCGTTCCTGATCCGTCGTTTTCCCGTCTCGCTCGCGCCGAGCGTCAGCTCGCTGGTCGCGCAGCGGCCGGGGCTCGCCGTGTCTCAGGCGACGAAGCCGTTCCTCGGCGTCGGCGATCCTCTTCTGCGGGGACGTCGTGCCGCGTCGGAGATCGAGATCTCGGCGCTGTTTTCCCGCGACGGCGGGGTCGACGCTGCGGCGTTGTCGGACCTCGCGCCGCTGCCCGAGACCGCGCACGAACTGGCGGCGCTGGCGGGTTCGCTGGGCGCCGGACCCGGCGATCTCCTGCTCGGCGAACGGGCCACCGAGACGGAGCTTTCCGCGCGCAGCCTCGCGGACTACCGCGTGCTCGCCTTTGCTACGCACGGCATCCTCGCCGGCGAGGTTGGCGGCACGGCCGAGCCGGGGCTGGTCCTCTCGCCGGAGATCGGAGCTGCCGGCCGCGATGGCTACCTCTCGCTCTCGGAGATCATGTCGCTTCGCCTCGACGCCGATCTGGTGATCCTGTCGGCCTGCAACACCGGCGGCGCCGACGGGCGGCCGCGGGCTGAGTGGATGTCCGGCCTGGCGCGCGGCTTCATTGCTGCCGGCGCCCGCCAGCTTCTCGTCACGCTGTGGTCGATCCCGTCGGAGCCGACGGTGCGCCTGACGACGGGTATGACTGCGGCCTACGCGGCAGAGCCCGGGCTCGGTTGGCCGCGCGCGCTGCAGCGATCGATCGTCACGATGCTCGACAGTCCGGCAACGCCGATCGAGGCGCATCCGGCGAGTTGGGCATCCTTCACTGTGCTCGGCGTCGACGCGTTGCGTCCGTAGCTGGCGGCGGTATTGGCGCGCGGCTCGAGAGGGGAAACTACTGTCCCAGCACCATCGCCCAGTAGCGCCGGCCGCTGCGCCCGTCGGCCGCGTTGCCGAGGCCGAAGCGGGTGAAGCGCGGGTCGAGCATGTTGCGGCGGTGCGGCGCCGACGCCATCCAGATGCGCATCAGCTCGCCCGGTTCCCAGCGGCCGTGGGCGATGTTCTCCGCCGCCGCCCCCTTGATACCATTCGCCTTCATGCGCTGGGCGAAGTCGCGGCCCCAGCCGGTGCGGTGCTCCATCTTGCCCGAAAGCGCCATGTAGCCGGCCTGCTGGCGTGCGGCGCGCTCGAGCGTCGTGTCCGGCGAGAGCGCGGAGAGGCCGTTCTGCGATCGGATGTCGGCGAGCATCTCCTCGGCCGAGCCCGAGCTTCCTTCGGTCTGGTCGAGCGACAACACGCTCTGGCAGCCGGCCAGCGCCACGAGCATCGAGGCGCTGCCTGCCGTCAGCAGCCAGCGCCGGTCGGCGTCGGTCAGTCGTGCCATGCCTTCATGTGCCCCGGCGAATCTCCTTCGCCTCCGGTGAAGCCCGGCATCGTGGCATCATTTTGGCGGGAACGCGGCTGTCTGCCGCGGTGTCGCCCTATCCCTTCGCCACCGCGGCGACGTGGCCCGAAAAGGCGTGCGTCTCCATCAGCGCCCGGCAGCGGGCGAAGCGGGCGTCGGCATAGACGCGGAAGTCGTCGGCCGGATTGCCGTTGGCGAGCTGGATCAGCCCCCACAGCGTCCACAAGAGGTCGCACATCGCCTTGTAGATGACGATGCGGCCACGCTCGGCCGGCCGCGGCGCACCGCCGAAATAGGCGCGGATCATTTCCTCCTCTTGGTCGGCGTCGAACTTCCCCTCGACCGACAGGTCGCCGAGGTCCCACATCGGGTCGTTCATGCCGGAATACTCCCAGTCGACGATCCACATGCGGGTCCCCGTGTCGAGGAAGTTTTCGCAGAGCGGGTCGCAGTGGCAGGCGGCGAGCGGTAGATCGTGCGCGGCGAGCGCGGCGCGCACCGTTTCCGCCTCGCGCACCACGTCGTGGTAGCCCGCCGGCAGCGCCACGTCCTTGGTCGACAGGATCTTCAGGTAGTCGTCGATCATGGAAAACAGTTCGAAGCGGAACGGGAATTTCGCGCCCGACCGGTGCAGCCGGCGGAAGGCCTCGCCGGCCCGAGCAGGCGCCCCGGCGTTCAGCTTGAAGGCGGCCGGCGACATCGTCTGGGCGCGGTCGACGAAGCGCGTGACCATGACGCCGGTGCGATCGTCGAAATGGATCACCTCGGGACTAACACCGGCCTTCGCCGCCTCGCGCGCGGCGACGCCCTCGTTGGCCCGGTTGATGTATTCCTCGGTGCCCTTGCCGGGGATCCTCAGGCAGAACTCGCCGACCTGGAAGACGAGGTTGGTCAGCCCGCCGAGCCGCACGATCGGCCCGCCATAGCCGGAAAGCGCCGGGATGCCGGCGAGCGCTTCCCTGGCCCGGTCGATGTCGGTCGTCATGCTTTCAGCCTCTCCATGCGGGCGTCATAGAGCGTGCGCGGCCCGCGCGTCGCGGCGTAGGCCTTGCCGAAGGCCTCGATCTCGAAGCCCGTCTCGCCGGCCACCTCGACGGGAAGGTAGCCGAAGGCGATCGTCTTGCCGAGCGTGTAGCCGTAGCCGGTCGATGAGGTCGAGCCGACGACGCGGCCGCCGAAGACGATCGCCTCGCCGCCGTGCAGCGGCGCGAAGCCGTCGATGGTGAAGGAGCACAGCCGCCGCTTCACGCCCTCCGCCTTGATGCGGGCGAGCGCGTCGCGGCCGATGAAGTCGCCCCCCGGGACGATCTTGTCCAGCGCCACGGCGAAGCCGAGACCAGCCTCGTAGGGGTTGTAGTCGGGCGTGATGTCGCCCGACCAGTAGAGGTAGCCCTTCTCCATGCGGCAGGCGTCGATGGCCCGGTAGCCGGCATTGGCGATGCCGTGGTCGCGGCCGGCAGCCTCCAGCGTCTCGTAGACATGGGCTGCATATTCCTGGGCGACGTAAAGCTCGTAGCCGAGTTCGCCGACATAGCCGACGCGCACGGCGAGCGCCTCGGCGTTGCCGACCTGGATGCGGCGGGCGTGGAGGAAGGGGAAGGCCGCGTTGGAGAGGTCGTCGTCGGACACGCTCTGCAGGATGTCGCGCGCCCTCGGGCCGCACAGGTTGATGGTGGCGAAGCGGTTGGTGACGTCGCGCAGGACGACGCCGGCCGGCAGGTGGCGCGACACCCAGTGGCCGTCGCGCACGCCGAAGCCCGAGCCGGTGACGAGGTAGAACAGCTCGGCGGCCGCATGCACGATGGTGACGTCGGCCTCGATGCCGCCCTTCTCGTTGCACAGCTGCGTGTAGACCGCCTTGCCGGGCGGGCCGGAGAGGTCGTTGGCGGCGAGGCGCTGCAGGGCGTCGAAAGCGCCGGGGCCGGCGATCTCGAACTTGGAGAACGAGCTCTGGTCGATCAGCGCGGCGCGCTCGCGGATGGCGCGGACCTCCTCGCCGACCGCGTCGAACCAGCCCGGCTTGCCCTCGAAGCTGCCGAGCTCGACCGATTTGCCGCCGTCGACGGAAAACCAGTTGGGCCGCTCCCAGCCGAACTTGGAGCCGAACACGGCGCCGCGCTGGCGCAGCTCCTCGTGCAGCGGCGAGCGCCTGAGCCCGCGCGCCGCATGCGCCTCCTCGGCCGGCCAATGGATCTTGTAGTAGGCACCGTAGGCCTCGATGGCGCGCTGCTCGAGATAACGCCCCTGCGCCTGCACCGCGCCGAAGCGGCGCACGTCGAAAGGCCACAGATCCATACCGGCGTCGCCGTGAAGGATCATGTTCGACAGCGCCAGCCCGGCACCGCCGGACGCCGCGATGCCGGCGGTGAAGCCGCAGGCGACGTAGAAATTGTCGAGCTCCGGCGCCAGGCCCATGATCGGTTCGCCGTCGAAGGAGACCGGGATCGGCCCGTTGATGACGGTCTGGATGCCTATCTCGTTCAACACCGGCAGGCGGTTCGCCGCCGGCAGGGCGAACAGCTCCAGCCGCTCCATGCTCGGCTCGAACAGCTCGCGGCCGAAGTCGACCGGCGGCATGCCGCGCCAGCAGCCTTTCGTCCCGTCCTCCCAGCCGCCGATGGTGAAGCTGCCGGTGTCCGGCTTCAGGTAGAAATTGTTGTCCGGGTCGCGCAGGGTAGTCAGGCCGGGATCGAGCGTCAACTTCTTCTCGGTGAGGAAATATTGATGCTCGACCACGCCCGCCGCCAGCGGCACGCCGGCCATGGCGCCGACGCGCTTCGCCCACAGGCCGGCGCAGTTGACGAGGATGTCGCAGGAGATCGAGCCGCCGTTGGTGACCACGCCGACCGCCCGGCGGTTCTCGATTACGATCTCCTCGACGGTGACGCCCTCCTCGATGCGCGCGCCGTACTGGCGGGCGCCCCTGGCGTAGGCCATGGTCAGCGAATAGGGGTCGATGTAGCCGTCGCCGGGGATGAAGGCCGCGCCCTCGATGCCCTCCTTGACGATGAAGGGGAAGTGTTTCGCCGCCTCTTCCGCCGAGAGCGAGTGGCACTCGACGCCAAAACTCTTCGCCTGGCCCATCGAGCGGCGGATCTCGCTCCAGCGTGCCGGGCTGCCGGCGAGCCTCAGCGACCCGACCTTCTTCCAGGAGATGTGCTGGCCGGTCTCTTCCTCCAGCCGGTCGAACACGGCGACCGAGTTCTGCATCAGACGCGTCAGGTTGCGCTTGCCCCTCAGCTGGCCGACGAGGCCTGCGGCGTGCCAGGTGCAGCCGTGGGTCAGCTGCGCCTTCTCCACCAGCAGCAACTCCTTCGCCCCGTCGCGGGCGAGGTGGTAGGCGACGGAGGTGCCGACCGCACCGCCGCCGATGATGAGGATGTGGACGTGACGGTCAGCGCGGAAGGTCATGGGGCCTCGTTCGTGTCGGAATGGAACCTCGGAGGAGCGGCTTAAGGTGTCACGCCTTCACGCGCTCGCCCTTCGGGTCGTAGAGCGGCTCGAGGTGGATCTTCGCCGGCACGGTCTCCATCGCCACCACCAGCGAATAGTCGCCCGAGGCGAGGAACTCGTCCGAGACGCCGTCGGCGTTGCGCACGTAGCCGTAGCCGGCGTTCCTGCCGACCGTATAGCCGTAGCCGCCGCTGGTGAGGTAGCCGACCGGCTGGCCGTCGCGCAGGATGGTCTCGCGCCCGACCAGCACGACGCGCGGATCGTCGACGGTGAAGCCGGCGAGGCGCTTCTTCAGCGGTTGGCCGGCGATCGCCTCCAGCGCCTTGCGCCCGACGAAGTCGGTGTTCTTCCTGAGCTTCACCGCCCAGCCGAGGCCGGCCTCGACCGGCGTGTCGTTCGGTGTGATGTCCGAGCCCCAGGCGCGGTAGCCCTTTTCCAGCCGGAGCGATTCCAGCGCCCGGTAACCGATGGGACGGATGCCGTGCGGCGCGCCGGCCGCCATCAGCGCGTCGAACACCTCGCCGATGGCGCCGATCGGTACGTGCAGCTCCCAGCCGAGTTCGCCGACATAGGTGACGCGCAGCGCCCTCACCACGCTGCCGGCAATGCCGATCTCGCGGACGTGACCGAAGGGAAAGGCGGCGTTGGAGACGTCGGCGTCAGTCACCGCCTCCAGCACCAGCCGCGCCTTCGGCCCCATCAGCGACAGCGTGCCGTAGTCCTCTGTGACGTCGGTCAGCCGCGCGTCGAGGCCCTCGTCGATGTGGTCGGCGATCCAGGCCATGTCGTGGGTGCGGAAACCGGTACCGGTGACGATGTAGAAGCGGTCGTCGGACAGCCGCGCCACCGTCAGGTCCGCCTCGATGCCGCCGCGCGTGTTGAGCAACTGCGTATAGGTCAGCCGTCCCGCCGGCTTGCCGACGTCGTTGGCGCAGATCCAGTCGAGCGCCTTGCCGGCGTCGGCGCCGGCGAGCTCGTACTTGGCGAAGGAGGACTGGTCGAAGATGCCGACCGCCTCGCGCACATGGGCGTGCTCGGCGCCGACGGCGTCGAACCAGTTCTGCCGGCCCATCGAATAGACGTCCTTCGCCTCCATGCCTTCGGGGGCGAACCAGTTCGGCCGCTCCCAGCCGAGCTTCGAGCCGAACACGGCGCGGTGGCGCTGAAGCCGCTCGTAGAGCGGCGAGACGATGCGCGGCCGGCCGCTCTCGTATTCCTCGTGCGGGAAGCCGATCGTGTAGTGCTTGCCGTAGGCCTCCAGCGTGCGGTCGCAGACCCACTGCCGGTCGCGGTGCAGGCCGGAGAAGCGGCGGATGTCGACGACCCACAGGTCGAGCGGCGCCTCGCCGTCGACGACCCACTGCGCCAGCACCCAGCCGGCGCCGCCGCCTGACGCGATGCCGAAGGCGTTGAAGCCGGCACCGACATACATGTTGGCGCATTCCGGCGCCGAACCGAGGATGAAGTTGCCGTCCGGGGTAAAGCTCTCCGGACCGTTGATCATCTGCTTGACGCCGGTGTTGGCCAGCGCCGGGATGCGCTCGATCGCCTGCGTCATGTGCTGCTCGAAATGGTCGTAGTCGTCGTCGAACAGGCGGAATTCCCAGTCGTCGGGCACGTCGCCGGTCGTCCACGGCTGTGGGTTCGGCTCGTAGCCGCCCATCACCAGCCCGCCGACCTCCTCCTTGAAGTAGGTACGCCGGTCGGGGTCGCGGATGGTCGGCGCGTCGGCGGAAAGGCCCGCGATCTTCTCGGTGATGATGTACTGGTGCTTGACCGGCTGCAGCGGCACGTTGATGCCGGCCTTGGCGCCGAGCTGGCGCGCCCACTGGCCGGCGCAGTTGACCACCTTGTCGCAGGCGATGTCGCCCTGATCGGTCTTCACCGCGACGATGCGGTCGCCCTTCATGTCGAAGCCGGTGACGCGCACGTTCTCGAAGAGCTTGGCGCCGTGCATGCGCGCGCCCTTGGCGAGCGACTGGGTGATGTCGGACGGGCTCGCCTGGCCGTCGGTCGGCAGCCACGAGGCGCCGACGAGGTCGCCGACGTCCATCAGCGGCCACATCGCCTTGACCTCGGCGGGCGTCAGCAGGTGCATGTCCATGCCGAAGCTCTTCGCCGTCGTCGCCAGGCGGCGGAACTCGGTCCAGCGGTCCTGGTTGGTGGCGAGCCTGAGGCATCCCGTCATCTTCCAGCCGGTCGCCAGCCCGGTCTCCGCCTCCAGCCCCTTGTAGAGCTCGACGGAATATTTCAGCACGCGGGTGATCGACGCCGAGGAACGCAACTGGCCGACGAGGCCGGCTGCATGCCAGGTCGAGCCCGAGGTGAGCTTGCCCTGCTCGATGAGCACGACGTCGGCCTTGTGGTCCCGCGCCAGGTGATAGGCGGTCGAACAGCCGATGATGCCGCCGCCGATGACGACGATCGATGCGTGGCTGGGCAGGGTCATGATGCGTTCTTTCCGTAGGTCGTGCGGTATTGGTCGAGCGCCGCCCCCAGCTTCGCCAGGTTCTCGCCGGTGTAGGCGACGTAGTCGACGCCGGGGGCGTTGAGATGCAGTTCGGAGACCATGCTCCACATCGCCTCGCGCAGGAGCGATGCGCACTGCATGGCGGCATGGGAGCGTTGGATGTCGGCGTTGGGCTCGCTGTCGAAATAGGCGGTGAGCAGGTGCCGGGCTTCCTCGTCGCTCATGCCGGCGTTCGACGCAGCGCCGGCGAGGTCGAACATCGCCGTGTTGAAGCCGGCATACTCGAAGTCGATCAGCCAGATCTTGCTGCCGTCGTCGAGGAAGTTGGCCGGCAGCAGGTCGTTGTGGCCGAAGACGATCGGCAGCGGCGCCTGTGCGCGCTCCAATTCGTCGGCGAGTGCGAGGTAGGAGGGTATCTCGGGCGCCATGCGGCTGCTGCCGCGGTCGAGCGTGCGCGCATAGTCGCGGATCACGTGGAAGACCCAGAACATGAAGCCCGGCCCGGAAACATGCCGCGGCATCTCCTCGTGGAAGGCGCGCATCAGCCGGCCGATCCGCCCGGGATTGGCGCGCACGTCGTCCGGCCCGTATGTCTTCGCCTCGATGAAGGCCGAGACCATGACGCCGGGTTCGGCATACTGGAGCTCGGGTGCGAAGCCGGCGGCGTGGGCGGCGCGCGCCGTCATGATCTCGCGCTCGCGCAGCACATGGTGGAACGGATAGTCCTTGCCGAAACGCACGACGTGCTTGCCGGCGCCGTCGGTGACCAGCCAGCTCTCGTTGCTGATGCCGCCGCGCAGCGGCTCGATGGCGACGCCGCCCTTCCAGCAGGGCAGGGAACGCAGCTTCTGTTCATTGGTCTTGATCATCTCACGCCAGTCCGAGACGCTTGCGGGTACGCGCCGCGCCCGCGGCGATCAGGCGATCGGCGATGATGGCGATGAACGCCACCGCCAGCCCCGCGACGAGGCCGCGGCCGGTGTCGGCCTTGGTCAGCGCGATGTAGACCTCCTGGCCGAGGTCGCGCGTGCCGACGAGGGCCGTGATGACCAGCATCGACAGGGCGAACATGATCGTCTGGTTCAGCCCGAGCATGATCTCGGGCAGCGCCAGCTTCAGCTTGATCTTGGTGAGGATCTGCCACGGCGTGCAGCCCATGGCGCGGCCGGCCTCGATGAGTTGCGGGTCGACCTTCTGCAGCCCGAGCGCGGTGTAGCGGATCGCCGGCGCTACCGCATAGGCGACCACGGCGATCATCGCCGTGAAGTCGCCGACGCGGAACAGCATGACCGCGGGCATCAGGTAGACGAAGGAGGGCAGCGTCTGCAATGTGTCGATGATCGCCTGCACCCAGCGCCACAGCCGCTCGCGCTCGGCCGACAGGATGCCGACCGGAATGCCGATCAGCGAGGCGACGATCACCGAGATGCCGCAGAGATAGACCGTGATCGTCGCCTTTTCCCATTGGCCGGTGGCGGCGATGAGGAAGGACAGCACGCCGACGAGAATGGCCAGACGGAGGCCACCGAGCCGCCAGCCGGCGAAGGCGAGCAGCGCTACGACGCCGACCCAGGGCAGGCCGTGGAGCAGGCGCTTGAACGGCACAAGCACGTTGAGCAGGACGGCGTTCTTCAGCGCCTCCAGCGTGTCGAAGAAATTGACGTTGATCCATCCCACGACGTCGGAGAAGAACGGTCCGGTCGAGACGCGCAGCGCTTCCGGATAGGTCTGCACCGCCGGCACGGCGAGGCCTGCGACTGCGGCGACGACGACGACCGCCAGCGACGCGACCGTGTAGGGATGGCGCGCGACGAAGCCGGCCCCGGCCGGCGCCGGCGCGTCGACGGTCCGCCGCGCATAGGCCTGGCTGACCCGGTCGAGCGCCACCGCCAGCACGACGATGGCGATGCCGGCTTCCAGCCCGGCGCCGATGTCGAGGCGGCGCAGCGCGGCGAGCACGTCGAAGCCGAGCCCGCCGGCGCCGATCATCGAGGCGATGATGACCATATTGAGCGACAGCATGATCACCTGGTTTACGCCGACCATCAGGCTGTCCTTGGCCGACGGCACCAGCACCCGCCAGGTCATCTGCCGCCTTGTGCAACCGATCATCTTGCCGAGGTCGCGGATTTCGGACGGCACGCCACGCAGCGCCAGCACCGCGATGCGCGTCATCGGCGGCATGGCGTAGATCAGCGTCGCCACCACGGCTGCCGTCGGGCCGAAGCCGAACAGGAACAGGATCGGCACCAGATAGGCGAACACCGGGATCGTCTGCATCAGGTCGAGGACCGGCGTCAGCGCGCGCTCGAAGCGCGGCCAGCGGTAGGCGGCGATGCCGAGCAGCAGGCCGAGGATCACGCCGAGCGGCACCGCGACGAGGATCGAGGCGAGCGTCACCATGGCGCTGGTCCACTGGCCGAACATGGCGAGGAAACCGAAGCAGGCGGCGACGAGCATCGCCAGCCTGCGTCCGCCGGCGTGATAGCCGATCAGCGTGGCGATCACGGTCACGGCAATCCAGGAGAGCGGCGGTAGGAGTTGCACGGCGCTCGACCCCTGGCCGGAAAGAAAGCCGGACGACAGCAGGCTGAGCACGATGCGGTAGGGGAAGTCGATCACCGCGGCGATGAAGCGCGTCAGGTCGGTGAAGGTGAAAAGGCCGAAGCTCGCCTCGTTGAGCAGCCACTTCATCAGGTCGCCGATCCAGCGCTGCGCCGGAATGGCATAGGCCTTCGGATAATCGAAGGCCCAGTTCAACGAGCCGCCGAACTGCCAGAGCACGACGACGGCCACGATCGCGGCCGTCCAGCCGACGTTGGCGGCGGACAGCACCGCCGCCGGCGCCTCGCGGCGCGGCTCTCCGGTCAGCGTCTGAGGGGCCGGCGTCGCCATGGTCAGCCGCTCATCATCAGGTCGACCACGTCGGCGCGGTCGAGCCGGCCGACCGTCTGTCCCGCCGCGTCGACAACCGCGACGGAAGCCGCGCCCGAGGAAAACAGCGGCACCGCGGCCGCCACGGTCAGGTTCGCCGCGACGGCAAGGCCTGCCGCGGCCCCGTCGGCCGGCTTCATGACGGACGCGACCTTGACGACCTTGGCCTTTGGCACGTTGCGCGTGAACTCGGCGACATAGGGCGTCGCCGGGCTGAGCACGATGTCTTCCGGCGTGCCGGCCTGAACGATCTCGCCGTCCTTCATGATGGCGATCTTGTCGGCGAGGCGGATCGCCTCGTCGAAGTCGTGGGTGATGAAGACGATCGTCTTCTTCAGCACCGACTGGAGGCGGATGAACTCGTCCTGCATCTCGCGGCGGATCAGCGGGTCGAGCGCCGAGAACGGCTCGTCGAGGAACCACAGCTCCGGCTCCACCGCCAGCGAGCGGGCGATGCCGACGCGTTGCTGCTGGCCGCCGGAAAGTTCGCGCGGCAGGAAGCGCTCCTTGCCGGCGAGCCCCACCAGTTCGATCATCTTCGCCGCGCGCGTCTCGCGTTCGGCGCGTCCCACGCCCTGTATCTCGAGCGGAAAGGCGACGTTGGCAAGCACGCTGAGGTGCGGCAGCAGCGCGAAGTGTTGGAACACCATGCCCATCTGGTGGCGGCGGATCTCGATCATGCGGGCGTCGCTCGCCGCCAGCAGGTTCTCGCCGTTGAACAGGATTTCTCCCGCCGTCGGCTCGACCAGCCGCGACAGGCAGCGCACCAGCGTCGACTTGCCCGAGCCGGACAGGCCCATGATGACGAAGATCTCGCCGGTCCCGACCTCGAGATTGACGTCGCGCACCGCGCCGATCAGCCCGGCCTTGCCGAGGCTCTCCAGCGTCGGCGCCGGCCCGGCGAGGTTGCGGAATTCGGCCGCGCCGGAGCCGAACACCTTCCAGACGTTGCGGCAGACGAGTTTTGCTTGGGCGGTCATCGGTCGGCGCGGGCTTGCGTGATGGGCGATCCTCTCCCGGTGACCGGCAGGTGATCGCGTACGGATACCCCCACCCCTACCC
>CAYJMY010000012.1:44078-44902 GCA_964371125.1 uncultured Mesorhizobium sp. | reverse complement strand
CGAGGGCGCCGACATGCTGATGGTCAAGCCCGGCCTGCCCTATCTCGACATCATCCGCCGGCTGAAGGACGAGCTGGCGATGCCGACCTTCGCCTACCAGGTGTCGGGGGAATACGCGATGATCACGGCGGCGGCGGCGAACGGCTGGATCGACGGCGACCGCGCCATGATGGAATCGCTCCTGGCGCTGAAGCGCGCCGGCTGCGACGGCATCCTCACCTATTTCGCGCCGAAGGTCGCGGAGATGCTGAAGGGCTGAGGCGAACATACGGCGTGGCGGCGGCGTGGGGGGGCGCCGCCGGGGGCCGGCGGCGGTGGCCCGCGCAGGGGCGGCGGGGCGGCGGCCCGGCGCCACCCGGGGGGGGGAATGATCTTCGGCCGCATTCTACTCTTTCTCGGCGGGCTGTTCGGCGCGGCGGGAGTCGCCCTGTCGGCGGTCAACGCCCACATCGGCGGCGCCAATGTCGGAACCGCCGCTTCGTTCCTTCTTGCCCACGCGCCGGCGCTTGTCGCCATCGGCCTGCTCGGCGGACGGCGCGGCGACGGGGTGATCCGCTTCGGCGGCCTACTCCTGCTCGTCGGGCCGCTGCTCTTCTCCGGCGACCTGCTGATGCGCGAATTCATGGGCGAACGGCTGTTCCCCATGGCTGCACCGAGCGGCGGCACGTTCACAATCCTAGGCTGGATCATCGTCGCCATCGGCGCCATCTGGCGACGCGGCGACGAGTACTAAGCCCTCCCTGCTCAGGCGCAGAGCGTCACCGACACGGCCAGCCCCGGCGAGGCCCGACGGGCCGAGCCGCGGTTCGCCGCCATTGACGGTG
>CAYJMY010000012.1:0-44068 GCA_964371125.1 uncultured Mesorhizobium sp. | reverse complement strand
GCCCCCCCCCCCCCCCCCCCCCCCCCCCCCCGGGCGCCCCCGCGGCCCCCCCCCGCGGTTCGCCGCCATTGACGGTGACGATGTCTTCGGCGATCGCGAGGCGCGGACCGGCGCCGCCCGAACCGTCGAGGAGACCCACTAGGCGCTGGTCTGCGCCACGCTCGTCCTGATCGCGCGGCATGTCGGCGGCGTGGTCCTGGCGAGCATCGAGCATCTGGAGAATCGCGTCCGGTCGATGCTGACGGGCGGAAGCGGGCAGCAGCTCCGGGCGACGTCTCCTGAACCGCGCCGTCGGCCAGTCACCAAGGGAGAGCGCTTGAATTTCCGCCGCCACTCACCATTTCCTTTGCTGGCAGCGCAAAGAGGCGCCGGCCGGAAAGGAAGCCATGACGACGCGCGTCATCGACGGAGAGATCATCACCTCGCGGCTGGACGATATCCGCGCCTATGACGGCGTGCGCACGCGCCGGGTGATGGCCTGCATCCTCGATTATGCCATCGTCGGGCTGCTGCTCATTCCCTTCGGCATCCTCGTCTTCGTCCTCGGCCTGCTCACTCTCGGCCTCGGCTGGTCACTGTTCGGCGTGCTCGCGCCCCTCGTCGCGACGATCTACATCTGGAACACGCTCGGTGGACCCGAACAGGCCACGGTCGGCATGCGCATGATGGGCGTTCGCCTCGACCGCCTCGACGGCGGCCGCATCGACGGGCTCACCGCGGTGGTCCATTCGTTCCTGTTCTGGGCGGGCAACGTCGTTCTGACGCCGCTCATCCTGCTTGTGTCCCTGTTCACCGAACGCAAGCGGACCCTCCACGATCTCCTGCTCGGCACGGTCGTGACCCGCTCCGACCGATTCTGAGCGGCATCGGCTAACCGACCGGACCGCGGGAGCCGCTGGCGTCTGCCAAGTTCCCGCCGCGATTCGATCTTTAATCAATCTCCTGTTGAAATTTTTTCGGCGGCGGCCAAGGTAGGCACTCCATGGGCATCGCGCGGAACCGATGACGCAGCACTCGACACAGACACCTCAGTTCTTCCTGACTGCGCCCTCGCCCTGCCCCTATATCGATGGACAGTTCGAGCGGAAGGTCTTCACCCATCTGGTCGGCGAGAAGGCCAGGGAACTCAACGACCTACTCACGCAGGGCGGCTTCCGCCGCTCGCAGAACATCGCCTACCGCCCGGCCTGCGAGACCTGCCGGGCCTGCGTGTCGGTGCGCATCCTTGCCGGCGAATTCCGGCTCACGCGCAGCATGCGCCGCGTCGTCCAACGCAACGAAGACCTGGTTGGCTTCGTCCACGACGCCGAGCCGTCGACAGAGCAGTATTCGCTGTTCCGCTCCTATCTCGACGCCCGGCATCGCCGCGGCGGCATGTCGGACATGACCGTGCTCGACTACGCGATGATGGTCGAGGACACGCATGTCGACACCAAGATCATCGAATACCGCAAACGCGGTCCGGACTCGTTCATCACTGGCAAGGGTCACGGCGAGCTGATCGCCGTCGCCCTCACCGACAGGATGGCCGACGGCGTGTCCATGGTCTATTCCTACTACAATCCGGAACTCGTCGACCGCTCGCTCGGCACGTTCATGATCCTCGACCACATTGCGCGCACGCGGGCGATGGGATTGCCCCATGTCTATCTCGGCTACTGGGTCAATGGCTCGCGCAAGATGGATTATAAGGTCCGCTTCGCGCCGCAGGAGCATCTCGGCCCGAAGGGCTGGGATCGATACGAAGCGCAGGACTGACCCAGCCGGCCCGCCGTCACCGGACGCTGCCGTTGCCTTTCGACGGAGCCAGAACCGTGTCCGCGATCCAGACCGACTACAGGAAGGGGCTGTTGCTGACCGCCATCGGCGGCCTGACGCTGACCGTCGACATCCCGCTGATCCGCCTCGCCGAGGGCGAGGCATGGTCGATCCTGCTGCTCAGGACTGGGACCACTTTCGTCGCGGCGCTGGTCATCTGGACGGTCTGGCGCCTGATCACGCCGCAGGCGCCGCAGCTCATCCCGGGACGAGCCGGCCTCGTCGTCGCCGCGCTCTACGGGCTCGGCTCGATCACCTTCGTCACCGCCGTCTTCAGCACCTCGACCGCCAACCTTGTCTTCATCCTCGCCTTCACCACCATGTTCGCCGCCCTGCTGTCGTGGGTGTTCCTGAAGGAGCGGCCGCGCACGGCGACGCTTCTCGCCATGGCGGCGATGATGGTCGGGATACTGATCATCGTCGGCGACTCCGTCGGCACCGGCAACCTGTTCGGCGACTTCATGGCGCTCTGCTCGGCCTTCCTTATCGCCTCGGCGATCACGATCAGCCGGGCGAGCGGCCGCGACATGGGCTTCACCGCGCTGATCGGTGTAATCATGCCCTTCCTCGTCGCGCTGGCCGTCGTCGGTGGAGACGCCGGCTACCGGGTAGACTCGCCCTGGTGGATCATCTTCAACGGCGCCGTGGTGATGCCGATCTCGTTCTTCTGCCTCGCTGCGGGACCGAGATACATTTCCGGCGCCGAGGTGGCGATGTTCTATCTACTGGAAACCGTGCTGGCGCCGGTCTGGGTGTGGATGATCTTCTCCGAAGTGCCGACCACCAACAGCATGATCGGCGGCGCAATCCTAATCGCCGCGCTCGTCGCCCATTCGACCTGGCAACTGATCGACGGCCGGCGCCGGCGTGTTTCCGGCAGGGACGGCCAAGCGGCCTGACGCGTGCAAGGCCCTCGAACGGCCTTCATGAACTTACTTTAATTTGCCCCGGCCAACGCGCTGCGTGATTATCGCGGCGACCCTCCGAAGTCGCTTGACATAAAGGCATATCACCCATGGCTTCCGCCCAGACTCCCACAGGCTACTCGTCCCTCCAGATCGCACTGCACTGGATCATCGCCGCACTGGTCATATTCCAGGTCCTCTTCGGCGAGGACATCATTCCCGCCTTTCGCGCCTTCCTGCGCGGCACCGAGTCTACCGCCGACGAACTGCTCGCAGCCGACATCCACGTCTATGTCGGCATCGCCATCTTCGTCCTTGCCATGATCCGGCTCGTCATCCGCATCACCAGGGGCGCGCCGGCAGCGCCCGCCGGCGAAAGCGCGGTGCAGAAGTGGATCGGCGTTGCGACCCATATGGTGCTCTACGGCGTCATCCTCGGCATGCCGATCAGCGGCGGCATCGCGTGGTACATGGGCATCGAAGCCGCCGGCCAGATCCACGAGATCGGCAAGCCGGTGATCATCCTGTTCGTCGCATTGCACACGATCGGCGCGCTCTACCAGCACTTCGTCGTCAAGTCCGACGTACTGATGCGTATGCTGCGCCCCGGGCGACGCGGCGTCGCCTGAAGCCAGCGACTCGGCTGTTCAGCCGCCGCGGACCGTCGGTGGCAGATTCGCGTCTGCGTGCGCTTCCGCCGACGCCGTCGCATCGGCAAGGACCTGCGCGGCGTCGTCTCCGGCGACGACCTCGCGTACCCATTCGCGCCAGATGGCAACGAGCAGGGCCATCAGCACGGGACCGATGAAGAGGCCGAGCAGGCCCATCGTCTTGACGCCGCCGATGAGGCCGAAGAACGTCGGCAGGAAGGGCAGCTTGATCGGCCCGCCGACCAGCTTCGGCCTGAGCGTCTTGTCGACGATGAACAGTTCGATCGAGCCCCAGGCGAACAGCGCGAGCCCCGCCATCCACGAGCCGCTGGCGACGAGGTAGACGGACACCAGCGTGAACGACAGCGGCGCGCCGCCCGGTATCAGCGCCATCAGGCCGGTCAGCGCGCCGAGCGTCACCGGCGAGGGCACGCCGGCCAGCCAGTAGGCAACGCCAAGCACCACGCCCTCGCCGATGGCGATCAGCGTCATGCCGGTGACGGTCGACGAGATGGTCGCCGGGACCACCCGCGACAGGCGTTCCCAGCGCATCGGGAAGATGCGCTCGCCCAGCCGGTCGACCTGGGCGACGAAGGACTCGCCGTCGCGATAGGTGAAAAACAGCGCGATCAGCATGAAGAGCAGGGTCAAAAGCAGGCTGAAGGCGCCGCCACCGGCAGCCAGCAGCGCCCGGTAGATGTTGCCGATATTAGCGCCGCTGACGAGCTGGATAAGCTCGCCGATGGCGCCCGGATGGCCGATGTACCGCGTCCATTGCGCGTCCAGCCAATCGCCGACCGCCGGAAGCGTGGCGAGCCACGCCGGGGTCGGCGCGCCGTCGCGGTTGGTCTCGATCGCCCACTGCACCCAGATCCTGACCTCGTTGGTGGCATAGGTGCCCGCCAGCACGATCGGCACGACGAGAAAGCCGACGATCGCCAGTATCGCGATTGCCGCGGCGACCGTGCGGCTGCCGTCGACGGCGGCGAGCAGGCGCCGGTAGAGCGGCCAGCTGGCGAAGGCAATGACCAGCGCGGCGAGCACTGGCACAAGGAAGCCGTGGAAGAAGTAGATGCCGGCCGCAACGATGAGCACAAGCAGCCATCGCGCCGCCGAAAGCGGCGGGATCAGGCCGACGCGGGTCGGCGCCGAGCGGCCCATCAGCAGGGGCTCGCCGGCGCGGATGCGCGGATCGGATACGGTCACTGTCGCCTGGCCCCCGTCATTGTTCACCCAGCGCCGGGAATACTAATAGCCGGCTGCGGCCGCATAGTGACGGAACGAGCGTCCCTTGCCAATTGGACAGGCGTCTATGTCGTTTCAAGACGCATCGCCGCAACACCGGCTCATTCGGCCGCCAGCGGCAGGGGCGGTTCGGCGCGTTTCGCCTCTGCGGCGGCCGGCGCCTCAGGCGCGGCATGGATCGCATCGTCCAGCGGATCGTCCTTCGGATTCGGCCGGACGAGCCTGCGGAACAGGCGCGACGCGCCAAGCGCCGCATCGTCCATGATCGCATAGAAGGACGGCACGAAGACCAGCGACAACAGCGTCGACACAAGCAGGCCGCCGATTACCGCGACGGCCATCGGCGCGCGAAACTCGCCGCCGTCGCCGAGTGCCAGCGACGCCGGCACCATGCCCGCCGACATGGCGATGGTCGTCATGACGATCGGGCGCGCCCGCTTGCGCCCGGCGTCGACGATCGCCTCAGTCCGAGACACGCCACGGTGCACGGCTTCGATGGCGAAGTCGATGAGCATGATGGCGTTCTTGGTGACGATGCCCATCAGCATCAGGATGCCGATGACGACGGGCATCGAGACCGCCGACCCGGTCAGCCACAGTCCGGCGACGACGCCGCCGATGGCGAGCGGCAGGGAGCCGAGGATGGTGAAGGAGTGGAACACCGAGCCGAACAGGAGGATGAGCACGGCGAAAACCAGCATCAGGCCGACGGTCATCGCCATGGCGAAGCCGGCGAAGACGTCGCCCATGATCTCGGCGTCGCCGGTCTCCTGGATGCGCACGCCGGCCGGCATGTTCTTCACCTCTGGCAGCGCCCAGACCGCGTCGAGGCCCTGGCCCAGTTCGTAGCCAACCGCCATGTCGGCGCCGATGACGACGCGGCGCTCGCGGTTATAGCGCTGGATCGACGACGGGCCTTGGCCGTAGCGGATCTCGGCGACCGACGACAGTGGCACCGAGACGCCGGACGCGGTGGGCACCGGCAGCGCGGCGATCACCGCCATGTCGTCGCGGCCGGCTTCGGTGAGCTGCACGCGGATCGGGATCTGTCGGTCGCCGACCGTGAACTTGGCGAGCTTGGCGTCGATGTCGCCGATCGTCGCGACGCGCATCGTCTCGGCGAGCGTCGCGGTCGAGATGCCGAGTTCGGCGAGGCGGTCGAGGTCCGGCGCGACCGTGACCTCGGGCCGGTCGAGCGCGGCGTTCGAAGCGACGCCGCGGAACATGCCGGTCGCCGCCATGGCGCTCTGGATCTTGCGCGCCTGCTCGTCGGGCGTGATGCCGTCGGAACCCATGACGCCGAGTTCGAGCGAACGCTGGCCGCGCGGATTGACGAAATAGGCGCGTAGGTCGGGCACGGCCTCGAGTTTGCCGAGCAGGATCTCCTCGATCTCGCCCTGGCCGATCTCACGCTCCGACTTGTGCATCAGGTCGGCGACGACCGTGGCGCGGCGCGGCTCGAGCGTCCCGGTCGGGTTCGAGCCGCCGATGACGTAGACGTTCTCAACCTCCGGCAGTTCACGGAACAGATCGGTCACCCGGTCGGTGACCTGGCGCGTGTCCTCGAGCCGGCTGCCAGGCGGCAGTTCGAGCGAAAACACGATGCGGCTGGCGTCCTCACGCGGGATGAAGCCCGACGGCAGGAAGCCAATCGCGTAGATCGAGGCGGCGAAGAAGGCGATGCCGCCGAAGAGGGTGATCCAACGGAACCGCAGCGTGACGCGCAGGGTCTCCTCGTAGAGGCGCATGATCCAGCCCGGCTTCGGTTCGGCATCGGCGTGGCCGCGCAGGAAATAGGCCGCCAGCATCGGGGTGATGAGGCGCGCCACCAGTAGCGAGAAGAACACCGCGATGGCGACGGTCAGGCCGAACTGCTTGAAGTACTGGCCGGCGATGCCGCCCATGAAGGAGACCGGCGCGAACACGGCCATGATCGTCGCCGAAATGGCGATGACGGCCAGGCCGATCTCGTCGGCCGCTTCCAGCGACGCGCGGTAGGGCGACTTGCCCATCTTCACGTGCCGGACGATGTTCTCGATCTCGACGATGGCGTCGTCGACGAGGATGCCGACCACCAGCGTGATACCGAGCAGGCTGATCAGGTTGAGCGAGAAGCCGAGCAGATCAAGCGCCCAGAAGGCGGGGATGATCGACAGCGGCAGCGCCGTCGCCGCGACCAGGGTGGCGCGGATGTCGCGCAGGAACAGGAAGACGACGATCACGGAGAGCACCGCGCCCTCGATCAGCGTCTCCATCGCCGAAAAGTAGTTTCCTTCGGTGAAGGTGACGGAATCGTCGACCTTGGCGATGGTCACGCCCGGGTTGGCGGCCTGGAGATCGGCGATCGCAGTGATCGCCCGCTCGTTGATGTCGACGTCGCTCTCGCCCTTGCCGCGGAAGATTCCGAATGAGACGACAGTCTGGTTGTTGAGCCGGGCGAAGGATTTCGGCTTTGCCCAGGTGTCGGTGACGGTGGCGATGTCCGACAGCTTGACGATGCGCCCGCCGCCGAGCGGAATCTCCAGACTCTCCAGGTCGGCGATGGACTTCGCCGAGCCGAGTGTGCGGATCGTCTGGTCGCGGTCGGCGAACTCGCCGCTGCCGCCGGTCAAGTCGGAATTGGCTGCCCTCAGCGCGGCGTTCACCGCGCTTGCGGTGACGCCCAGCGCCTCGAGCCGGTCGGGATCGAGTTCGACCTTGAGTTCGCGCGTCACGCCGCCGTAGCGATCGACGCGCGCCACGCCCTTGACGCCCTGCAGCTTGCGGATGACGGTGTCGTCTACGAACCACGACAGTTCCTCCAGCGTCATCGCCGGCGCCGAGACGGCATAGGTGAGAATCGCCTGACCCTCGACATCGACGCGGTTGACCACCGGCGCGTCGGCAGTGGCCGGCAGGCTCGAGCGGATGCGCTCGACGGCGTCCTTGACGTCGCTGACCGCGGTCTGCGTGGAGATCTCGAGGCGGAATTCCACCAGCGTCTGCGAATTGCCCTCGGTGATGTTGGAGAACACATTCTTGACGCCAGCGATGTTGGCGACGGCGTCCTCGACGCGCTTCGTCACCTGGGTCTCCAGTTCGCTCGGCGCCACGCCGGGATCGCGCACGACGACCGAGACGATCGGCAGGTCGATGTTCGGAAAACGCGTCACCGGAAGCGACATGAAGCTCATCACGCCGAGCGTGAAGAGCACGATGAAGAGCAGAATCGGCGGGATCGGATTGCGGATCGACCAGGCGGAGAAATTCCAGTTCATGGGCGCACCGCCCCGGTTGCGTCCTCGCGCACGGGCGTGACCGCGTCCCCGTCGGTGACGAAGGTGCCGGCCCTGGCGACGACTTCCTGGCCTTCGGCGACGCCCTCGACGATCTCGACCATGGCGCCGGCGCGCACGCCGACCCTGACCGGCACCGTGCGCACCTTGCCGTCCTCGACGAGTTGGAGGAACGCCTCGGCGCCACGATAGACCAGCGCCGCAGCGGGCACGGAGATGCCCTCGCGCCGCAGCAGCTCGATCTCGCCGCGGGCGAAATTGCCGGCGCGCGCCGCCGAGTTCGCGTCGAGCGCGATGCGCAGCGCGCCGAGCCGCGAAACCTGATTGATCTCCGGCGAAATGCGCCGGACCTTGCCGTCCACCAGCGCTGCGGCACCGGCGATCGCGACGCGGACCGGCATGCCCACGGCGATCGACGGCAGCGCAGTCTCGGAGACGGTCGCAGCGAGTTCGAACTCCGAGCCGATGGCGATGCGGAACAACGGCCCTGCGGCGGCAGAGACGATGCCGCCCAGCGTGGCGTTGCGCGCCAGCACCAGCCCGTCGGCGGGCGCCTTCACTTCGGTCTTGGAAATCTGCAGCAGCACGTTGCGTTCCTGCGCGTCGACGACGGCGATCTGCGCCTCGGCGGCGGCGAGCGCCTTCTCCGCGGTGGCGAGCTTGGCCCTGGCGCTGTCGTAGGCGTTGACGGCGCTATCGAGCTGCGACTTCGCGGCGATGCCCTTATCCTGCAGGGCGCGGGCGCGCTCCAGCGTCTCGCCGGCCTGGCGGACGCCGATCTCGGCGTCGGCGATCTGCGACTTCACCTGGGCGGCGGCGGCGACCGCCTGGGCGCGGGTGGCCTGGATCTGGGCGTGCTGGACGTCGAGCGCGGTGCGATCGAGAACGGCGAGCACATCGCCCTTCCTGACGAGATCGCCCTGCTCGGCACCGAGTTGCATGACGGTCAACCCGGAGAGATCGGTGCCGGCGGCGGCTTCGTCGCGGGCGACGACCGTCCCGGTGACCGACAGCGTTTCGACGAGTTCGCGACGAATCGCGGCGACGACGCGGATCGCCGGCGGCGTCTGTACGGCCGGCGCGACGGGTTCGGCCGCAGCGGCGGGACCGACAACCGGCATGAGGGCGGACGACACCAGCAGCAGCGCAAGGGCAAGGAACAATCGGGGTGCGGCGGACATGACAGCGCTCACTGGGCGGAAGGTGGCGAGCCGGCGGCGGCACGGGCCGCGCTCGGGCGCAGGATGGCGATGACGGAGGCGCGCACCAGAGTTTCCAGCCTGCCGGGATCGACGCCCTGGGAGAGCAGATCGTTGAGCGCCAATCCCTCGCCGATCGCCATCAGCGCGGTCATCAGCGTCTCGAGATCAACCAGCGGATCGATCTCGCCGCGCTCCATCGCGGCGCGCAGATAGTCACGGAACTGGATGCGGATCGCCTCCATGTTGACCATGCAGCAGCGCTGGATTGCCGGGTTGCGCATCGATTCGGCGCGGATCTCGGCGAACAACGGCGCCATACGGCGCTCGTGCACCTGGCGGACGTGGGCGAGCGCGGTCTCGACAACCCCGTCGATGACGTCGGGATTGGAGAGCATCCGGGCATAAAGCTCTGCGTCGTCGCGGCGGTGCTGGTCGGTGATCGCCTCGATGATCGCCTCCTTCGAGGCGAAGTAGCGGTAGAGCGCGCCCGGGCTCATGCCCGCTTCGGCGCAAATCTGCTGCATCGAGGCGCCCTGGAAACCGTGGCGGACGAAACAGGTCTTGGCCGCATCGAGGATGCGCTGCGTCTGCTGGTCGCGGCGCTCGGCGCGCGAAACCGGCTCCGCGTGGTCGAGCTGCGGCGCCGCGTCGGCGACGAGAAGAAAGTCGTCCATGGAAACCCCATAAAGAGCGAACGTTCGCTCTCTATTTATGCGAACGATCATTCGCGTTCAAGACGGCGCGCTGCAAACGTTTGCCGGGAACGGCGGCAACGGTGAATTTTCCGTAAAACGTGGGCGACGCAGGGCCGGTAGATGCGAAAACTCAGCCGAACTTGCCGGTGCGCGGAAAGCCCTTCGGCACCAAACGCCCGGCGGCGGCGCGTTCGCCGATCCACTCGGCCAGTTCGGCGCGGCTGCGAGTGAAGATGCGGTCGGCCGAATCCTGCCAGGTGAGCCCGGCCTCCATGGCGAAGGTCTTGGCGTCGAGCACGCCGCCGTCCTTGTATTTCTGCAGGCGTACGCCCTTGCCGCGGGCCATTTCGGGGATCTCGGCGAGCGGGAAGACCAGCATCTTGCGGTTGTCGCCGACGATAGCGACGTGGTCGCCGGCGACCGACAGGCACTTTGCCGCCTCGTCGGGCGCCTTGACGTTCATTACCTGCTTGCCCTTGCGCGTGTTGGCGACGACCTCGGCCTCGGCGACGACGAAGCCGTTGCCTTCGTGGCTGACGAGCAGGAGCCTGCGCTTCGGGTCATGGACGAAGGCCGTGACGATGTCCTGGTCGTTCTCCATGTCGACGATGATGCGGATCGGTTCGCCGTGACCGCGTCCGCCGGGCAGGCGGTCGGCGCCGATCGTGTAGAATTTGCCACCGGTGGTGAAGACCAGGATCTTGTCGGTCGTCTGCGCCGGGAACGCCAGCTTCAACCCGTCGCCTTCCTTGAAGGTGAACAGCGAGTGGTCAGAGATGTGCCCCTTCATCGCCCGCAGCCAGCCCTTCTCGGAGACGACCACGGTGACCGGCTCCTTCTCTATCATGGCCTGCTGGATGTCCTCGACATCGTGATCGGGCGCTGCGTCGAAGCGGGTGCGGCGGCTGCCGATCTCCGTGTCGAGGCCGAACCTCTTCAGGAGGTTGGCCACTTCCCAGCGCACGGTCTTCCATTGCGTCGCCTCGGAGCCGAGCAGCGCCTCGATCTGCGCCTTCTCCTTGCTCAGGTCGTCGAATTCCTTGCGGATCTCGATCTCCTCCAGCTTGCGCAGAGCGCGCAGCCGCATGTTGAGGATCGCCTCGGCCTGAACGTCGGTGAGCGACCAGCGGGCCATCATCACCTGCTTGGGCTCATCCTCCTCGCGGATGATGCGGATCACCTCGTCGATGTTGAGGTAGGCGACGAGCAGGCCGCTGAGAATCTCCAGCCGTCTTTCGATCTCGGCCAGCCGGTGCCGCGAGCGGCGCACCAGAACGTCCTTGCGGTGGTCGAGCCATTCGCGCAGCACGGCCTTCAGCGACAGGACGTTCGGCACCTTGCCGCGCGACAGGACGTTCATGTTCAGCGGGAAGCGGACCTCGAGCTCGGTCAGCTTGAACAGCGATTCCATCAAGAGGCCCGGATCGACCGTGCGGCTCTTCGGCACCAGTACGACACGGATGTCCTCGGCGCTCTCGTCGCGGATGTCTTCGAGCAGCGGCAGTTTGCGGGCGATCATCAGCTCGGCGATCTTCTCGATCAGCCGCGCCTTCTGCACGCCGTAGGGAATCTCGGTGACGACGATCACCCAAGTGCCCCGGCCCTGGTCTTCCTGGCTCCAGCGGGCGCGCACCCTGAAGCCGCCCCGGCCGGTCTCGTAGGCCGACAGGATCGCGGCCCAGTCATCGACGACCGTACCGCCGGTGGGAAAGTCGGGACCGCGCACCTTGCAGGAGAGCCGCGCGACCGGGTCATCCTTGATCGCCTCCCACTGGCCGGGCGAGGTCATCAGCTCGGCGACGCCGGCGTCATGGTGGTCGATCAGGTGGAGGGCGGCGTTGCACAGCTCGGCGGCGTTGTGCGGCGGGATCGACGTCGCCATGCCGACCGCGATGCCCGACGAGCCGTTGGCGAGCAGGTTCGGGAAGGCGCCCGGCAGGACGACCGGCTCCTCGTCCTCCTCGTTGTAGGTCGGACGGAAGTCGACGGCGTCCTCGGTGATGCCCTCGAGCAGCGCCGTGGCGACGTCGGTCATGCGCGCCTCGGTATAGCGCATGGCCGCCGCGTTATCGCCGTCGATGTTGCCGAAATTGCCCTGCCCGTCGACGAGCGGGTAGCGCACGGAAAAATCCTGGGCGAGGCGCACCAGCGCGTCGTAGATCGACTGGTCGCCATGCGGGTGAAACTTGCCCATCACCTCGCCGACGATGCGGGCGCACTTTGCAAAACCCTGGTCGGGATTGAGCCTGAGCAGGCGCATCGCATGCATGATGCGCCGGTGTACCGGCTTCAGCCCGTCGCGCACGTCGGGTAGCGCCCGATGCATGATGGTCGACAACGCATAGGCGAGATAGCGCTCTTCAAGCGCCGCCTTCAGGTCGACCGGCTCGATATTGTCGTCGCTTCCGCCGCCGGGCGGAACAAGGGCTTTTCCCATGGTTTCCGACTATCGGGGATGGTGATTCGCGGCAAGGGCCGGCGAGAGCCGGGACGAGTATCGCAATCCCGCGATAACCTTTCGCAATGGCGGCCGATTGCCTTTTCGTGAAAATTTTGCGGTAGTGCCCGAAACGCGTCATTTTCCGGTCGGGATTCCCGGCGACAGGAGACGGTGCGACTTTTCGAAAAGACCACCTTCTCAGGGAACACGCCATGACCATTCATCGCTCAGCATTGCGAACCTTCGCCTTATCGTCGCTCCTCGTTGCCGTGCCTTTCCACGCGGCGCTGGCGCAGGACGCCGCCGCGGTCGGCGAACGCCTGAAGGCCGTGCTCGCCGGCCAGGGCATCGAACTTACCTGGAGCGGCATCAGCGGCGACGCGTCCGAGATGGTCATCTCGAACGCGACCTTCACGGTCACCGGCGTTCCGGACAAGACGACGCTCGGCGACGTCACGCTCTCGGAGATCACCGAGGACAACGGCGCCTACACGATCGGCACGGTGACGCTGCCGAACTATTCGATGACCGAAGACGGCGCGACCGTCGACATCACCGGCATCTCGCTCACCGGGCTGAAGCTGCCCGCCGAGGGCGATACCGATCCCATCGCGGCACTGATGCTCTACGAGACTGCCGACATGGAGAACCTGACGGTACGGATGGGTGACAAGTTCCCGTTCTCCATGAAGCAGCTCCATTTCGAGATCACGCCGCCCACGGACGGCCAGCCGATGGAGTTCTCGGGCGCGGCGGAGAAGTTCACCGCAGATCTATCGTTGGTCGACGACGCCGAATCGAAGAAGACGATTCAAGCGCTCGGCTACGAGACGATCAGCGGCTATTTCGAACTCGCCGGCTCCTGGCAGCCGACCGACGGCCGCCTTGAACTGTCGCAGTACGACATTTCCTTCGAGAATGCCGGCACGCTCGGCTTCACTTTCGACCTCGGCGGCTACACGCCGGCCTTCATCAAGTCGATGCAGGAAATGCAGAAGAACATGGCCAATCAGCCCGGGGGCGCCGACAACTCCGCCCAGGGCCTCGCCATGCTCGGCCTCATGCAGCAGTTGACCTTCCATTCGGCGAGCCTGCGCTTCGACGACGATTCGCTGACCGGCAAGGTGCTCGATTTCCTCGCCGCACAGCAGGGCATCAAGGGCGCCGACCTCGCCAACCAGGCAAAGGCGATCGTTCCGTTCCTGATGGCGCAGCTGAACAATCCCGAACTGACCACGCAGGTGACCGCCGCCGTCTCCGCCTATCTCGACGAGCCGAAGAATATCCAGGTTTCCGCGGAGCCGGAGAATGGCGTTCCCTTCGCTGTGATCATGGCGGGCGCCATGTCGCCCTCGCCGCAGGACCTGACGAAGACGCTCGGCGTTACGGTGACCGCGAACGAGGACTGAGTTCCGCGATACTCGCGCGACGAGGAGGCCCGGCGGCGACGCCGGGCCTTTCTTACATCTGGTGGCGGGAGCGCCAATGGCCGGCAACCGTCGAAAGGATTGCCAGCGCACCTTCGACCAGCTTGTCGAAGGCGATCGGCACGCCCCCGCCCCCGTCCGCACCCGGATCGTCGGCGAGCGGCGGCACGTGGACGAAGCCCGACAACGGCGGCGCGAAGCCGTCGGCCAGACCGGAGCGGGAGTGGTAGAAGAGATAGTTGCACAGATAGTCGCCGGCGTCATCCGACCAGTCGACCGGCAGCCCCGCGCCGGCCAGGGCCTCGCGCATCGCGTCCAGCGGCAAGGTCGATGGGTAGGCGTCGGCGAGCGCGCAGATGGTGCGCGCCTCCGGCACGTGCCCGGCATTGTCGGGCAGCGGACCGACGGCGTTGCGCGCCAACCTTTCGAGCATGAAGCCGCCGGCCTTGCCGGAGAGGCCGAAATGGATGGCGATGTCGGGCGCGAAATCGGCGCCGAGCCGCGACAGCGCCTGCGGCAGGGTCCTGTAGTCGACGTCGAGGACGGCAAGGCGAACGTCGCCGAGCGCGGCGAGTTCGGCCTGACGGTTCTCGAGCTCGGCGATCAGCCGCTCGGTCGGATTGCGCGGCGCCCCGGGAAAGGACGAGAAGCCGGTGACGAGGATGCGCGGCCGGCGATGCGACTGCGCCCCGACCATCTCAGCCTTCCTTCTTCGGCGACACCACGCGCAGGTTGAGTTCGCGCAGTTGCTGCGGCGTCGCCTCGGCCGGCGCGTTCATCAACAGGTCGTACGCCTGCTGGTTCATCGGGAACATGGTGATTTCGCGCAGGTTCTTCGCCCCGAGCAGCAGCATGACCACCCGGTCGACGCCGGCCGCCATGCCGCCATGCGGCGGCGCGCCGTACTGGAATGCGCGGTAGAGGCCGCCGAAGCGCCCCTCGACCGTCTCGCGGCTGAAGCCGGCGGTCTCGAAGGCCTTGACCATGGTCTCCGGCAGGTGGTTGCGGATGCCGCCCGAGGCGATCTCGTAGCCGTTGCAGACCATGTCGTACTGGAAGGCCTTGATCGACAGCGGGTCCTGGCCGTTGAGCGCATCGATGCCGCCCTGCGGCATGGAGAACGGGTTGTGGCCGAACTCGATTTTCTTCTCCTCCTCGTTCCACTCGAAGAAGGGGAAGTCGACGATCCAGCAAAGGGCGAAGCGGTCGCGGTCGACGAGGTTCAGCTCCTCGCCGGCCCGCGTGCGCGCAGCACCGGCGAACGAGACGAACTTCTTCGGGTCGCCGGCGACGAAGAAGGCGGCGTCGCCAGCTTCAAGACCGAGTTGTCGGCGGATCGCTTCCGTCCGCTCCTCACCGATGTTCTTGGCAATTGGGCCGGCGCCAAAGACTACTTCGTTTCCTGATTCATCTACAAACTTGAGATCAACCGATCCTAACAAGCTCTTGCTATCCTCCGGGCCATATCGCTTTCCACTCGCAGCGTCGAAGATAATTCCCTGGTAGCTCGGGTCAGGCGTATTGCGCCAGAAGATGTAGCCGAGCCCCGGCTGGCCCTCGCCCTGCGCCCAGGAGTTCATGCGGTCGCAGAAGGCGCGGCTGCCGCCGGTCTTCGCCGGCACGGCCCATACCTCAGCCTTCGGGTCGTTGGCGAGGATGTTGGCGAACACCTTGAAGCCCGAGCCGCGGAAATGCTCGGAGACGTCCTGCATCTCGATCGGGTTTCTCAAGTCCGGCTTGTCGGAGCCGTATTTGCGCATGGCGACGTCGTAGGGAATGCGCTGGAAGTCCTGCGTCACCGGCTTGCCTTCGGCGAAGGTCTCGAAGACCCCACGCATCACCGGCTCCATCGTCTTCAACACGTCGTCCTGCTCGACGAAGCTCATCTCCAGGTCGAGCTGGTAGAACTCGCCGGGCAGGCGGTCCGCGCGGGGATCCTCGTCGCGGAAGCAGGGCGCGATCTGGAAGTAGCGGTCGAAACCGGACACCATGATCAGCTGCTTGTAGATCTGCGGCGCCTGCGGTAGCGCGTAGAAGGTACCCGGATGGATGCGCGAGGGCACGAGGAAGTCGCGCGCGCCTTCCGGCGACGAGGCGGTCAGGATCGGCGTCGAATATTCGGTGAAGCCGGCCTCGCCCATGCGGCGGCGCATCTCGGCGATGATCTTCGTGCGCGCCACGATGTTCCGGTGCAGCGTGTCGCGGCGCAGGTCGAGGAAGCGGTACTTAAGCCGGATGTCCTCCGGATAGTCGGGCTCGCCGAAGACGGGCAGCGGCAGTTCCTTCGCGGCCGAGAGCACTTCCATGTCGCGGGCGAAGACCTCGATGGCGCCGGTGGGGAGGTTGGCGTTGACGGTCTCCGGCGTGCGCGCCTTAACCGTCCCGTCGACGCGGATCACCCACTCGCCGCGCACGGTCTCGGCGGTGCGGAAGCAGGGCGAATCGGGATCGGCGACGATCTGGGTCAGGCCGTAATGGTCGCGCAGGTCGATGAAGAGCAGTCCGCCATGGTCGCGCACGCGGTGGACCCATCCGGATAGGCGGACGGTCTGGCCGACATGGTCTGTCTTCAGGTCTGCGCAGGTGTGGCTGCGGTAGCGGTGCATCGCAAGGTCCAATTCAACAAAGCAAGGGCAGGACGGCGCACGGGATCGGCCGGTCCGATTTCGGCGCGAAAAGCGCATGGGAGGTAGGGTTTGTCAAGGCAAGCGGGGTCGCTGCGGCGGCAGACGCGCCCCGCTACGGAACGGTGCGCGCTACAGCCGCTTCAGCAGGAAGACCAGCGCGTGGCCGGGCGGGAAGCCGTCGATGCGGCCGAACTCCGAATAGCCCGCGCGCTTGTAGTAGTCCGGCGCCTGGAAGGTGAACGAGCCGAGATAAACGCCCGTGCAGCCGCGCGTCCGTGCCTCCGCCTCGGCCGCCGCGAGCAGCCGGCCGCCGATCCCCTGCCCGCGCCGGTCGGCTCTGATCCACAGCCAGTCGACGAAGAGCCAGGCGAACTGGCTCTTGCCCTTCAGTCCGCCCGCCACCGCGCCGTCGTCGTCGCGGGCGACGATCCACAGCATCCGCTCGTCCGGCGGGCCGGCCTTCTCCAGGTTGTAGGCGTCGAGTCCGTCGCCGATGATGTCGCGCAATTCGTCGGAAACGGCAGTCGTCGTCGTCAATGTCGTCATCTGGCCCTCGGTGCGCGCCTGAACCGCATTTTCCGCACATACGGCGCGGCGGCGTTGGCGCAGGCAGGCCAAATGCGTCGCTCCAGGCCGATCCTTGTCGCTTTGCGGCCGTGATCCGACTATCAAAGTCGAAACGCAAGCCTGCCCCGAGACATGTCCTCCATCCGCCCGCTGATTCCCCTCTTGACCGCCGCCGGCATCCTGCTCGGCGGCAACGGCCTGCAGGGAACGCTGATCGCGCTGCGCGGCGCGCAGGAGGGATTCTCGCCGACCGTCATCGGCTTCATGGGCACGTCCTACTTCGCCGGCTTCCTGCTGGGCTGCCTGGCGATCACGCGCATCATGAAGGAGGTCGGCTACGTCCGCTCCTTCTCGGCGCTGGCAGCGATCGCCTCGGCCGGCTCGCTGCTGCTCGTGCTCGTCATCGACCCGGTGATGTGGTCTGCGATCCGCTTCGTCACCGGCTTCTGCTTTGCCGGCCTGTTCACGGTGATGGAGGCCTGGCTGAACTCAGGCGTCTCCAACGAGAACCGCGCCCGCGCGCTCGCCGTCTACCGCATGATCGACATCGGCGCGGTGACCGGCTGCCAGTTCCTGATCCCGATGTTCGGCGCCGGCGGCTTCACCATCTTCGCCATCATGTCGATCATGATCACGCTGTCGCTGGTGCCGGTCTCGCTGGGCGACCGCTCGAACCCGGCGCCGCCGGAGGAGGTCAAGCTGGATCTCGCGCGCGCCTGGCGGATCTCGCCGCTCGCCGCGATCGCCTGCATCGCCGTCGGCGTCACCAACAGCGCCTTCCGCACGCTGTCTCCGGTCTATGCCGAGGACATCGGCATGTCGGTCACCGACGTCGTCACCTTCGTCAGCGTCGGCATCGTCGGCGGGGCATTCATCCAGTATCCGCTCGGCTATCTCTCAGACCGATGGGACCGGCGCACCGTGCTGATGCTGACCGCGGGCCTCGCAATGGCCGCCGCGCTCGCGCTCTCCCATCTCGCCGGCAGCGACCCGCTGGCCAACTTCGCTTATGTCTTCGTCTTCGGCTGCTTCGCCATGCCGATGTTCTCGCTGGCGGCGGCGCACGCCAACGATCGCGCCGACAAGGGCGAGTTCGTACTCGTCAATGCGGCGCTGATGCTGTTCTACTCGTTCGGCGCCATCGGCGGGCCCTATGTCGCGGCGCTGTCGATGCAGTTGTTCGGTCCCTCCTTCCTGTTCACCTTCAACGCCATCGTCTACGGCACGCTGATCCTGATCATCCTCTACCGCATGCTTGCGCGGCCGGGCGTGCCGTTGGAAAGTCGCTCGCGGTTCACCGCGCTGCTCAGGACCTCCACGCTCTTTGCCAGGCTGGCGAAGCGCGGCGACGGGCGCAGCCGTGACGACCGCGCTTAGCGCTGGCCGTCCGGGCCGCCGCTGACGCCGATCATCGTCCAGTCGTCGTCGCGCCGCAGGTAGACTTCCGTCCAGCGGCCGCTGATGCGCTCGGTCTTTCCTTCCGCTTCGAGCGTCGCCGCGTAGCGGTAGTGGACGATGCCGGCCATGCCATCGGCAATGCTGATGCCGACCGGATCGAGGCGGTAATCCCGGAGACGCGGCGCCTCGTCGGCCGCTGCCGCCAAGGCCGCATCGCGGCCGTGCGGCCGCGGCTGGGCGGTCACCCAGCCGCTGTAGGCCGGATGAATCGCGGCCCGGATCGAATCCCCGTCGCGCCTGAGGAGCATCTCCCAAAGCCCGCTCGCGCGGTCCTAAAGGGCCTTCCTGTCGTCATCCAGCTTGTCGATGTCCACGCTTCCTACTCCTCCGGATGGAGAATGAACTTGAGTAGCGCCCGTTAATTGAGCATTGATCGCCGTCAAACCTGCGACGGCCGGGACAGGAGGCCGAGGCGCGGGTCGAAACGCAATTGGGGGCGACGCCGTCGCCGGATAGACGATCGATGCAGTTGATCAAGACGCAGGCAGAACTTGAAGACGTGGTCGCGGCGTTGTCGCGATCCGAATTCGTCACCGTCGACACCGAGTTCATCCGCGAGACGACGTTCTGGCCGGAGCTCTGCCTGATCCAGATGGCCGCGCCTGGCGTGACCGCGCTCATCGACCCTCTGGCCGACGGCCTCGACCTCGCCCCCTTCTTCACGCTGATGGCCGATGATCGCGTGCTGAAGGTCTTCCACGCGGCACGCCAGGACATCGAGATCGTCTTCCACCGCGGCGGCCTGATCCCGCATCCGGTCTTCGACACGCAGGTCGCCGCCATGGTCTGCGGTTTCGGCGACAGCGTCTCCTACGACCAACTGGTGCAGAAGATCACCGGGGCGCAGATCGACAAATCGTCGCGTTTCACCGACTGGCGTCACCGGCCGCTCTCGGAGAAGCAGCTGGTCTACGCGCTAGCCGACGTCACCCACCTGATCGACGTCTACCTGCACCTGAAGGCAGAGCTCGAGCGCGAGGGCCGCGCCCACTGGCTGAACGAGGAGATGCAGGTCCTCACGGCGCGCGAGACCTACGACCCGCACCCCGAGGACGCCTGGCGCCGGCTGAAAATGCGGGTGCGCAAGCCGATCGAACTCGCCGTCCTCCAGGCGGTCGCCGCGTGGCGGGAGCGCGAGGCGCGCGAGCGCAACGTGCCGCGCGGACGCGTCCTGAAGGACGAGGCGATCTACGAAGTCGCGCAGCAGCAGCCGCGCGACGCGGCCGGCCTCGCCCGGCTGCGCACCACGCCGAAGGGATGGGAGCGCTCGTCGACAGCGACCGCGCTCATCGCCATCGTCAACGCCGCCATCGACATGCCGAAGGACAACCTGCCGAAGCTGCCGAAGCCGCAGCCTACGCAGGAAGGCTCCAGCGCGGCGGCCGAACTGCTGAAAGTCCTGCTGCGCATCGTCGCCGAACGCGAGGGGGTCGCCGCCAAGGTGCTCGCCTCCTCTGACGAGATCGACCGCATCGCCGCAGAAGGCGAGAACGCCGACGTGCCGCCTCTCCACGGCTGGCGCCGCGAGGTCTTCGGCGAGGAGGCGCTGAAGCTGGTGCGCGGCGAAATCGCCATCAAGTTCGACAAGCGCAAGATCCGCGTCTTCACACCCTGATACGGCGCGCCACGGCGCGCGATTGACCGTCGTCAAGGCGGCGCAGGCCGCGAGCCTGTTTCCTGCAGGCTGCTCGATGACGGATTTCAGCCATGGTCTCACGCAGGACATTCTTGGGACTCGGCGTCGCCGTCGGCGCAGCGGCCGTCGCTGGCGGGGCCGTCCGCTCCGCCTTCCGCGCCGAGCTTAGCCGCGCCGAAGCACGCATTGCGACGGGCAGCATGACGATCCCCACCCGCGCCGGGACGATGGAATATGCGGAAAAAGGCGCCGGCCGGCCGCTCCTGATGATCCACGGCACGGGCGGCGGCTTCGACCAGGGCCTGCATTTCGGGGCGCCGCTGGTCATCGCCGGATATCGGGTGATCGCGCCGTCACGCTTCGGCTACCTGCGTAGCGACTTCCCCGCCGATGCCGGTACGGCCGCCCAGGCCGACGCCTTTGTCGACCTCCTCGACGCGCTCGGCATCGACCGGCTCCCGGTCGTCGGCGGCTCCGCCGGCGCGCTCCCGGCGATCGAGTTCGCCATCCGCCATCCCGACCGCTGCGGCGCGCTGATCGCCATCGTGCCGGCGACCTACGCGCCCGACAGGCCGACCTTCGCGCCGATGAGCCCGACGCAGGAACGGATCATGCGGGCGATGCTCGGCTCCGACTTCCTGTTCTGGGCCGCCATGCAGGTCGCGCGCGACCGGATGATCGGCACCATGCTCGCCACCGATCCGGCGCTGGTGCATGCCGCTACACTCGACGACCAGGCGCGGGTCGACCAGATCCTGCGCAACATCCTGCCGGTAAGCCAGCGGCAGCGCGGGCTCCTCAACGACGCCAAGCTCGCCGGCAATCCGCAGCAGCAGGCGCTCGAGCGGATCGCCACGCCGACACTGGCCGTCTCGCTCGAGGACGACCGCTTCGGTACCTACGACGCCGCCCGCTACCTGGTGTCGCACGTCGCCGGTGCGCGACTCGTCGGCTATCCGACGGGAGGCCATATTTGGGTCGGCCACGATGCCGAGATGTTTGCCGCGATCGACGATTTCCTGAAAACGGTGCCATGATCCGCACCAGGCCGACTCGTGGCCGACGATACGGCACTCAGTCGGTGGGACCGACCGCAAGTTCCAGCGGTTTGCCGAGGATACGCGAAAGCTGCGCCAGGCGGCCGGCCGGCCGCTCGCCGTTCAGCGCCGCATAGGCCGGCGGAATGACCAGCGCCAGCGCTCCGCCCGGCCGCGGCTCCCATCGCAACGACGGGATGACGCCGGGCATTGCCGCGGAGAACAGGTAGACGACGCGCATGACGGCGCCGAGCAGCCGCGCCCTTTCGAGCAGGCGCGGGGTGGCGAGCGCCTGGATCTCCGGCGACGCTGCGTCGCCGAAGATGCCCTCGTGGCGATAGAGACTGGTCAGAGCGATGAAGGCCCGCCCGGGATGGTCGACGCCGATGAAGGAGGCGTGGGCGATGATGTTGAGAGACTGGGTGCCGCGATACTCGGGGTGTGCGCGCCAGCCGATGTCGGCGAGGAGGCAGGCCGCCTGGCGGTAGCGCGCCTCGTCGTCGGTCTCGTCGATGCCGAAGGCGCGCAGGGTCTCGCCGGTCCAGGCCGCGAGTTCGTGCGCATGGCGAACGGAACGGGCGCGTAGCAGCGCCAGTTCCTCGGCGGCCGAGATCAGCGGATCGCGCTTCTGCTCCTCCTCGCTGAGCAGCGAATAGAGGAAGCCCTCGCGCACGCCGAGCGCGGAAATGACGATCTTAGACGGCTTCTGCCTTGCCACGATCTCCTGCAGCACGGCCGCGCCGTAGGGCAACAGCGCACGGCGGCTCTTCGACACCCGGTCGATGCCCCTGATCTTCTCGACGTCGCCGCGCGCCACCTGCTTCAGGAAATCCGCCGACGCCGCAGTCGCCATCTCGTATTGGTGCATGACCGCCAACGGATAACCCGTGGCGCTCATGTGCAGGCGGGCGAGGTTTCGCCACGTACCGCCGACCGCATAGAAAGCCCTGCCAGCGCCGCCTTTTAAAAGTTTCGCCCGCTCGAGTTCGTCGCGCGCGATGCGCAGCGCCGCGCCCGGCGAGTTCTTCGACATGTCCTGAAGGCGCAGGCCGCCCAACGGCAGCGTGATGCCGTCGCCGATGGTCTCGCCGCGGATGTCGATCAGTTCGAGGCTGCCGCCGCCGAGGTCACCGGCGATTCCGTCAGCGGGATGGAAGCCGGAGATGACGCCGAGCGCCGAGTAGTAAGCCTCTTCGCGGCCGCTGAGCACGCGGATCGGCACGCCAAGAATGTCCTCGGCGCGATGGATGAAGTCCATGCCGTTCTGCGCTTCACGGGCGGCGGCTGTGGCGATGACGTGGAGCCTGGCCGCCCCTGCCTGTTCGGACAGCGCGCGGAAGCGGCGGAATTCCTCGACCGCGCGCGTCACCGCCTCCGGATCGAGCTTCCCCGTTGCGACGAGGCCGCGGCCGAGGCCCGCGAGCATCTTCTCGTTGAAGAGGATGGTCGGCGAGCGCGCGATGCCCTCATAGATCACGAGTCGGATCGAATTGGACCCGATGTCTATGATGGACAGCGGCCGACGGTCGGGGAGCCGGCCCTGGGAGTTTCCTATCATGCTTTACCGGCTTGGACGGCTTTCTTCTGCCGTTTGAACTGGGCGATCCGCTTCGGCGCATGCGACTTCAGTGCGTCGCCCCGTCCCGACAGACTCGGATTCGTCATGAAATATTCCTGGGCGTTGAAGGGCTCCTCCCCCTCGTCCGGGATCATCCGGCGCGAGGTACCGTCTGGCAATACTTCGAAACTCTGCTGGTTGTCCATGATGTTGCCGAGCATGATCTGGCCGAGGATCTGCTCGTGCACGGTCGGGTTGGTGATCGGCACCAGCGTCTCGACGCGGCGGTCGAGATTGCGCGGCATCATGTCGGCCGAGCCGATGTAGACGATCGCCTCGTCCGAAGGCAGGCCGTGGCCGTTGCCGAAACAGTAGATGCGGCTGTGCTCGAGGAAGCGGCCGACGATCGACTTGACGCGGATGTTCTCCGACAGGCCAGGCACCTGCGGCCTCAGGCAGCAGATGCCGCGCACCACCAGCTCGATCTCCACGCCGGTGTTGCTGGCGTCGTAAAGCGCATCGATGACGACCGGATCGACCAGCGAGTTCATCTTCATCCAGATACGGGCGGGACGCCCGGCGCGGGCGTGTTCGATCTCGTCCTGAATGTGGCCAAGAATACGCGCGCGCAAAGTGAAGGGCGAGATCGCCAGCTTCATCTCGCGCGCCGGCTCGGCATAGCCGGTGATGAAGTTGAATATCTGGGTGACGTCGCGGGCGATCGCCGGATCGGAGGTGAAGTAGGAGAGATCGGTGTAGATGCGCGCCGTGATCGGATGGTAATTGCCGGTGCCCAGATGCACATAGCTCCTGAGCTTCTGATCCTCGCGGCGCACCACGATCGACATCTTGGCGTGGGTCTTCAGCTCGATGAAGCCGAACACCACCTGGACGCCGGCCCTTTCCAGATCGCGCGCCCAGCGGATGTTGGATTCCTCGTCGAATCGGGCCTTCAGCTCGACTAGCGCCGTTACCGACTTGCCCGCTTCGGCGGCATCGACCAGAGCGCGCACGATCGGGCTTTCGTTCGATGTGCGGTAGAGCGTCTGCTTGATCGCGACGACCTCCGGATCGGCGGCCGCCTGGCGCAGGAACTGCACGACGACGTCGAAAGATTCGTAGGGGTGGTGGACGACGAGGTCCTTCTCGCGGATCGCGGCGAAGCAGTCGCCGCCATGGTCGCGGATGCGCTCGGGGAAGCGCGGATTGTAGGGGATGAACTTCAGGTCGTCGCGCGCCACCGAAACGATCTCCGAGATCTGGTTGACCGCGAGCGGCCCGGTGAGCACGCTGATGCGGTTGGCCGAGAGGCCGAGCTCGCCAGCGACGAATTCGCGCAGCACCTCGGGCATGGCGTCGTCGAACTCGATGCGGATCACTGCGCCGCGGCGGCGCCGCTTCAGCGCCGTCTCGAACAGGCGCACCAGGTCTTCGGCCTCTTCCTCGACCTCGATGTCGCTGTCGCGGATGATGCGGAAGGTGCCGGAGCCCTTCACCTCGTAGCCGGGGAAAAGTTTCGCTATGAACAGACTGACCGTATCCTCGATCAAGATGAAGCGGATCGTGCCCTTGCGGTCGGGCAGCCGGATGAAGCGCTTCAGCGCCGGCGGCAGGCGCAGCAACGCCGTCATCTCCTCGCCGTTCTTCAGCTGGCGCAACTTCAGCGCCATTGAGAACCCAAGGTTGGGGATGAAGGGGAACGGGTGCGCCGGGTCGATCGACAGCGGGGTCAGAACCGGGAACACCGATTCGAGGAAGTGCTCCTCGAGCCAGTCCTTGTCGTCGCGGCTGAGCGCGTCGGCGGTGACCGTCTCGATGCCGGCGGTCCTGAGCAAGCCCATCAGTTCGGACAGGATGGCCTGCTGGTCCTCCTGCAGCCTCTCGACCTCGCGCAGCACCTGGTCGAGCTGCTGCTCGGGCGTACGGCCGTCGGGGCTGCGGATGGCGATGCCCTCGCGCACCTGGCCGGCGAGGCCGGCGACGCGCACCATGAAGAACTCGTCGAGGTTGGTCGCCGAGATCGACAGAAAGCGCACGCGCTCGAGCAGCGGGTGGCTGGCGAACTGCGCCTGCTGGAGGACGCGGCGGTTGAACTGAAGCCAGGAGAACTCGCGGTTGACGAAGCGGTCGGGATTGCCCTCCGCCTCTCCGGTCGCCGTCGCGACGCTGACGAATTCCGTCTGCACGGGCTTCAGTTGGGTCATGTCGGTCGTACCTCCGCGGCCGGCCTCCCCTGAGCCGGCTGAGTTTCTGGTCAAGTTATCCTGTGGCAGGCTTTTGCAACAGTTTCATTTCACATCCCTTGCAATGGCGTCCGAGATGTTCCAAACGCTCATCGACGGCAGGACGCGCCGGGGCGTCCGCGTCGCAAGCGCGAGGGCAAGTCGATGGCCGGTGGCTCCATTCCCCACTTCCAGAACGACGCCGGGCATCCGGTGATCGAGATCGGCGTCAAGGAATTCATGTGCGTCGGCGCCAACCCGCCCTTCGACCATCCGCACGTCTTCCTCGATATGGGCAACGACGCCGAGAAGGTCTGCCCCTACTGCTCGACGCTCTACCGCTACGATCCGGCACTGGGCGCCGCCGAAAGCCGCCCCGCGGGCTGCGTCTACCACGAAAAGGCGGCCTGATCGCCGGGCCGGCGGCCGGAAGCGGACGATGGAATCGCACTCGCGGCAGGTGGTCGTCGCCGGCGCGGGTATCGCCGGGCTGACGACGTCCCTGGCTTTCGCCGAACGCGGCTTCTCCGTCCATGTCTTTGAACGCGCGTCCGGCCTCGCCGAGGTCGGCGCCGGCCTGCAGCTGTCGCCCAACGCCACCCACATCCTTTCCCGCCTCGGCGTCCTCGACCTCCTGCGCCCGGCTGCGGTGAAGCCCGAGGCCGTGGTGCTGCGCGACGCGGCAACGCTGGCGGAGCGGACGCGGGTGCCGCTGGGTGCGGCGGCCGAAGCGCGCTGGGGAGCGCCTTATCTCGTCGCCCACCGCGCCGACCTGCAGAGCGCACTGCTCGCCCGGGTCGGGCGCCATCCCGACATCACGCTCACCCTCGGCGCTGCCGTACGCGACGTCGCCGTTCACATGCGCGGCGTGACCGCCTCGATCGACCGGCAGGGCAAGGTGACGGAAATGGCGGGCGCGCTGCTCGTCGGCGCCGACGGCGTCTGGTCGACCATCCGCGGCCTCGGCTCGGTCGGTCGCAGCCGGTTCTCCGGCCGCATCGCCTGGCGCACCGTGGTTCGCGCCGAGAGCGAGGCCGGCAGGGCGTTCCAGAAGATCGCGCCGGCGAGCGTGGTGACCGCCTTCATGCACCCGACGTTGCACCTTATCGCCTATCCGGTGCGCGGCGGCGGCGCCATCAACCTGGTCGCCGTCACCGCAGGCGAGCCGATGGGCGAGGTCTGGTCGCGCGCCGTCGATCCCGCCGCGCTCGCCGAGGCGATGCGCGGCTGCGCTCCGGAACTGGTGCGGCTCGCCGAGGAGGCGCGGCCGTGGACGTCCTGGCCGCTGCACATGGTCGAGGCGGGCCATCCCTGGGTCGCTCCGGGCGGCATCGCGCTGGTCGGCGACGCCGCCCACGCGATGACACCGTTCGCCGCTCAAGGGGCGGCGATGGGAATCGAGGACGCCGCGGTGTTGGCGCATTGCGTCGCCGCCCGCCGCGACGACATGGCGGCCGCGCTCGCCGCCTACCAGGCGGCGCGACGGCCGCGCGTGGCCCGCGTCATCAAACGTGGCGCGTTCAACCACTTTACCTGGCACGCCGGCGGCGCCGTCGCGTTTGCCCGCGACCGCATCCTCGCGCTAACGCCCGCCTCGCGGCTCGTGCGCAGCCTCGACTGGCTGTACGGCTGGAGGGCGCCGGAGGACTGACGCACTGCGCCGGCGGCGCCATGGTCGCGTCAGCCGGCGTCGGTAAACGACGGACGACGGGCGACGAGCGCGCGGAGCGCCGTCGCGATCGCGGCCACGATCAACACGGCGGCAATGCCAAACGTCAGGCGCATGCCGGCGGCGACGGCTTCCGGGCGAGCCGCGGCGAGGTCGGCCACCGCGGTTCCCCAGGCGAACACGGCGCCCATCGCCGACGCCCCGGTGATCAGACCGAGATTGCGCGACAGATTGAGCATGCCGGAGACGACGCCGCGCTGGTCGGCGCTTACGTCCGCCATGACCGCGGTGTTGTTGGCCGTCTGGAACAGCGCATAGCCCATGGTGATCACGATGATCGGCGCGACATAGCCCGCAACGCCGAAGCTCCCCGGCAAGGCCGCCAGCGCGGCCGCCCCCGCAACGATGCCGGCGAGGCCGGCGACGGTCATACGCCGGGCGCCGAACCGGTCGGTGACTCGGCCCCCGACGATCCCCGTCAGGGCGGCAACGGCCGGGCCGACGGACAACGCGATCCCGGCACGGCCGGCGTCGAGCCCGAGCGCGCGCGTCAGATAGAACGGACCGACCACCATCGTGGCCATCATCACCGTCGACACAAGGGCGCTGGCGACGAGGCCCGCCGCCAGCGCCGGATCGGCAAACAGCGCCGGCCGGACGAGCGGCGACGCAGCCCGCGACTGGGCCAGCGAGAACAGACCGGCTCCGAACACTGCAGCGGCGAGAAAAGCCGCGTTCAACGATCCGAACCCGTCGTGGGCGGTGGTCATGGCGTAGGCATAGGCCGCCAGGGTCACGGCCAGCAGGGCCGTCCCCGTGTAGTCGAAGCGGGCCGAACCGGCCGTAGCCGGACGATCGGCGGGCAATGAGCCGTAGGCGAGCGCGAAGGCGAGGACGCCGAGGGGAACGTTGACCAGGAACATTGCCGGCCAGCCGAAGGAAGCGATCAACACGCCGCCGAGCGAAGGCCCTAACGCCGTGCCGGCCGCCGACATCGTTCCGAGCAGGCCCATGGCGCTGCCGGTCCGCGCCTTCGCGACCGTGTCGCCGACCAGCGCCATGGACAGCGACATCATGATCGCCGCGCCGAGGCCCTGCACCGCCCGTGCGGCGATCAGAAAGGGCAGTTCCGGCGCGAGGCCGCACAGAACCGAGGCCGCCCCATGCAGCGCAATGCCGGCCAGCAGCAGGCGCCGGCGGCCAACGATGTCGCCGAGCCGGCCGACGCCGACGATGAGGCTGGCGATGGCGAGGAGGTAGGCGACGACCACCCACTGTACCGCCTGGAACGAGGCGTCGAACGCCAGCGAGAGTGCCGGCAGCCCGACATTGGCGATGCTGGTGCCGAGGGACGAGAGCAGCATCGACAACGACAGCGCGGCGAGCGCCCAGCGGGCGGACGGCGCCGTGCGAACGATGGCGGCGTGGTTCACTGCATCGACCATCGCCGCCCCCTCACTGCCTGACCAGACGCTGGACGACGCCGCGCGTAAGGGGAGCGACGACCAGAACGACTGGAAACGCGATGAGCCACGACGGCAGCCATGCCCCGATCCAGAGATCGAGGAAAATGTCAACCGAGCCGGCGTTGCGGCAGGTGGCGATGCCGGAGACGAGCAACGACATCAGGCCGGACAGGATGAGGCCGAAGAGGACAGGGGCGAAGCGAAGCGGGAACATCGGAAATCTCCATTTGGGTTCCCGCTGCATCTATCCCGCGGAACGACATGGCGGAATGCGCACTGTTTGCATTTCATTCGTGCATTTGACGCCATGTCCTCTATAGTCGGAGAATGTCGACGCCCGATCTCAACCTGCTCGTCACCCTCGATGTGCTTCTCGCCGAAGGCAGCGTCGCGCGCGCCGCCGAGCGGCTGCGGCTGAGCCCGTCGGCGATGAGCCGGGCGCTGGCGCGCCTGCGCATGGTGACCGGCGATCCGCTGCTGGTCAGGGCCGGCCGGGGGCTGGTTCCGACGCCCCGGGCGCAGGAACTCCGCGAGCGCGTCTCCCAACTCGTCCAAGAGGCGGAATCGCTACTGCGTCCGGCGAGCAGGCTCGACCTTGCGGCACTGAAGCGCATGTTCACCATCCGCACCAGCGAGGGCTTCGTAGAAAATTTCGGCCCTGACCTCATCGCCCGGGTCGGCGCCGAGGCGCCGGGGGTAAAGCTGCGCTTCGTGCCGAAGACGGACAGGGACAGCGCGCCGCTGCGCGACGGATCCGTCGATCTGGAGACCGGCACGGTGGGCAAGACGATGGGGCCGGAACTGCGGACCCAGGCCCTGTTCCGCGACCGTTTCGTCGGCGTCGTACGGGCGGACCACCCGTTGGCCGAGGGGAGCATCACGCCGGAACGCTATGCCTCCGGGCGGCATGTCGCCGTGTGGCGGCGCGGACTGGAAGGAGGGCCCGTCGACGACGCCCTGCAGGTCATGGGTCTGGAGCGGCGGGTCGAGACGATCGTCGGCGGCTTTGCCGCCGCGCTGGCACTTGCCCGCGCCTCCGATCTCATCGCGACCGTGCCGGAACGCCATACCGGGAACCTGCGTGCCGGCATGTGGAGCTTCGCCCTCCCCGTTCCTACGCGGGAAGTGACAGTCTCGCTGCTGTGGCACCCGCGGATGGATGCGGACCTAGCCCATCGCTGGCTTCGCGCCTGCGTCCGGGACGTTTGTGCGGAGATATGAAGGGCCGCCTTCGGGCGGATCGGAAAGATGGATCTTTCAGGGATCGAACGCCCGCAGGACTAGGACGCTGCGAAACAGCGGAGACCCGGCGTGGGCATTGCGGAAAGGTGGGATTCCTGGCGATAGCCGGCTCGCTCTCGTCCTAAGGTGCGCGCGAAGGGAGCCTCGAAGGACAAGGGCAGAGCCGGAGAGAAGCGGAGTGGGCGTCGCGCAGGGGGACAGATATGCCTTCGTTCGCGCCACGGTCGAAGCAAGTCATTTCGCCTCTTCAATCCCTTGCGCGATTTCTTAGCCTAATATTTTCCCCCGCCTGGCGCTCCATCGCGGTCACGGGAGCCTCGGTCCGGACCCGGGGTCGGGCTTCGGCGCCGCGGCCGGCGCGGCTCCCTCAGTGCAGGATCTGGCTGAGGAACAGCTTGGTCCGCTCGTGCTGGGGATGGTCGAAGAACAGCGACGGTGTGTTCTGCTCGACGATCTGGCCGGCGTCCATGAAGATCACCCGGTTGGCGACCTTGCGGGCAAAACCCATCTCGTGGGTCACGCACAGCATGGTCATGCCCTCCTCGGCGAGCCCGACCATGGTCTCCAGAACTTCCTTGATCATCTCCGGGTCGAGCGCGGACGTCGGCTCGTCGAACAGCATGATGCGCGGGTTCATGCACAGCGAGCGGGCGATCGCCACGCGCTGCTGCTGGCCGCCCGACAGCTGGCCGGGGTATTTGTGCGCCTGTTCGGGGATCTTGACGCGGGTGAGGAAGTGCATGGCGACTTCCTCCGCCTGCTTCTTCGGCATCTTGCGCACCCAGATCGGCGCCAGCGTGCAGTTCTCCAGGATGGTGAGGTGCGGGAACAGGTTGAAGTGCTGGAAGACCATGCCGACCTCGCGGCGGATCTCGTCGATGCGCTTGAGATCGTTGGTCAGTTCGATCTTGTCGACGATGATCTTGCCCTTCTGGTACTCCTCCAGCCGGTTGATACAGCGGATCAGCGTCGACTTTCCCGAGCCGGACGGGCCGCAGACGACGATGCGTTCGCCGCGCATCACCCTGAGGTTGATGTCCTTCAGCACGTGGAACTCACCATACCACTTGTGCATGCCGACGATATCGACCGCCACCTCGGTCTCCGAGACCTGCATCTTGGCGACGTCGACCTTGATCTCTTCCGCGCTGACCGCGTTCTCGATAGCCATCGATGTTCCCCTTTTATCAGTGGCCTGCGTTCAGGCTCATTTGCGGTGTCCGGTGTCGAGCCGCCTCTCGGTGTAGATCGAGTAGCGCGACATGCCGAAGCAGAAAATCCAGAAGATGAAGCCGGCGAAGACGAGGCCTGTCATCGGCGTCTGCGGCGAAGCCCAGTTGGTGTCGGAGAAGGCCTGGCGGACGATGCCGAGCAGGTCGAACATGCCGATGATCGAGACCAGGCTGGTGTCCTTGAACAGGCCGATGAAGGTGTTGACGATGCCCGGGATGACCAGCTTCAGCGCCTGCGGCAGGACGATCAGGCCCATCTTCTGCCAATAGCCGAGGCCGAGCGAATCTGCGCCCTCGTACTGGCCCTTGGGGATCGCCTGCAGGCCGCCGCGGATCACCTCCGCCATGTAGGCCGAGGCGAACAGGGCGACGCCGATCAGCGCCCGGAGCAGCTTGTCGAAGGTCGTGCCCGGCGGCAGGAACAGCGGCAGCATAACGCTCGCCATGAAAAGCACGGTGACCAGCGGCACGCCGCGCACCGCCTCGATGAAGACGACGGACAGCATCTTCAGCACGGGCAGGCTGGAGCGCCGGCCGAGCGCCAGCAGCACGCCGAGCGGCAGCGACACCGAGATGCCGACATAGGACAGGACCAGCGTCACCAGCAGGCCGCCCCACAGCGAGGTTTCGACATGCTCCAGCCCGAACCAGCCGCCGACAAGGAGCACGAAGGCGACGACCGGGAAGACGATGAAGAACAGCAGCGCGTTGAGGCCCTTGCGCGGCGCCCGCGGCATCAGCAGCGGGACGAGCAGCGCGACGAAAATCACGCCGACGAGGATCACGCGCCAGCGTTCGTCGATCGGGTAGCGGCCGAACATGAACAACTCGAACTTGGCCTTGACGAAGGGCCAGCAGGCGCCCGACCAGCCCTCCGGCTGGATGCCGCCCTGCACGACCGTGGAACAGACCGAGCGGTCAGCACCGTACCAGGCTGCATCGAGGAACGCCCAGCGGATGAAGGGCGGCAGGATCGCCACGACGAGTAACAGGCCGATCACTGTCAGGATCGTGTCACTCGTCGAAGCGAACAGGTTCTTCTTCAGCCAGGCGGCGAGGCCGCGCTCGCCGCGCGGCGGCTTTTCGGCCGGCGATATTTCCGTGCGCACATAAGAGAAATCGGTGACGGCCATATCAGCGCTCCACCAGCGCCATGCGCGCATTGAACCAGTTCATGAACACCGAGGTGATCAGGCTCAGCCCGAGATAGACGACCATCCAGATCGCCACGACCTCGATCGACTGCCCGGTCTGGTTGAGGATCGTGCCCCCGATAGCGACCAGATCGGCGTAGCCGACAGCAACAGCCAGAGACGAATTCTTGGTCAGGTTGAGATACTGGCTGGTCAACGGCGGGATGATGATGCGCAGGGCCTGCGGAATGACGACGAGCCGCAGCGCCTGGCCCGGCCGCAACCCGAGGGCGAAGGACGCCTCGCTCTGGCCTTTGGAGACGCCGAGGATGCCGGCCCGCACGATCTCGGCGATGAACGATGCCGTGTAGAAGGACAACGCCAGGTAGAGGGCGATGAATTCCGGCTTGATCTGCATGCCGCCGGTCAGGTTGAAGGTCGACTGCTGAGGGAAATCGAAGCTCAGCGGGAAGCCGGTGACGACGAAGGCGAGCAGCGGCAGCCCGACGAGCAGGCCGAGCGAGGTCCAAAGGACCGGAAACTGCTGGCCCGTCGCCATCTGCCGCGCGCGCGCCCGCCGCGCGACGAAGAAGGAGAGCGCTGCGGCAACGACGAAGGCGACCCCGACCAGCCAGGCCCCTTCCGCCCAAACCATCTTCGGCAGATAGAGGCCGCGGCTGTTGAGATAGCTTCCGAAGGGCAGCCCGATACTGTCCCGCGGCACGGGCAGGACCGACAGCACGCCGAGATACCAGAAGAAGATGACGAGCAGCGGCGGGATGTTGCGGAACAGTTCGACATAGACCGTGCAGATCTTCTGGATCAGCCAGTTGCGCGACAGCCGCCCGATGCCGACGAGGAAGCCGACGATCGAAGCGGTGATGATGCCGGTGACGGCCACCAACAGCGTATTGAGCAGGCCGACCACCAGCGCCCGGGCGAAGGTCGAATCGGAACTAAATTCGATCAGGTTCTGGCCGACGTCGAAGCCGGCGCGACCGTTGAGGAAACCGAAGCCCGAGGCGATGTTCGCCCGTTTCAGGTTTTCAATCGTGTTGCCGACGATCCAGTAGACGAAGACCACCAGGAGGATGAAGACGACGGCCTGATAGACCAGGCCGCGCACCTTGGGGTCGTTGAACACCGAGACCCGCGCGGCCTCGTCGTTACGGAGTGCTTCCTGCGATGCCATGGGTTCCCCTTCGACGAAAGCGGAAGGCGGGGAATCCGCCTTCCGTTCGCTCAGCCGCGATTAGCGGATCGGGGGCGAGTACTGCAGGCCGCCTTTCGACCATTGGGCGTTGATGCCGCGGGCGATCTTCAACGGGCTGCCCGAGCCGATATTGCGCTCGAAGACCTCGCCGTAGTTGCCGACCGCCTTGACGATGTTGACAACCCACTCGTTCGGCAGACCCAGGTCGGCGGCGAGCTTGCTGTCGGCTTCCTGGCCGAGCACACGCTTCACCTCGGGTCCGCCATTGGCCTTCATCTCGTCGACGTTGGCCTGGGTGATGCCGAGTTCTTCGGCCGTCAGCAACGCATTGTGAACCCACTTGACGATATCGAACCACTGGTCGTCGCCCTGGCGCACGGCCGGTCCGAGCGGCTCCTTGGAGATGATCTCGGGAAGCACGACGTGATCGTCCGGCGCGGCGAGCGTCAGGCGGATCGCGTAGAGGCCGGACTGGTCGGTTGTATAGACGTCGCAACGGCCGGAATCGTACGCGGCGTTGACCTCTTCGAGCTTCTCGAAGACGACCGGATTGTACTCCATCTTGTTCGTCTTGAAGAAGTCGGCGAGGTTGAGCTCGGTGGTCGTACCGGTCTGCACGCAGACCGAGGCGCCGGAGAGCTGCAGGGCCGAGTTCACGCCCGCCAGATGCTTGGCGTTGATCATGAAGCCCTGGCCGTCATAGTAGTTGACGCCGGCGAAGTTGAAGCCGAGCGCGGTGTCGCGGCTGAGCGTCCAGGTGGTGTTGCGGATCAGCACGTCGACCTCGCCCGACTGCAGCGCGGTGAAGCGCTCCTTTGCGGTCGTCGGCGTGTACTTCACCTTGCTTGCGTCGCCGAAGATCGCGGCGGCCAGCGCCTTGCAGTAGTCCACGTCGAAGCCGGACCACTCGCCCTTGTCGTTCGGCGCGGCAAAGCCGGCGAGGCCGGTGTTGACGCCGCATTGCACGAAGCCCTTGGCCTTGACGTCGTCGAGCGTACCTGCGGAGGCGACCGATGCGGTCAGCGCAAGCGCGGCAACGCCGAGCATACCAGTCAGAACGTTTTTCATACCCACAAACCCTTTTCTTCTGTTGTTGTCAGGGGCCAGCCCTGTCGTCCCGTGCGAAGGCATCGGCACTCCGGCCCATTTCCGGAGCCGCGTCGACATGGACGCGCCCGCCCTCGATCCCGTTCACGGACTGTATCGAAGGCGATTATTCGTTTCGGGTCAAGTACGAATGGCCGCGCCTGTCCGACCGGCCACAACCAGCCGGGGAACAGATGTGCGCCGCGGCGCGCGGAAACGGTCGGGCGTTTCACGAAAAGCGCAGATCTACTTGCGCCGTGCTGTCGAACGGCCAACGACAACCGGAAGGATTTTTCCGCGTGCGAAGCGGAACGCGACGCCGCGACGGGCGAGGAAGCGGGCGGCAAGCACAGTGAAACCCAAGCCGAGCAGGAAACCGCCGGCGATATCGGACAGGTAGTGCGCCGTTGCCGCGACGCGGGTCGCCGCCAGGAAGATGCCGATCACCGCCCACAGCGCCGAATAGCGCGGGAACCAGAGGATAAAAAGCGCCGTGACGGCGCCGGCCGTGGTCGCGTGCCCCGAGGGAAAGCTGGCATAGGCGTAGCCGATCGAGAAGGGCTCGAAATGATGGGCCCCGACCTCGTCGAACATGGCCGGCCGGGCGCGCCCAACCACGATCTTGATGAGGTTGGCAAGCAGCCCGGACACCGCCACCGTGGCGAAGGCGAATCCCGCCTGACCGAACAGAAGCACCAGCCGGCGGCGGCCACGGAAACCCGCCGCCCGCCAGTCGAAGAATGCCGCACCGAGGAACAGCAGCGCCGCCGGTACGAGATACCAGTGCGACTGGCCGATGTCGGTGATCGCCCTCATCGTCGAGAAGAGCAGGCCTTCGTCGGCGCGGGCGTGGCGGATCGCGGCGGCGTCGAACAGGCTCAGCGCGGCAATCAACAACAGCCCGAACAGCACCAAACGGTCGAACGGCCGCGGCCAGACGGGCTCGGCCCGATGGAAGCGCGGGCGTCGTACCCGGCGGTGAGCGGTCGCCATGGTCTCGCCGAAGCGGCGGTGGAGGCCGCGCCCTGCCCGGGCCGGGACTGCGCCCGCTGCGGGTTGCGGAGCGCGCGGCTCCCCCTTATGCGTAGCGTCTTTCGGGGATGGTTGGGATTCCATGGCAAAGCGCAGCGACGAGAACTGGGGCATCAACACGCGGCTTGCCCATTCGGGCAACGATCCACACGCCTATTACGGCTTTGTCAATCCGCCCGTGGTGCACGCCTCGACTGTCCTGTTTCCCGATGCGGCCACCATGGCCGGGCGGAGCCAGAAATATGTTTACGGCACACGGGGCACGCCGACAACCGACGCGCTGTGCGCGGCGATCGACGCACTGGAAGGTTCCGCCGGGACGATCCTGGTGCCGTCGGGGCTGGCCGCCGTCACCATCCCGCTCCTCGCCTTCCTCTCGGCCGGCGACCACGCGCTGATCGTCGACAGCGTCTACGCGCCAACCCGCACCTTCGCCAACACCATGCTGAAGCGGCTCGGCGTCGAGGTGGAGTACTACGATCCCCTCGCCGGAGCCGGCATTGCCGCGCTGATCAAGCCCAACACCAAGGTCGTCTTCACCGAGTCGCCCGGCTCCAACACGTTCGAGATGCAGGACATCCCGGCGATCGCGGCCGCGGCGCACGCAGCCGGCGCCGTCGTCATGATGGACAACACCTGGGCGACGCCGCTCTACTTCAAGGCGCTCGACTTCGGCGTCGACGTCTCGATCCATGCCGCGACGAAGTATCCTGCCGGCCATTCCGACGTGCTGCTCGGCACGGTATCGGCCAACGCCGCGTGCTGGGCACGGCTGCACGAGACGTTCCTCACCATGGGCTGCTGCGCGGCGCCCGATGACGTCTACCAGGTGCTGCGCGGACTGCGTACGATGGGTGTCAGGCTCGAGCATCACCGAAAGAGTGCGCTTGAGATCGCGCAGTGGCTGGAAGGGAAGCCCGGCGTTGCCCGCGTGCTGCATCCGGCCCTGGAGAGCCATCCGGGTCACGCGCTCTGGCGGCGCGACTTCAACGGCTCGAGCGGCATCTTCTCGATCGTACTCGACGGCGGCGGGCAGAAGGAGGCCCATGCCTTCCTCGATGCGCTCGAGATCTTCGGCCTCGGCTATTCCTGGGGCGGCTACGAGAGCCTGGCCGTGCCGGTCTTCCTCGGCGACCGGACCATCGCGACGGGAGCGAAGGAAGGGCCGGTGATCCGCCTGCAGATCGGGCTGGAGGACGTCGCCGACCTCAAGGCCGACATCGAGCGCGGGCTGAAGGCGGCGATGGCCGAATGAGGGGCGGGTGGCGGATCACTCGTGCCCCGAAGCATCGGTATGGAAAGCCGTATGTCACCTTCCCGGACTGCTCTGCGCGATCTTTCAAGAAGGCCGCAGTGGACCGGCAACCGGAATTGAACCGGCGATGTCGCGGCTGAACCAGCAGACCACGCGAGCGCGGCAGACGGGCGGAGCGCTTGGCTTCCATTGAGTTGAGTGGTCAGGGGTCGAATGGATTGTTGCGACACCCAGCGTAAAAAACCAAGTTCGCGGTGCGAGCCCTCGCGGCGAGGGCGATACGCGACAGCCCTATTGAGCCGCGATCGAAGTCTTCGGCGAACGTCTTGGAATCGAATTGCGTCGTAAGGAGGCGGGTGTCGTAGTTGATCTCCACTCCATGACCTGTGACATAGATCAGAGACATGTCGGCGCCCTGGGACTCGCGCGAAAAATCATCCAAGGCTGAAAGCAAGTATGGAGTCGAGCCGTCCAGCATCAGGGTTGTTTCAAATCCCGTATTGATCAAAGCGGTGACGACACGCCCTGCGTCGTATCTAGCTCCGTGAAGAGAGGGCAGCTCCCGCGAACTCCCGTAGTCCGAGATAACGAGCACGAGAGCGCTTCGACGTCCCTCTCTTTGGGTCGGAAAGAGTTTTAGACCCGCCGGCTCCAAGCGTGACGGGCGATCGATCACTTGGAACCCCATACTTTCATATCTTGTGGACTGGAAAAGCTCTTCGGCAAATGCCTCTATCGGCAGATCGGGTTGTGACAGTGCGCCGATGAATGCGGTTGCGAACGGATTGCCGAAGCCTGAGGCACTTTTATCAAGGGTCTCCATTCCGGGCTGAGATCCGAAGAAGACCAGCGTACCGGGGGGTAGCCCCGCTTCTACTTCTGGTTTTCGCGCCATCGAGTCGGGTCGCGGCTTCTTTGGAGCCGCGGCTGCCAGCAGAACGGAAGAGGCCGACAGCGTCAGCATTGATCTTCTCGAGAAGTGACCCTTTTTAAGCATCTCCGTTCCCGTTGCCGTCACCCGGCCAGTAGAAGGGTTGTATTCTCAAATCACACGAATACCCCGAGCCAATCACCGGCGACAGCTTGCCACAGCGGTTACGTAGCGGCAAGCGCGTTGGGTATTCATCACGAAACTAGGAATCATCCCACGAAAAGACCGAGGATGTTTCAGACACTTGCTGGCGATCCCGACAGGATTCGAACCTGTGACCATCGGCTTAGAAGGCCGGTGCTCTATCCAGCTGAGCTACGGGACCGTCTACGCCGGGGTTGCGGCGCGGCCGGGAACGCGGCGACGACCCGTCAGTGCGTCCACGGCGTCCTGCGGTCATAGCGGAAATTGTCCGAGTAGGAAATCTGCCGCCGCTTGCTCTCCTTCGGCATGTCCAGCCGGTAAGCCAGGCCGTGCTTCTCGGCATAGGCGACCGCTTCCTCGCAGGTGGCGAATGTCAGGCGGATCTGGCTCTTCATGTCGCCCGACGTGGTGTAGCCCATCAGCGGGTCGATCTTGCGCCGCGTCTCCGGCTCGAACTCGAGCACCCAGTGGCCGGTCTTGGCCTTGCCCGACTGCATGGCGGTCTTGGCGGGGCTGAAGATTCGCGCGGACATCGGCAGGCTCCTGGCAATCTGGGCGGTGCTTTCCGCCCTTTGCCCCCGCCGCCGCGCACTGTCAAGCGGCGGTGGCCGGGCAAAAGCGTCGCCGACCGGACCGGAACCGGTCTCTGGGTCGGACAAAAGGGAACTTGGTCGGAGTGGAGAGATTCGAACTCCCGACCCTCTGGTCCCAAACCAGATGCGCTACCAGACTGCGCTACACTCCGAAGCTCCGGGTGAATAAGGTCTGCCTCGGCCCAAGGCAAGAGGCTCGGCGCCGAATACGACACCGGTGCGGGAAGCCGGGCATCGCCCCTGGCGTTGCGCGCAAGTTCGACGCCACCCGGACTTGCACCCGACCGGCGGCAGGTCCACAACGCCAGCGCCACCGGGATGAGAATCGGAGGGAGGCCATGTCCGCAAAACGACTGCCATGGATCGCCCTCGCCGCCGTCTTCTTCGCGGCCACTCCGGCGCTCGCCGAAAGCTGTACCGCGGAGGTCGGCGCCGAAGACGCCCAGACCTATGTCGACCAGTGCCTCGACGTGTCGCCGGCAACGCGGCCACCGTGCAACGCGGAAAACGCCTGTCAGCTGATCTGGGACGAGATCGCGCGCGGCTGCGCGCTACTCGGCGAGGACGCCCCCGACTTCTGCTCCGATTACGAGGAATAGGCGCAGCCGCACCCTCACAGATCGAGCGCGGCCTGGCCTTCGTCAAGCGCGCTGAGCGTCGCCGCGGCGAGGCCGCGGGTAATCCGGCTCTGTTGCTCGAGGGCTGCGCGGTCCAGCCTGTCGACGACGCGCATGGCCGTCGCGAGCGACCGCTCGATGCGGCGCACTAGATACTGAACGACGTGCGGCTCGACCTCGACCTGCCTGTCGGCAAACAGTTTCGTGATTACGCCGGCAAGCAGCAGGTCGTCGGGCTCGTGGATCTCGACCGTGGCGGCCGCCTTGAGGCGCGAGGCGAGGTCGGGCAGCCTGACGTTCCAGGCGGCGGGGAAGCGGCGCGCCGTGAGCAGGAGCTGCGTACCGGCGGCGCGCACGGCGTTGATCAGGTGGAAGAGGCCCGTCTCGTCGAGGCCCGGTCCGTCGGCGTCGTCGACCAGAACCGGACCGCGCGACGCCGCATCGAGTGCCGCCGCGCCGAGGCGGTCGCGCGGGAAGGACGCCGCTTCCGCCGTTTCGCGCCATATCTCGGCGATATGACTCTTGCCCGAACCGGCGGGGCCGGCAAGCACGACGACGGGAGCGGGCCAGTCGGGCCAGCGGTCGACCAGGGCGACGGCGCCCGCGTTCGCCGCGCCGACGACGAGTTCGTCCCGCGACCGGCCGACCTCGTGAACGAGTTCCAGCGGCAGCTGGCGCGGACTATCCGGCATCGTCGTGGCCGGGCGCGGCCGGCGGCACGGCTTCGAGCGACGCTTCGGCGGGATGGCCATGGCCGGTGTATAGCGGCGACTGGAGATAGCGGCCGATGGCGAAACGCACCAGCACGCCGACGGCCGCCGCCGCCGGCACCGCGATGAGGAGGCCGACGAAGCCGAACAAGGCGCCGAAGGCGAACAGCGCGAACATCAGCCAGACCGGATGCAGGCCGACGCTCTTGCCGACGAGGCGCGGCTGCAGGATGTTGCCTTCGATGAACTGGCCGAGGAAGAAGACGCCGGCGACGGCCGCGATCATCGTGTAGTCGGGCCAGAACTGGACTATGGCGACGCCAACCGCGAGCACCAGCCCGACCAGCGAGCCGACATAGGGAATGAAGCTGATCAGGCCGGAAAAGAGGCCGATCAGGGTGCCGAAGTTGAGGCCCGCGGCTGTCAGGCCGACGGCGTACATGACGCCGAGCACCAGGCACAGCGTACCCTGTCCGCGGACGAAGCCTGCCGTCGCCCGGTTGATGTCGACGGCGATGCCGCGCACGGTCTGTACATGGTCGCGCGGCACCCACCCATCGACGGTGGCGACCATGCGATCCCAGTCGAGCAGCATGTAGAAAGCCACGACCGGCGTGACCACGAACAGTCCGGCGATGTTGAACAGCGCCACACCGGAATCCCAGATGGACTGCATCACGGCGGTCAGGAAGCCGGCGCTGGAAGTGAGCAGCGAGCTCAGGGCGTTCCTGAGGTTCTCGGCATCGATGCCGAAACGCTGTTCCAGCCATTGCGGGTCGATATGGGTAATCAGCGCCTGGAGCTGGCCGAGATAGGACGGCAGGCGGCCAATGAAGTCGGCGAGCTGGGTGACCAGCACCGGGATCAGGAGGATCAGCGACAGGGCGAAGATGACGACGAAGGCGGTCAGGATGAGGATCGTCGCCATCAGCCGCGAGACGCCGTGGCGCTGCAGCCAGTCGGCCACCGGATCGAGGAAATAGGCGAGCACCATCCCGGCCACGAAGGGCAGGAGGATATCGCTGAACAGGTAGGTGAACCCGACGAAGAGGACCGTGGCGACCAGCCAGAAGCGCAGCTGGCGGCGCAGCGCCTTCAGCGCGAGTTCGGCTGCCCTGTCTTCATCGTCCGGGAGTATCGCTCTCGCCATAGCCGCTCATGTGCCTCAGCCAACCGACGAGATAGGCCCCGGCGGAAGCGGCGGTCAAGAGGCCGGAGAGCAGGACAAGCATCTGGCGTACGAGCGGGAAGTCGGTGCCGAAGGCAAGTACGGCGAGTACGAAGGCGGCGAGGGTGATCTGCACTGCGGTGTTGGCCTTGGATACCATCAGCGGCCGCACCGCGACCGGATTGCCCATGATGGTGGAGAGCATCACCGCGCCGACGATCAAGGCGTCGCGCGAGACGGCGCCGACGACAAGCCAGAGCGGAAGTTCGCCCATGTAGCCGAGAACGACAAAGACGCTGACCAGGAGCAGCTTGTCGGCGACCGGGTCGAGATAGGCGCCGAGTTCCGAGCGCTGGTTGTAGCGGCGGGCGATGAAGCCGTCGACGCCGTCGGAGATGCCGGCGACGAGGAAGCCCGCAAGCGCCCATTCCATGCGTTCGCTGAGCAGTGCCAGGACCACCCCCGGCACCAGGAAGAAACGCATCAACGTGATCAGGTTGGGCAGGGTCAAGCTTCCTCCCCGAGTCCGGCACCGCATACACGAACCGGATACATGGTCGAGCCGCGCCGCGAAGGCAAGCGGTCGGTCGAAGGCAGCGAGATTGCGACGACTTTCGGCCGCACCCGCCCATCCGGCCGAGCCCGCGTTCTTGCGGCCCGGCCTGCTTCATGCGAAGAGCGCCGAAACGCAAGAGCCAGCGGAGCGGACCCATGAGCGACAGGCCGAACGGGCTGACCTACGCCCAGGCGGGCGTCGACATCGACGCCGGCAACGCGATGGTCGAGAAGATCAAGCCGGCTGTGCGCTCGACCCGCCGTCCCGGCGCCGACGGCGAGATCGGCGGCTTCGGCGGCCTGTTCGACCTGAAGGCGGCGGGCTTCGTCGATCCTGTGCTCGTCGCCGCCAATGACGGCGTCGGCACCAAGGTCAAGGTCGCCATCGAATCAGGCCGCCACGGAACGGTCGGGATCGACCTCGTCGCCATGTGCGTCAACGACCTTGTCGTGCAGGGCGCCGAACCGCTGTTCTTCCTCGACTACTTCGCCACCGGCAAACTCGACCCGGACCAGGGCGCGGCGATCGTCGGCGGCATCGCCGAAGGCTGCCGCCAGGCCGGCTGCGCGCTGATCGGCGGCGAGACGGCCGAAATGCCCGGCCTCTACCAGGGCGGCGACTACGACCTCGCCGGCTTCGCCGTCGGCGCGGCCGAGCGCGGCCAGCTCTTGCCCACCGACGACGTCGTCGAGGGTGACGTCCTGCTCGGCATCGCCTCGTCGGGGCTTCACTCGAACGGCTTTTCGCTGGTTCGTCGCATCGTTGCGCAATCCGGGTTGAAATGGACGGACAAGGCGCCGTTCGCCGTCGGCCAGACGCTCGGCGAGGCCCTGCTCGAGCCGACGCGAATCTATGTCCGCTCCATCCTGAAAGCCATCCGCGAAACCCACGGTATCAAGGCGCTCGCCCACATCACCGGCGGCGGCTTCCCCGAAAACATCCCGCGAGTCCTGCCGAAAGACTTTGCCGCCGAACTCGACCTGGAGGAGATCGACGTTCCGCCGGTGTTCTCCTGGCTCGCCAGGATCGGAGGTGTGGCGCCGGCCGAGATGATGCGCACCTTCAACTGTGGCATCGGCATGGTGACCGTGGTAGCCGCTGGGCAGGCCGCGCAGGTCGCCGCTGTTCTGCAAGCGGCGGGCGAGACGGTGACGCCGATCGGCCGCATCGTGCCACGCCGCGATGCCGGCGTGATTTATCGCGGAGCGCTGGGACTATGAGCGCGGCGAAGAAACGGGTCGCCATCCTGATCTCGGGTCGCGGCTCGAACATGTCGGCGTTGATCGCAGCGTCGCGGGAGCCGGATTTCCCGGCGACCATCGTGGGCGTGATCTCGGACAGAGCGGATGCGGCGGGCCTGCGCGCCGCGGAGGCTGCGGGCATCGCTTCCATTGTCGTCGAACGCCGCGGCTTCGCCGACGGGCATGCCCACGACACGGCGATCGACGCCACCCTCGCCGGCTTCGGCGCTGAAATCGTCGCGCTTGCCGGCTATATGAGGATGCTCGGCGCGGCCTTCGTCGACCGCTGGCAGGGGCGGATGATCAACATCCACCCCTCGCTGCTGCCCGGCTTCAAGGGCTTGGACACACACCGCCGCGCGCTCGACGCCGGCGTGCGCATCCACGGCTGCAGCGTGCATTTCGTCACGGCCGACATGGACGGCGGGCCGCTGATCGCGCAGGCGGCGATCCCCGTGCTTTCGGACGACACCGAGGACAGCCTCGCGACGCGCGTGCTCAGGGCCGAACACAGACTCTACCCGAAAGCGCTGGCGATGGTCTGCGAGGGCAGCGCCCGCATGGAGCACGGCCGCACCGTGATCGACGCGCGCGGCATGGAGGAGCGCAACGCCGCCCAGGTGCTCGTCGCGCCCGACCTCGCCGAGGAGAGCGTCAACATCGAGGACCTGGCGCGCTTCACGCCATAATCATCCGAACGACGCGGGATGCCGCCCTGTGAAGGCCTGTCCGAGCGACAAGCATGCACACGTCTCAGACCCATGCGCTCGAATGGAACAGCCCCGGGCGCGGGTACGGCTGGTGTCAGTCCGGCGAACTGCGGCGGTAGCGGGCGACAGCCCGAGAGAGCACGAACGTTACACCTGATGTCACGACCAGCGTCAGCACGAGGCCGAGCAGGCGGTTGTCGGTGGCGGCGGTGAAGGGCTCGATCGCATAGAGCCCGATCAGGAACGATACGATCGGGATAGAGGCCATCACGTACCTGGACCGCGTTGTGTTCCTTCCCCCGACGAAGACCAAGTCGGGATAGATCTTGTAGACGATGACGATTCCGATCATCCACGCGATCGCATAAGCGGCCCTTTCCGCCATCAAGTAGGAAAGACCGATATAGACCAGCGACGTGAAGATCGTGTTCAGGGCACCGATGACGGCGAAACGGAATCCGTCGGACCCGGCGCCCTGCCCTTTCAGGAATTCAGACAATCTTGCGGAAGTCACTATAGTCCCTGATGTAATCGCCGGAATCGTAGGGATGCGATGCGAAGACCATCAGGATCGTGTCCCGCTCGAAATGATACTGGCTTCCCCAGATCCGCGGCGGCATGTAGAGACCCGTCGTCGGATCGGCGAGTTCGATCTCGGCCCGGTCGTGACCGTCGTCGACCAGCACCTTCAAACGTCCGCGCGCCGCGATCAGGAACTGGTGACACACCAGATGCGCATGTTCGCCGCGGACCTTCGTCGACGGCACGTCGTAGACCATGAACGATCGCTGCGGCACGAACGGGAGGTCGCGGGCGAATTCGAGAGGCGCGAGATCACCGCGCAGGTCGCTGAAGTGGGGCAGCCGCCATATCGCGCAGTCGCCGACGCCGACGGGACTGCGCTTCGCCTCAGGCGAGACGAGTGCCGGCTTCACCGGAGTATGGGCAGCGCCCTGCGACTGGTATCCGACGATGACGGCCGGATTGCCGACGACGATGGCGTTCGGCGGCACATCCTTGGTGACGACGGCGCCGGCCCCGACCATGGCTGCATAGCCGATCCTCACGCCGGGCAGGATCGTCGCGTTGGCACCGATCGACGCATTGTCCTCGACCACTGTCTCCAGGAACTTTTGCGGATACTGTCTCGAACGGGGGAACCGGTCGTTCGTGAACGTCGCGTTGGGTCCGACGAAGACCTTGTTGCCGAGTCGGACCCCGTCCCAGAGCTGGACCCCGCATTTGACGGTCGTGTCGTCGCCCACGACGACGTCATTCTCGATGAAGACCTGGTCGCATATGTTGCAG